>JACQWK010000651.1 GCA_016209525.1 Verrucomicrobiota bacterium
ATGTAAGACGGTGAACCTGCTGTCGGTTGAGTTGATGTTTCTATTTTTCATTCCTGCCGTGTGGCAGGATTAAATTGTCAACTCAACCATTTTTTGCCGAATTTCTGTGGGATGGCTGTGGAATGGGTTTATCCCTCAGACCGGACAAGGCGTCAACCAACAGGCGTCAACCAATCGGCGCCACAGGCGCAGCAGTCGTTTATTCCAAGGGCAGTTCAAATCGCTGCCGGTGAGTTCACAGGAATGGGGTCAGGGACGGAGTAGAATCCTTCCCTACCAGCGATGAACACGGCCTCGACGCGGTGCGCGTAGGATTGGGCTCAAGGCTGGACGCCAACGGTTCCTGACCACTCCTAAGAGCGCGGACTTGCATGTCCTGAGTGGACGCGCCATCCTCGCGCCATGAAAACCCTCGTTTCTCCTTTCGTTTGCAGTCTCGCCTTTACCATCGTCGCGATCCTTTCGGCCTCGGCTCACTCGGCCATCGAACCCGCGCCCCGCAACGAGCCGGGCTGGCAAAACCGCCAAAAACTCCTCAATCAGCGCGCCATCGAGGCCGGCGAAAAAGCGCAAGTCATTTTCATCGGCGATTCCATCACGCAGGGCTGGGAAGGCGAAGGCAAAGAGGTGTGGGCCCAATATTATGCCCACCGCAGCGCCGTCAATCTCGGCATCGGCGGCGACCGCACGCAGCACGTCCTCTGGCGCCTTGAAAACGGGAATCTCAATGGACTGAAGCCAAAGGCCGCGGTCGTGATGATCGGCACGAATAACTCCAATGGCGAAGACAACACGCCCGGCCAGATCGCCGAGGGTGTCACGGCCATCGTGCGAAAACTTCGCGAGAAACTTCCCGAAACCAGAATTCTTTTGCTCGCGATCTTCCCCCGCAGCGAAAACTTCAGCGCCCAGCGCGGAAAAATCCTTCAGGTCAATCAAGTCCTCCACAAACTCGCCGACGGCAAGAGCATCTTCTGGCTCGATTTTGGCCATCGGTTCCTCAACGACGATGGCACAATTCCGCGGGACCTCATGCCGGACTACTTGCATCTGTCGCGCAAAGGCTACGAAATCTGGGCCGAAGCGATCGAACAACGGCTCTCCCAAGTGATCGGCGATCAACGGGTGAAATCCGCCGGCGCGTCGAATGTGGACCTCACCGGGGAGTGGGTCTGGTCCATGCCGCGGCCCGATGCTGAGCCTGTCCAGGCGCCGCTGATCCTGAAATCTCAAGGCGACAAAGTGGCCGGCCGATTTGCGCGCGATGAGACTCGCTGGTTGGAAATTCAGGAGGGACGCATGACCGGCAATGAATTCTCCTGGACCGTCAAACGAGATCGCGCGGACGGCAGCATGGTCACCTATCGCATGTCCGGCAAACTCGCGGACGGCAAAATCGTCGGCGTTGCGAAGGCCACAATCGAAGGCCAAGAAATCACGAGCGAGTGGAGCGCGAGGAGGAAGTGAGCTGAATCACAAATTACGATTTATGATTTACGATTTACGAGTTGTCTGGAGCGACGCCATGCGGCAAAGCCCAGCAGCGCTACCGCCGTCGCGACGGCGTATTCATGAGGCTCCGGCACCGCGCTGAACGTGAGGTTCAGATCATTCCGAGACTGCGTGATTCCAAAGCTTCCGCCGCTCAACTCGTTCTGGAAGGCGGAAGCATCCAAATTGAACTTGAGCGGATCGAACCCGATGATTCCCCCGCTCGCGGTCGCGATGGTCCAGGCGTAGTTTTGAAGGCCGTCAAAATCCCCCAATTGTCCCGCTGAACCGCCGGAGCTCAACGACGTGATTTTGAGATTGAACTTGCTGTCGGATGCCGCGCCGATGCTCAAAGTCCCGCCGATGTTCAGGAAATCCCAGCCGGGATCCGCGCCTTTGGTTCCATGGGCTTGGTTTATTTCCCAGACATAATTCGCGCCGCCATCCCACGTTTGCGAGCCGGAATTCAATGTGCCTGGACTGCCCCCGGGCGAAACCGCGCCGCCAAGGTGGAGAATGAAATCGCCAATCGTGCCGGTGCCGCCGAGTGTTCCACCGTTGCTGACCGTGAATTGGCTGGTGGCCGTGTTTCCGGTGACCCGCAAAATCCCGGCATTCACGGTCGTCGCGCCGGTATAGCTGTTGTTGCCCGAGAAGATGAACGTCCCTGTGCCCGTCTTGGTCAAACTTCCCGTCCCGCTGATCGCGCCTGAGTGCGACCTCGAACGGTTGTTCCCCCCTGTGGTCAGGTGGCCTGCTCCCAAGGTCACGTTCCCTGCTCCCGCCAGCGAGCCGATCGTCTCAACGTTGCCGTTCACATCGAATGTCGCGCCGCTGCTGACGGAGACGTCCGAGGTATCACCGATCGCTCCGGCGGTACCCAGCCGCAAGGTCCCCGAAGAAACCGTCGTTGCGCCCGAGTAAGTGTTCGCCCCGCTCAGTGTCAGCGTCCCCGTTCCGTCCTTGGTCAGCGTTCCCGTCGTGGTCCCGATGACTCCACTGATCGTAACATTGCCAGCGCCGCCCACAGTCAGCGGTTGCCCTGCGCCCGAAATCCCGCCGGACAAGATCAGCGTTCCTCCGTCCGAATTGATGCGCGCCCCGCCGCTCCCCAAGGTGATCGCTCCGGACCACGTGTTATTGTTCGCCAAGTTGCGCAAGGCGCCGCCGCCGGAGATGCCGCTCCCGACCAGCGCGCTGACTGGCTCCGCGATGATCAAACCGCTTCCATCAACTTGGAGAGCCGCTCCGCCGGCAACGCTGGCCGCATCCGAAGTCGTGCCGAGAGCGGCGTTGTTTCGAAGGTCGAGCACTCCGGCGCTCACCGTGGTTGCGCCGGAGTAAGCGTTAGCGCCCCCAAGGGTCAGAGTGCCCGCTCCCAGTTTTGTCAGGCCGCTGCTTCCTGAGATCGACTGGTTAATCGTGGCGTTGGCGCCGCCCGCAACCGTGGCGTTGCCGCTCGACAAAGTGAATGTCCGCGAGGAGCTGCCAATCGTGTAGGTCGAGAGGTTGAAGGTCAGCGATCGGACGGTGATGTTCGCACCAATCGCGATCGTGTAGTTGCCGCTGGTGGTGCTGCCGAAGACCGCGTCGTTCCCATCGGTCCAGGAGACTCGGGAACTCCCGTTCCACCAAACGCGGTTGCCATTGGACTGATTCCACGTGCCGCTGCCGTCGGAGGGCCCCGACGTTGAGCTCTGAGCGTTCCAGGTGACAATCGCGGCGCGCAGGTCTGAAGACCCACAGATCGCCCAGAGCCCCACGCACAACTGAAACAGGCGCTTCGACATTGCCGACGGATTCACAGAACCGTTGCCCACGAGGATCAAGACCGGCCCAAACCTAGCCTACAATGCCCTAGGAGCGGACGAGCCAGCAATTGGGGTAACCACCCCACCGCGGGCGCATTTCGACACTGCCATCGTTGTTTTCTCCCTCTCCCACGACGCAGGAGTGGGAGAGGGTCGGGGAGAGGGCAACCTCGTGTTGTGACCGTGGCCAGCGTGCTTGGATGAAGTGACTCCTCCTCTCCCCGGCCCTCTCCTCCACTTCGTGGAGGAGAGGGAGTCACGCCGTTGAAGATTCGGTGGCAGTGTCAAGATGCGCCTCTCCCTCCGCGCTGTTGAATACAGAATCCCCAAATCGGCGTGCGGGCAGCCTGCCCGCGCGCCCTTTAAGAATCTCACGACGTTGCCGCGCGGGAACGCTTCCCACACTCCGGCTTCAATCAACCGTGACCAGCAGGGTGCAAACTTGATGAATGGCCGGACCTTTTCGCGGAGTTTACCGCATGTACGAGCGAAGGTGCGAAACACACTGGGAACCGAACTGCAGGAGCCGGCAGGAGCCGATCTCAATGCTCAGGGAGAGGAAGGGTCGCGCGCCCTTGTTCGACAAATCAAAAACGTCTCGACCGGCTCCCCGCGCGAGCTGTCTCCGACATGGACATGAAAGCATTGCCTCCAATCCCCATTCCTTTCGCAAAGCGCTGGCGTGAGTTTCGCCTCCGTGACTTGCCGATCCTCGTCTTCGCTGCGGCCCTATCCTCCACCGTGGCGCTGTGGCGGCACGAGATTTCCTGACCCTTGCGATCAAGCGAACTGGAATCTATTGCGGCTCAGATCAGCCACCCGGCATCAGAATTCCTGCGCTCGGATTTGTCGGACTTTTTGGAGCCGGATTCCGCATTGATGAGTGAATATGATCATCACGAGACCGCTCTTTGGTTTAGCCGCCACGGCTGTTGCGGCGTTCTGCGTCCTTGTTCCCCCCGCATCGGCCAAGGATGGCCAAGTCCGCTTGCGCCTGGAATCAACCAACGCCTTCATCCAGGTGCGGGGAGCGGAAGACGAAGACTGGCACATCCAGGCGTCGCACAATTTGACGACGTGGACACATTTGGCCTCTCTCGGCACGCTCCTTTCCGGCGGGACCAACGCGCTCTCGCGCTCCCTGGCCACTCTCAGTGAGCCTCACTGTTTCTATCGCGCGCTCAAGACTTCCGGCCTCTACGATCCCGCACTGCTGCGCACGATCAGTCTCACCTTTTCGCAGGCCAACTGGCAGACGCTGTTGACGAACGGCCGCACGACGGGCTCGAACGTGCTGGGCAACCTCACGCTGGACAACGGAGCCGCCGTGTCCGGCGTGGGCGCGCGTTACCGAGGGAACACCTCCTTCACCATGGGAGGCGCCAAGAAATCCCTGAACATCGAAATGGACTTCACGAATGCCCAGTCGAGGCTGATGGGCTACAAGACCATCAATCTGAACAACGCGGCCGGCGATGAGACCGTCATGCGCGAACCGCTCTACTTCAGTATCATGCAGCAATACACCGTCTGCCCTAAGGGAGCGTTGGCGAAGCTTTATATCAATGGGGAGTACTGGGGCGTGTATTCGCTCGCGCAAAACGGCGATGGCGATCTGATCAAGGAATGGTTCCCCAGCAATGCCGGCGACCGCTGGAGAGCGCCGAATGTCGGCGGCGGCACGGGGCGTGGCGGAGCAGGCGGCGGGGGTGTTCGTGCCGTTGGCGGAGGCGGTGGCGGCGGTTTCGGCGGCAGTGACTCGGCGCTGAGCTACTTGGGCGCCAATGTGGCCGCTTACCAAGCCAATTATGAATTGAAGACCGGCGACGGTGTGTTTGGCGGCGTCATTGCGGCCTATCCGGCCGGCACCAAGGTGCGGTTCTACCTCGAAGCGCGCTCGGGCAATGCGGCGAAGGCCGCCAGCTTTTCTCCGGCCAAGGCCGAAGTGAAAACCTTCAGCTTTCGCGTCATGGCATTCCCGGCCGCGACCACGCCGGTGGTCATCAACGAACTGATGGCCGCCAACTCCAGCACTCTGGCCGATCCCCAAGGCGATTACGACGATTGGGTCGAGCTGTTCAATGTGACCTATCAAGATCTTGATCTCACGGGCTGCTACCTCAGCGACGATCCAACCATTCCGCGAAAATGGCCTTTCCCGTCCGGCACGATGATTCCGGCTCGCGGCTATCTCCTTGTGTGGCTCGATGAGGACGGAAACGCGGAATCCGGGCTTCATGCAAACTTCAAGAGCTCCTCCGGCGGAGAGCAGGTCCTCCTCGTGGACAAGGACGAGAATGGAAATGCCTTGCTTGACTCCGTCACATTCGGCACCCAACCCGCGGACCGTTCCTATGGCCGCACTCCGGGAGATTCAAGTGCCTTCGTCGTTATGCCGCCGACGCCCGGCAGCCTCAACACAGCCCCTTGAACTCATGAAAACAAACCACTCCTTGGAAAATTGGCCGGTCCGATCTGAAGGCTGCTTCGCCAGATTTCTGTTGCATATGCAACTCAAATTTGGTCGAGCATTTGAGATCGGGCGCTCGACAGAATGCTTCGTAGCGCAGAGTTGCACTCTGCCGTATCGCAGATTTGGAATCTGCGGCGCGCTGGCGAGTTCAAAGCACGCCGGCAAACCCTGGGTCCGGCCGACTGCAAGTCGGCGATACGGCCGATTGAAAATCTGCGCTTCAGGCGAAAAATTCTGTCCTCTGCACGCCTTTGGCTCCGTTCGGGGAATTTCACTGACCGCAGAGTTTCTAAAACTCATGAGCCGCACGGTCGCTGTCGTAATTCTCTTCGGCTTTTCCACCTTGGCGCAGACGCCTGCTCGTCCGCCCACCGGAGAAACCGGACGTCCCCAGCCCGCCGAATTCCCTCCGCCCGACTTTGGCGGACCGCCGCCCTTCGGGCCCGGTGAATTCGGCGGCCCCGGCGGACCTCCTGCACGCGGATTTGGCGGTCCGGGAATGGCGCAGCAAAAAGTCAATTTGGTCAGTCGGTTCGACCAGGATGGCGACAAACGACTCAACGCCGTCGAACGCAAAGCGGCACGCGAATTCCTCCAAGGCCAACAACTGAACGGCCGCGGTCCACGAGGCTTTGGCGGACCCGGCGGGCGCGGAGGGCCCGGAGGGAGGGACTTCGGTGGACGGGGAGAATTCGAAGCCCCGCCCACGACCGGCCCGAAGATGTCGCCCGCCGGTGTGAAGACTTTCTCCGGCGAGCCGCTCTACGATCCGATGACGCTGCGCACCCTTTTTCTCGAATTTGAAGATTCGGACTGGGAGAAAGAGTTGGCGGATTTCCACAACACCGATGTGGAAGTGCCGGCGAAGCTCACGGTGGACGGCAAGACTTACCCGGACGTGGGAGTTCGTTTCCGCGGAATGTCCTCGCTTTTCACGGTCGGCGAAGGCCGCAAACGCTCGCTGAATCTGTCGCTTGATTTCGTGCGCGAGAAGCAACAACTCGGCGGCTACCGGACGCTCAACCTGCTCAACTCGCACGAAGATCCGACCTTCCTGCGGTTGGTCCTCTATTTTCAGATCGCGCGCGAATACATTCCCGCTCCCAAAGCGAACTTCGTGCGCGTGGTCATCAACGGCGAAAGCTGGGGCCTCTATGTGAACGTGCAGCAATTCAACAAGGATTTCGTGAGCGATTATTACGGCACCACAAAGGGGGCGCGCTGGAAAGTGCCCGGCAGCCCAGGCGGGCGCGGCAACCTGGCCTATTTGGGCGAAGAGCCGGCGCCCTACAAGCGCCTTTACGAAATCAAATCCAAGGATGATCCGAAATCATGGGCGGCCCTCATCCGCCTCTGCAAGGTCTTGAATGAAACACCGGCCGACCGATTGGAGGAGGTGTTGGCCCCTGTGCTCGACATCGACGGCGCCCTCAAATTTCTCGCCCTCGAAAATGCACTCATCAACGGCGACGGCTATTGGATTCGCAGCAGCGACTACAGTATTTACCAGGACGAAAAGGGACGTTTCCACTTCGTTCCCTATGATGCGAACGAGACCTTTAGTGCCGGTGGAGGCCCTGGACCCGGCGGAGGCCCGGGAGCCCGTGGCGGTCGCGGCGGATTCCGGGGACCGGACAGTTTCGACAGACCGCGAGGGAGCGGGGTTGAACTCGATCCACTCGTGGCCGCAAACGATCCTAATAAACCGCTGATCTCCAAGCTGCTCGCCGCGCCTTCACTCCGAGCGCGATATCTCGGTTACATCCGGCACATCGCCGAGAATTGGCTCGACTGGGACAGACTCGGTCCATTGGCCCGGCAGTACCAATCCCTCATCGCCGCCGACGTCAAGGCGGACACGCGCAAGCTCGACAGCTTCGAAACCTTCGAGAAAGGCATTGCAGGAAGCGGCGAAGAACCGGTCTTCGGCGGCCCGCGGCGAAGCGTCAGTCTCAAGAGTTTCGCTGAACAACGACGGCGTTTCCTGCTCAATCATCCCGAGGTCCGCAGCGCGCCCGTGGCTTTCGAAACCTCCTCAGATTCCCTTCTCTTGGGCGTGCTGGATGCCAATGGCGATGGGGAAATCGATGCCAATGAAATCGGGGAAGCACCCGTCGCTCTGGAGCAACTCGATCGGGATGGCGACGGAAAACTGAGCGGCTGCGAGCTCCAACCACAAGTTCCTGGCGGCCGCACTTTGGATTCTCGCTCCGACGCGAGACTCGATCAGGCCCGCTTCAATCCCTAACGTGGAGTGTGTCTGAACGCCATGTCCAAGGTTCCGTATTTGTTCGACTCCAGCAATTCTCATTCTGACCCGTATGTAGTCCCGGCTTTAGCCGGCCAGCGCGAGAAAACCGGCTAAAGCCGGGACTACAAGCGGGTCGCAGGTCGTGCCTGTCGTCAAAATGAGAATTGCTGGTTCGACTCTTTGCTCCGTTGCTTTTGGTGGCAAGTTTCGCATATGCTCTTCCAGTGTTCATGATCGTTATTCGGCCGGGCCTTTTGCTCTTGGGCACATTGGCGACCGCTTACGCCGGACAGGTTCCACACGGCTGGAAGTCACAATTCTGGGAAACAGAACTGATCCTGGATCAGAAGGTCTTTCACAGTGGACGCACAAGTGCGCGGCTCGCCTCATTGTCGAAATCAACAAATTCATGGGGCTCGGCTTTTCAACAGTTTCGAGCTGATTCTTACCGAGGGAAGCGCATACGGTTGACCGGCTACCTCAGAACGGAGGACGTCCAAGGGTCTGCAGGATTGAGTGCGCGGGCGGCCGGAAACGGGCCTTTCGATATGTCTGACTTCATGGGAAAACGGGCACTCAAGGGAACATCGGATTGGCGGATTCACCAGATTGTCTTAGATGTCTCTCAAGAGGCTGTTGTGATCGAGTTCGGGTTCTGGCTGAACTCGGGACGGATTTGGGCCGACGATTTTCAAATCGAAATCGTGGCCTCTGACATTCCAACCACCGGAGTTCGCAAAAAGACACCGCCGCAGACACCAGAGCAAAGGGACCGTTTCCTCGCCAGCTACAAAGATTTCCCGGACGAGCCTCTGAATCTGGGCTTCGAAGGAGAATCGTTCCAGTTCGAGGAGTTTGCCTACAAGCGCGTGGGAACTCTTGACATTCTGGCGACCGTTTACCGGCCAGACAACGATTCTGTTTGCCCGGTGGTGATCCACATTCACGGAGGAGGACTGGTCAACGGCACTCGGACGATCAGTCAAAAGTTCGCCGATCGGTTCTTGGAACGAGGTTTTGCTCTGGTGAGCATTGACTACCGATTGGCGCCCGAAACAAAATTGCCGGAGATTATCGAGGACGTTGAAGATGCATTCAAGTGGGTGCGGGAGAAGGGGCCAAAACTGTTTCGGATTGACCCAAGCCGAATCGGCCTCCACGGCGACTCCGCCGGAAGCTATCTCGCACTCGTCCTTGGTTACAGAGCCAGTCCGCCGCCGCAAGCCATCGTCTCAAACTGGGGCTATGGTGATTTGATCGGCGAATGGACAACCACGCCGCTAAAGACTCATGAACCAGTCCCGGAAGCAGAAGCCCGATCTCTCGTCGGTGGACGACCCGTTTCGAATGGGACTCAGCCAAAAACCAGGGTTCAACCACCCGGCGCTAAAAACCTCCGAATTTCGCCCCTCACTTTGGTTGCGGCGGCAACTCTCCAAGCGCTAAAGTTGCCGCACAACTCAACGTTGTGGACTTTGGTGTCAAAATCACGGACCGTTTCAACCGGCTTAAGGCGGCGACGGTGAAGATCATCGGATAAAGCTTTTCGAAGTACCACAACTTGGCGAAGTAAAAGCCGATCGGTGAAGGGTTTTTCCAATTCCCATCTTCCACCTGCCGAGTCAGCCAAAGTGCCCCGCGCAGTAAGGCAGACTGGAGAGCGCGAGATTCCTCGGCCGTTTCGCCAGTCCCGTTCTCGGCTGTCACACTGCCCAGAGCCTCCAGTGCCAGCGCAGTTTCTTCGATCGAAGCGGGGCCTCCGGCAAAACCGCTCCATCCGCCTTCCGCATTTTGCGCCTTTACCAACCACTGAACGGCTTTTCTGAGGGGCGATTTATCGAGCCGCATTCCATGCTTCGCCAGCTCCTGGAGTGCAATGGCCACACGCGAGGTCCCATACGTTGGGTTTTCGTCCTCGGGGGCAGATTGGTTGCCAAACCATAACGGCACCCATGAGCCGTCCTCGCGCTGAGTGCGCGCCAAGTATCGGACCGCTCGCGCCGACGCGCGATCGATTTGAGATTGCATCTCGGCGGCCAATTCGCCGCGCCACGCCGCCCACGCGCGCAACGTGTGCGCCGTCAAATCGGGGCTGCTGCGATCAAACGGGAGCGCTCCCCAGCCGCGGCAGAATGTGGGAATCCCGCCGTCGCGATTCTGCAAATCGAGCAACCACTTCACCCCCGCGCGCGCTGCCGCGCGAGTTCGGTCATCGATCTCGTCCAAACGGCGCAATGCGAGCAGAGCTCCGGCGGTGTCGTCCGCGTCGGGCACACCGCCTGGCAAATCCGTCCAAGCCCAGCCGCCGGGCGCGGCGTGAGTGTATGGATGTTCCTTGCGATACTGCTGCGCAACCAGCCACTCGCGGAGGGACCGCCGGCCGTCAAGCGCCAAGGATGTAGCGCCGGCCAGCGTCGTCCCGCAAAGCGCGTTCACCGAAAGCGTGGTCACCCACGTCGCCAGATTGGTGTCGATGGGCCAACTACCGTCCGGCCGGGCGGTCGTGATCAAGAATTCGACGGCCTTCGTTGTGACTGGATGCTCAACCTGGCCGGCCCCAGCCAGGCTCATTGCGACAAAACTCGTGAGCGGGGTCGCCTCGAGAAATCCTCCGCTTTCGGGCTGAATGGATGTGAGGACGTCGAGCGTCCTGGATCGGGCCAAGGACCGGCAGAGCCTGGCCGCCGGGTTCCTCGATGGCAAGTGATGATGCCGCGCCTGGCCAATGGCGATCAGAGCCGGCAAAGCGTAACTGACAACGGGCAATCGCAACGCGGCGAACCATTGATGGGGGCAGGCGGCGAGTTCGAAGGGCAACTGCAAGACCCAACGCCACGCCTCTGGCGCCGGTCCAAGGCGGCCGGCCAAAGCGCAGGTGGTCAGGATCGGCACTGAAAAAGTGCGGTCCGTTCCGTAACGCCGGATAACGGCGGGAACAAGTTGAGCCGGTTGAGTGCTGCCGGCCCGGTTGGATATCCAACACTCCGCTCGATCAACCGCGCCGCGATAATTCCTCGACTCGCCCGCTGCGATTCCGAATGCCGCCCAACAAAGTGTTGTCGTGCTGATGTTACTCACGCTGCCAGTCGTGTCTCCCCAGCCACCGTCCGCGTTCTGATGCTCTGCGAGCCAATCCAGCCCCCGCTCGATGAAACGCATGAACCGCGGCGCTTGGCGTGCGGAGTATTTATCGACGACGGCCAGGGCGCAGACTGCGGTAGCTGTCGAGAGTGCGCTACAGGAAAGCTCCCCAATCCAGTGGCCGCCCGGCGCGCGAGCGTCGAGCAATTCCCGGCGCGCCTTCGTCAAAGCGGCTTCAAGCCGAGCGGCAATTTCTTGATGGCTCACCAGGAAAAATGATGCCGTGAACTCAGGCGAATGTTCGCGGATTCAAACGAGATCCTTTTCCCGTTTTCGAGCGGGCATGACAGCGCAAGCTTCTTTGCATCCGAAAAGCCGGCTGAGGAGGTGGCGGTTGCGGCTGACCCACGCGTAGATCTTTTCAGCGATCCAGATGACGCCGGGAATCCACAGGACCAAGGCGAGCGGCACCAGCAAAGGCATGCGCATCCCCACGAAGCGAATGCATCGCGCCCCACGGTAAACCCGTCTTTCCGGGGTCACGCAGTGGATGGCCTCCAGCAAATCATCGCGGGTCAGTTGGGGAGCGATTTGCGCCGCTTCGGAATTCGACAGCGGCATCAGGCGCACGACGTTTAACCAGTCCAACCACGTCAGCACTTTCATTTGAAAGGTGCAGAGCGGACATTGATCGTCGTAAAGAACGGTGTAAGCAGCAACAGCCATAGGCAATAGTTCATAGGTGAAGCGACATGAAACATGCCCCTCGCCCCGGCCCTCTCTCCGTCAGATTGCGAGAGGGTGACCGAAGGCCGGGTGAGGGGTGTCTGCTTGCTTTTGATCTCATGAGTAGAAACTTGGCCACAATCTACGGATGCCTCGTGGCTCCCGTCAAATCTTCAAACTTCACTCTCGAATCACGCCCCGATAGAACCGGTGATTGAAATTGCGCGCCTGTGCGTCGCGGTATTCGATCAACTCGCCGGTGAGCGTCAGAGTCGCCACTGTTTCCCAAGTGAGCATATCGATCGAGGCCTGGAGCTCGACTGTTTCGTTCGGCAGACCGATCAACCGGACCACGAAGGCGCCGTCGATGAAGGCCGAATCGTAACTCAAACTAACGCTCGTCCCGCCCACGAGCACGAGTTCGGCTTCTTCGCTGGCTTCAGAACTAAAGGCATTGCTGACCAGGACGCGGTAACTGCCCGCGTTCTCGGCTTGGACGCTCAGCGCCGCGAAAGTCGCGTTGGTGGCGGCGGGAATATCGACCCCGTTGAATTGCCATTGGTAGCTCAGCGGCGCGGTGCCCATCGCTGTGCTCGCGAAAGTGGCCGTCGTCCCCGGCGCAACCGTCTGGCTCTGCGGGTCGGAGAGAATCGTCACCGGGACGTTGACTTGCAGGACCGCCACGTCACTCACAACGGACCCGTTGGCGTTGCTCACCGTGACGGTGTATTCGCCGCCCCTCGAGGGCGGCAGGTTGGCCAGCACCAGATTCGAGTTGGTCGCCCCGGCAATTTCTTGGTCCTCGAATCGCCAGCGAAAATTCAAAGGCTCGGTGCCGCTGGCGCCAACCGCGAGCGTGACCGTCGCGCCCACCAATGCGTTGGTGTTCTGCGGCTGAGAGATGATTTGAGGTGGAACTCCCACCGTCAACGTTGCGGGCGGACTGGCCACCGAGCCGGCCGGGTTGGTAATGACGACATGGTAATTCCCGGCATCCGAAGGCTGCACGATTGGCAACACGAGAGTCGCGTTGGTTTCGCCCGGTCTCATGGTTTCCTCAAAGAACCATTGGTAGGCCAAAGGTTCCGTGCCATTGGCCGCCACGCTGAAAAGCGCGCTTGCGCCGGCACTCGCGGTTTGGTCCTGAGGCGGCTCCGTGATCGCGACCGGCACGGAGACCGTCACCGTGGCCACCGCGCTTGTCGCCGAACCAAAGGAACTCGTGACGATGACGGCGTAGTTTCCAGCATCGATCGGCTGAACATTGTTCAGAACCAGAATCGCATTCGTCGCTTCTGCCAGCTCCGATCCTTCTCGCTGCCACTGATAGGAAAAAGGAGCCGACGCGAGCGGATTCACTGCTTCGACACTCAACGTGACATTGGTTCCGGCGGACGCGGACTGGCTGGCTGGTTGCGTCGCGATCCGAGGAGCCGACCCGAGATCATAGCCCAACTCCACTTGTCCCTGGGCGCCGTCCACACCATCGACCGCGATGTAATAATTGGTCCCCCCCACGACCGGCAAGGTCAGGAGGCTGTGCTGCGCGTTGGTCGTGGCGTTGTCATTGCATGCTTCGAGGTTTAACGTCTCGAAGTCCGTGCCCGGCCCCGTATAAACCGCGAGCACGGTGTCAAACTCGCTGCCTTCCGTGCTCACCCTCAAGACTCCATTGGTCGGCGGCTGGTAGAGGAACCATTGTGACGCGCCTCCGATCTCATCGCAGTGGTTCGGCTCGCCGTCATCCTTGCTCGCGCCGAAGGTGCTGAACACCTGGGACCCTGAATACCCTCGCGCAACGGACTGCTGTTTCGACCCTCCCGCGCGTCCCGGCCAACTCAAGAGACCGACGGAACCTGGCGCGGTCAGATCCAGCAAGTCCAGGAATTTGTCGTTGGCCGCGACTTTCTGCGGCTCCGGATCGCCCGCGTTGATTTGGAGGGTCGCAGGCAGGCTTTCGACGGTGAGGGCGACGAACTGTCCGCTTGAGTCGCCGCTTACTTTCACGGTGTATTGGCCGGAGTTGCTCGCTTGCGCATTGCGGATCACGAAATTTGTGGCGTTCGCGCCGGGGATGGCGCTGCTGTTGAAAAACCATTGATAGACGAACGGTTGGCCGCTCTCGACACCGACGGAAAACGTCACGTCAGTTCCCGCGCGAACGGTTTGCCGGATAGGATGTCCCGTAATTCGAGGAATCCGCTGTGGCGTGGGCTGCAATCTCCAACTGATCACGATGCGCCCCGAAGCTCCGGCATCTCCGTCGATTGCGATGCGATAAACCGTCCCCGCCACCGCGTTGAACGTGACCGCGCTCGCTTTAAAAGCGCCGCGGTCATCATCGCTTGCCACCCCGGCCAGACTATCGACTCGATTCCCGGTATAAACCGCGAGCAAGGTGTCGAAGTCGCTTCCCGTCGTGCTGAAATTGGCAATCCCCGAAGCCGGGGCTTGCCAGGCAAACCAGACGGACTTGCCTCCGCGCCGGCCGGCATGCGCGGGTTCGCCAGGCTCCCGGGTTGCGCTCCGATTGTCGCCACCCTCGAAGCTGTCTGATTCTGCCGCTGTCATCGGCGCGTTCGTGAAGTGGTCGGCCAGCGCCAAACGAGTCATGGTGACCGCCAATACGGCCTTGCGGCTGGTCTCGGCGCCGGACCGGTTGGCCACGACGACGCTGTAGGCTCCTGAGTCGCTGAACTGAACGTCAGGGATCGTGAAGCTGGCGCTCTGCGCATTCGGCGACAGGATGACCGCGCCGTTTTTGAGCCATTGGTATCTCAGCGGCGGTTCTCCCAATGCCGTGACCGTGAAGGTGACGCTGGCGCCCGGTGGCACAGTCTGGTTGGCAGGGTGGGCTTGAATCAAAGGCGGCGCCTTCAAAGTCAATCGCGCGTCCGCGCTCGTGGCCGAACCGCCCGTGTTGCGCACCTCGACATTGTACGTGCCCGCGTTTCCGGCTTGAACATTCGTCAGCAGGAGCGTCGCGTCGGTCGCGCCGGGGATCTCCCTGCCGCTGAATCGCCATTGGTATCGGAATGGAAGCGTCCCGCCGGCGCTGACAAAAAAAGCCGCTCCACTTCCCGGCTTCACGGCCTGGCTCTCGGGTTGCTTGGTAATGAGCGGCGGGATATTCAAAAGCAGCATGGCGCTTTGGCTCGTGGCCAAGCCTGCCGCGTTTCGGATGCTCACGGCGTACTTGCCCATGTTGGTGAGTTGCGCGTTCGTTAGGACGAGCACGGCGTTCGTGGCGCCGGGGAGGTCGCGTCCGTTGAAGCGCCACTGATATTCGAAGGGCTCGGTCCCCTCGACACCGACGCTAAAACTGGCCGCGGCTCCGCGGACAATATTCTGATCTTGCGGCTGCCGCACAATTCGAGGTGAGGCCGTCACCGCCAAGCGCGCCTCGTCACTGGTCACGGCTCCGAAGGCGTTGGCCACGCGCACCGAGTAGTTGCCGGCATTCGTGGTTTGCGCCCTGGCGACCAGCAGGAGGGAGTTCGTGGCGCCCGGCAAGTCGCGGCCGTTGAAGCGCCACTGATAACGCAACGGAGCAGTGCCGACAGCGCCGACGTTGAAGACGGGCGTACCGGTCAAAAGGACCATGCGATCTTGTGGCTGGGAGATGATCGTCGGAGGCGTGTTCACTGCCACCTTCGCTTCGGAGCTGGTGGCGGCTCCCGTCGCGTTGCTCACGCGCACGCTGTAACTCCCCGCATTCTCGACCTGGGCGTTGGTCAGGACCAGCACGTTGTTCGTCGCTCCGGGCAAGTCGCGCCCGTTCACGCGCCACTGGTAGCGCAACGGTTCAGTGCCTGTGGCGGTCACCCGCAGCGTGACGGTCGCGCCCCGAAGCACCGTTTGGCTTTGCGGCTGCAGCCCGATCAGAGGCGGCGAGGTGACCCCCAGGTCGGCTGCCGAGCTGATGACCGACCCGCCGGCATTGCTGATGCGCACGCTATAACGCCCGACATTTGCTGAATTAACCTTTTTGAGAATGAGCGTTGAGTTAGTCGCTCCGAGCAGGTTCTTTCCCTCAAAACGCCATTGGTACTGGAAGGGCGGTGTCCCGGTGGCGACGAAAGTGAAAACGACCGTTTCGCCGGCCTTTACGACTCGGCTTTGGGGTTGCGTCGAGATGACGGGCGGCGCGCTCGGAGGATTGACCGCAACCTGAGCTTCGGAGCTGTTCACCGCGCCCGCCGAGTTGCTCACGCGCACGCTGTAACGTCCGCTGTCAGCAACTTGGGCATTCGTTAAGACCAGCAGCACGTTGGTTGCGCCGCCCAAATCCTGTCCGTTCAAGCGCCATTGATACCTGAGGGGCAAAGTTCCCGCGGCTTGAACGGAGAGAACCGCTCTTCCGCCTACCGAGACCGTCACATTCTGCGGCTGGCGAATGATCGTCGGCGGCACACTTTGGGGCGCCAAGCTCAGCCGAGCGGCGCTGCTGGTGACGGAGCCCGCGGCGTTGCTCACGCGCACACTGTAATTGCCCACGTGGGCGGACTGCACGCCCGTGATGATCAAATTGGCGTTTGTTGCTCCGGGCAAGTCTGAGCCGTTGAAACGCCATTGATAACGCAGGAGTCCCTCGCCCGCCGCGCTGACGGCAAAAATCGCAGTCCCGCCGGCATTCACGGTCTGATCTCTCGGCGGCTCGGTGATCGTCGGCGGCGGACTCAACGACAGACGCGCTTCCTCACTCGTCACCGAGCCGGCCACATTGCTCACACGCACGCTGTAGCGTCCGACGTTCGCAAGACGGATGTCGGTCAAACTCAGAAAGGCATTGGTGGCCCCGGGCAAATCGCGTCCTTCAAACCGCCATTGATAGAGCAACGGCGGCGCCCCGCCGGCTTGAACCACGAAGGTGACTGCGGCGCCAAGCGGAGCGGTGACATTTTGCGGCTGCCGGGTAATCACCGGCGGCGTGCTCAGTCGGGCCTCCGAACTCGTGACCGATCCGGTGGCGTTGCTCACACGCACGCGATAGCCGCCGACATGTGTGGATTGCACATCCCTGATCACGAGCGTTGCATTCGTCGCCCCTGGCACTTCCATTCCATCGAAGAGCCATTGATATCGGAACGGGCCGTCCCCCGCGGCGTTGACCGTGAAGGTTGCCGTCGCTCCTAAGTTCACCGTCTGAAGTTGGGGCTGCGCCGTGATGACCGGCGGGGAGCTCACGGACAAACGCGCGGCTGAGCTCGTCACTGAACCGCCCGCGTTGCCCACTCGAACGCTGTAATTCCCGGCGTTCGCGGGCTGAAGATTCGTCAAGATGAGCAGTCGGTTTGTCGCGCCCGCTAGATCCCGGTCCTGGAATCGCCATTGGTAGAGCAAAGGCGGAGTGCCGGACGCCTGGACGCCAAAAATCGCCGTCCCTCCGCGCGGCACGCTCAAGCTCTCAGGCTGCCTTGTGATGGCTGGCGGAGCCACGGGAACGCTGACTTTCAGCACGACGGCGGCGCTGAGGACCTCGCCGACAGCATCGCGCACGCGCGCCGTGTAAGTGCCAGCGTTTGCCAGTTGGACGTTAGTGACGGAGAATACGGCATTCGTCGCGCCTGCGATTTCTCTACCCTCAAATAGCCATTGGTATCGCAACGGCGGCGTTCCGGTGGCAGTGACGCGGAACGACACCGTCGCTCCGGCGTTGACGGCTTGGCTTTGCGGCTGCCCTGTCAGCACAGGCAGCGGGTTCACGGTGAGCCTGGCTGCTTGACTGGTCACGGTTCCAGCCACATTGCTGACGCGCACACTGTAATTGCCCGCGTCCGAGGCTTGGACTTTTGTCAACTTCAGCAAAACATTGGTCGCGCCGGCAATCTCACGTCCATTGAAGAGCCATTGATACTTCAGAGGCACAGTGCTGGCTACCGCGACGACGAAGGTGACGTTGGTTCCGGCGGCAACGGTCTGGTCTTGCGGCTGCCCTGTGATGGCGGGCGGGCCGATGACGGTGAGCCGCGCCACGGCGCTGTCGGCGACGCCGCCGGCGTTGCGGACGCGCACGGCATAGGCGCCGGCGAACGCGGATCGCGCATTGGTCAAAACGAGCATGGCGTTGGTGGCTGCCGGAATGTTGGTTCCGTTGAAGGTCCATTGGTAAATCAGCGGCGCCAGCCCGACGACGGAGACCGAAAAAGTGACGGTGGCGCCTGCGATCACGGTTTGGCTTTGGGGTTGGGATGTGATGAACGGCCGCAGGGCCGCAGGAACCGTCACGTCCAAGCGGGCCGGCGAGCTCAAGACCCGTCCGTCCACGTTGCTGACCTGAACGGAATAGTTGCCGGCGTTGGTGAGTTGGACGTTGTTCAACACCAAGGTGGCGTTGGTCGCGCCCGGCAAGTCTCGGATGTTAAAGAACCACTGGTACTGCAAAGGAAGCGCGCCGGTTGCATCGACGTTGAAGGTTGCCGTGCCACCCACCGGCGCGGTCTGAGGCTTGGGCTGGGTCGTAATCCTGGGCGGATTCGGCACGCGCAGGACCGCGGGGGCGCTGGTTACGGAACCGGCGATGTTGGTGACGCGCACCGAGTAGGTTCCTGCGTGGACCGGCTGGACGTTGGTGATAATCAGGGACTGATTGGTTGCACCGGCCAAATCTGCGTTGTTGAAACGCCACTGGTACCGCAGCGGCAGTGTCCCGGTCGCGGCGACGAAAAACGTGGCTGTAAATCCGATCTGAACTGTCTGACCGCGGGGTTGCGTTGTAATCAATGGCGGAATAGCCTGCGGCAATCCAGCCGCCGAAGGCGCAACTTGTGCAATCGCGCGAAGGAAGAACCCTGAATGGTTCCCACGATCTAACCAGAGAGTGACGAGAAGAACCACCCAAAGCGGGGAGAGACGTCGATGCTGGCAATGACCAGAACTCACAGATTTCTGGGTGGCGGTCGGCGTTCGGCTTGCTGGGCGGCAGTCCCGCAGTTGGGAGTTTCTATACCAGAATTCGGCCTCGCACGAAAGGAAAATCCGGCGGAGCTTGAGCGTGAAGCCGAGGCAACTCCAGTGTTTCGCACGGTGGTCCGGGCGGCAAGATGCACGCCCCGCGGCAACCAGGATCGCCACCGCTAAAACGCCGTCAACGAGTCGGAGATGCGCGATAACAATTCTCATTTTGGCCGTACGGAGTCCCCGCTTTAGCCGGCCGGGGCACGAAAACCGGCTGAAGCGGGGACTACAAACGAGTCACGGATGTCGCCAGTTGCCAAAATGAGAATTGCTCGATGCGCGAGTGGTGGCAGGCCGGCTTGCTTGAATGTGGCACGAAATGCGCTATCTAACTCTATATGATGAGAACTCGGCGACGATGCAGTGAGGTTGTCTCCGGTGGTGCGTTCACCCTCATCGAACTGTTGGTCGTCATGGCCATCATCAGCGTTCTCGCAAGTTTGCTGTTGCCCTCCCTGGCCGGAGCCAAAGGCCGCGCGCACGAGACGGTCTGCTTGAACAATCTGCGGCAAATCGGCATCGGCATGAAGATCTACCAAGATGACTACGCTTCCAAATTCCCGCCTGCTTTTGTGATGTCGATTGATCCGCGCACGGGTCTGCCGAACACGGTCGTTGACGTCCGTTGGACGATGGGAGGATCGGACAAGAACACCGGACATCTGCGTTACGGTTTGGCCCAACAGCGGCCTTTGAACGCCTACGTCAAAGCGGAAGGAAGTTTCCGTTGTCCTGCGGACAAAGGCGTTTCACTTCAGGATTGCAGTGGTCCGGTGCTGAGAGGCACCAAATGGGACGAGGTCGGTTGCAGCTATCATTACAACGCCGGTGGACTCACCCGAGTCGCCGGCGGCGGCACCCGGCTTCCGCAGTCGGATGCAATCGTCGGCCTGGCGAACAAGCCCGAAGACTGGGTGCCCAATCCTTCACTTTATATTCTCATGCACGAACCCCCCGCGCGCCCTTGGGGTTGTCCGGGCCGTCCCGCCATTTGGGTGCAATGGCATCGCGCCCAGGGCCGGGATGAGTTCACGGATCCAAGGGTGGCACCGCAAAGATTTGTGTCGCCCGTCCTCTTCGTGGACGGCCATACGACCCTGCACAACTTCAGCAAAGCGCTGAGCGCCGTCCCGCGATTTCCTTACGAGCCGACCCGTGACTGGGTCTGGTATCGGCCAGCCGATTATCGGGCCAGCCAGCGGTAAACGAAATCATTGCTCAGACGGAATTGCCTCCAACATGAAACATTTCACCGGAAGATGTCGAAAGCTAGAGGCAAGCTGAAATCACCGATGACTCCCGCTGAACTTCAAATTCCTATCGAACGGTTGCCGAGCGTTTACAGGGCCCTCCTTCAGGTGCTGAACGAAAGCGGTCTCACCGGGCCGCCACTCGAGACGCTCCTCTCCGCGGCTCTGCGGGCCAAATGTCGCCAATGCGGCGTTGAGGTGAGCGCGGCGGAGATCGGCCAACTCGCCGCCTCGGACGCAAAAACCCCGATTGACAATCCGAAGGCGGAACGGCTCCGACTCGGATACTGCGCGAGGAATCGGTGCGATTCGCGCTTTTACGTGATTCACTTCGCTCCAACCGCAGGTGTGGACTGGGCGGAGACATTCAAGCGCACGGAGGAAATCCTGAGCGCTGCTCCCGCGGAAGATTCTGCCACCCGAACCCCATCCGGTCTGTGGTTCCGGACGCGCGCGCTCTGGGGACAATTCCAGCCTCGGCAGCGGCGTCAACTCATGGTTCTAGCCGGCTTGGGCATGCTGTTGTTGGCCATCCGATGGTACCAAAGCGGCGCTTGGATTCCCGGGCTTTCTCCGAGGCCGCAGGAATTCATCGTTGAGTCCGACGAAGGCACCACCCAGCAAGCTCCTCGGCTTCCGCCGCTGACGAACGCTGAGGGCTCATTCATCGTCAAGTAGCCCGAAATCCGAAATCCGAACCTCTAATCGGCGCGGCGTCGCGCCGTTTTGAGCCTTGGAGCTTTTGGATTTTGAATTTGTTTCGGATTTCGAGCTTCGCATTTGTCGAGCACCCCATGGCGAGCGGCCGGGTATCTGAATTGCGCGGGAGAGTCGGATTCTGTTTTTGCACAGAACCTAAAAGCCCCGCTACGGCTCGACGATTACCCGGGTTCCGACCCTGACCAATTGCGCCAAATATTCGGCATTCCAGTTCGCCAAACGGAAGCAGCCGTGCGACTCCGTCCGCCCCACCTCTTCCGGCCGGGGGCTTCCGTGGATTCCATAGCCGGGAAGATTCAAGCCGATCCAGGCGGTGCCGACCGGGTTGTTCGGTCCAGGCGCGATGTCCAGAATGCGTCCCAACCTGCGGGCTTCGGCGGACTCCGGAAAGTTTTCCGGGTCGAAGCGGTACGTTGGATACCCGGCGATTTTTTCGACGAATAATTCTCCCATCGGGCGTTTCTCCAACTGACGAGCAATGCTGCAAGGAAAATGGGCCAAGAGCGCATTCCTTTCGTCAAACGCTTGCAAGATTCGCTCCGACAGACGAATCCGGACCGTCTCGGCTTTGGCGCGAACCGGAGGCAGGGGCACGTTCGGGATAACCACGGAGGTTCCCGCGGTCACGTTCGCCCAGTCGATCGACGGGTTGAGCAGGCGGATCAGGTTCTGGCTGGCTTGGCCCCTTTCTGCCAGCAATTCAAGAATGGTCTCAAAATCCAGGCGCTCCTGCTGAGACTTGGCCAGCCAAGTGGCGCCCACGGGGAGCAGGCGGGCCAGGTCGTTGCCCGTCACCGTGTAAATGCGTTCCGGAGACTCCGTCAGAATTAAGCGCGCTTTCGTTACCGGATCTAACTGGCCGGTCATGGGCAAACCTTCCTTCTCTTGAAAGGCGCGGAGCGCCGCTCGCGTCTGCGGCCCGATGACACCATCCAAACTTCCCGGGGAAATGCCTTGGCGAGCCAAAGCCAACTGAGCTTCATAGCCATTCTGCACAGGGCGCGGCGCAAAATTTAGCGCAATCACTGCGGCACGCCGCGCTGGGACCGGCAGTGCATTTGTGGAGGGCGGAACATCCGCTGGCAGAAGTTCTCCGGGAGCCGCCGAAGCAGGGCCGCCTTCGGCGAGTCCGGAACTGACCAAACCGAGGACGAAAAGCATGACTTTTCGAGTTTGCTCGACTCCGCTTTTCGTGTACAAGTGCACAGGCAAAATTAGACTCAACATAACAAGCAAACTTCGAAGAATTGTCATGCTCGAACTGAAAGCCAGCCTTGCGGATTTTTCGAATTTGCAGTTTTCCGGATTGGGATTTGTTTCGGCTTTCGAGATTCTGATTTCAGGTTTGGTTGCCACTCCCCCGCCTTAAGGAGGATTCAGGCCGGACCATGCAAACTGCATCTGACGTGCGAAGCGATTACGACCATTTGGCGGAGAAAGCGGGCGAACCCAACCCCGAAGTCCTCCGCCTGAATCAGTCGCTGCAAATGGAAGTCGCCGCCCGCCAGCGGATGGAAAATCATGTCCGCTCCCAGGAAGCGCTGCTGAACATGACGTCCGACGCCGTGATCGTTTGCAGCCTGGAAGGACGGATTGTCGAATGGAATCAAGGCGCCACTCGGATCTACGGATGGTCGTCCGAGACGGCCAATGGCAAGGCTCTTTCGGAATTGTTCTACCCGCTCGAATCCACGAATTTCTCCACGAATTTAGCCGCCACCATCGCCAAACGGGAACACCGCGCCGAGGAGAATCACATGACGAGCATGGGGCGAACCATCGTCGTCCAGACGCGCTGGAGCCTCGGACGGAACCCGGAAGGCAAGGATGAAATCCTGATTGTCAACACGGATGTCACCGAGCAGAAGGAGTTGGAGCGCCAATTCCTCCGCATGCAGCGCCTGGAGACCGTCGGACTCCTCGCCAGCGGAATCGCCCATGATCTGAACAACGTCCTGGCGCCGATCCTCATGGCCTCCCAAAATTTGCTGAACGACATCAAGGATGAAGGCCAGGCGGAGCTCCTGCGTTCTATCGAAGCCAGCGCGCGCCGGGGCGGAGCGCTGGTTCATCAAATCCTTTCCTACGCGCGTGGCACCGAATCCGAGCGCGCCCCGCTCGATGTGAAGCAATTGCTCCACGAATTCCAGAAAGTCGCCAAGGACACCTTCCCGCGCGCCATTCAGATCGTCACGCGCTTCGGAAAAGATCTGAAGCCGGTGCTGGGCAGCAAGACGCAGCTTTATCAGGCGATCATGAATCTGTGCGTCAACGCCCGCGACGCCATGCCCAATGGAGGCATCCTTCAGATCGAGGCCAATACGATCATCCTGGATGCCGCCTTCGTCATCCGCCATCCGCCGGCGATACCCGGAGAATACGTGTCACTGAAAATCTCGGACAACGGCGTCGGGATTCCCGAAGACGTCCTCGACCGCATTTTCGATCCGTTCTTCACGACCAAAGAGGCGGGCAAAGGCACCGGATTGGGCCTCTCGACCGTGCTGGGCATTGTCAAGCGGCACGGGGGATTTCTGGAAGTCACCAGCAAAATCGGCAAAGGCAGCCGGTTCACGATTTATCTCCCCACGATCGAGCCCGCCTCGCAGGCCGCCGCCCCTGCGCCGTCGCCGGTGTTGCCTTCGGGCAATGGCCGCGTCGTTCTCGTGGTCGATGACGAGCGCGTCATTCGGGACATCACCGCCTCGACTTTGAAGAAGAACGGCTACCAAGTGTTGACCGCCTGCGATGGCACGGAAGGGTTCGCGCTGTTCACGCAGCACCGGAGCGAAATCTCGGTGATCGTGACCGACATGTCGATGCCTTACATGGACGGAGCGAAGATGATCCGCGCGCTGTTCCAGATCGATCCCAAAGTGAAGGTCATTGCCATGAGCGGGCTCAATGAGGAAGTGAACCTTCCGGAACTTTTGAAGAAGAAAGTCCCGTTCCTCAAGAAACCGTTTGCGCTGGACAAGCTGCTCGAAACCCTGGCCGAAGTCGTAGAGGCCGCTCCGGCCAAGGAATCACCGGCGCGCTCGCCCTCTCGCCTCCGCGTGGAATCAAAGCCCCGCACCATCCCGCCGCTCACGCCGCAGGAACCTCGCCTGAGTGACGACCGGTTCGGCTCTTGAGTGAGGTCTGCCAAGCCTTTGGCACTACAAAAGTCGATGGCCAAGCCCAGGACTTCTGATCCCACCGACAGGATTTCGACGCCCGTGGAATCCGACTGGCCTCCGTTCCCCTCACCCTGGCCCCACTGCTGTTGAATTAAGAATGAATTCGATTCCATCCCGAGCAGGTCGTGCTCTTACTCTTACTCGTAATCTTAATCTCTCCAGGGAGTTCCGGAGTAAGAGTAAGAGCACGATTAAGAGCAAGAAACGGCCGGTTGTCCTTAATTCAACAGCAGTGCACCCTGGCCCTCTCCCCAGGGAGAGGGAATCCCTGCGACCGCCTTGGGTTCATCCGGGATGGCTGAAAGCTTCCGCGCATGGCGAACCGTTCTCCCTCTCCCCTGTATGTGTTTAGCGTAGCGCAGATTTTCAATCTGCTGTATCGCGGAATTGCATTCCGCATCCGCCGGACAAGCCCCAACGCCCCGGAACTTGCCGAACCGCCGCCGATTGCAAATCGGCGATACGGCAGAGTGCAA
>JACQWK010000670.1 GCA_016209525.1 Verrucomicrobiota bacterium
CGCCGGAGCGAAGGCGAAGCGCCGGAAACGCTGGCGTTGCTGCGGCGGGGGTGGCGGTTGGGGGCGGCGGATTTTCTGCAACGGTTGAGCGAGAAGCTGGGGCGTCGAGGCCACTCCCATGAACGGGCCGGAGAACGTCGAGAAACCGACACCGAGCGTGCGGAAGCCATCGTCCGGGAGGGTCTCAAGGAGGTAAGTTGGAGCGAGAAGGACTTGTGCCGGGAGGCTAAAGGGCACCCGCACAAGGCGGCCTTGGCAGGGAGGCTTCGACGCGAAACACCGATGACGCGGCACTGGATTGCGCGGCGTCTGCATATCGGGAGCGCCAGTTACGTCTCCCACCTGCTGACCAAAGCGGGCCGAGGCGAGGGGTAGCAGCGCGCTGGCGGGGGTTGTGGTTATGGGCCACGATTGTCGATTGTAAGAACCGACCCCTTTGAGGCGTAACTGATGCGGCTGGAGTTGCGGGACATTTATCAACGGACTTACAAGCTGGAGCGAGCGCGCCAGCGGTTGACTCGGTGGGTGAAATGGGGGCAGCGCAAATCCGAGCAGTTTGGCGACTGGCTCAAGCCGATGGCCCAAGCCGCCGAGACGATTGAGCACCATTGGGAAGGAATCCTCGTGCACTGGGCCGGTGGATTGAGTACGGCCTTTCTGGAAGGACTCAACAGTGTCTTCAGTGCCGTCAAACGCAAGGCCCGAGGATACAAAAGCAGCGAGTACATGATCACGATGCTTTACTTCGTTGCTGGGAAACTGAACCTACCCAGCCTTCTCAGCCACCGAAAGTAGCGAAGAACCGTTTTTCGTCGAGAACAGTCTGATTACCGAAAAGCGAGGACAACAAGACCATCCCGCGCGAGGCGTTGGTGACGTGGGTCGCGGAACTGGAAGCGGAACGCGAGCAGGCGGAAAAAGCCAAGAAGCCGCCGGAGGGGGTCAAGCAGCCAGCCGCCAAATTGGTCAAGAGTCTCGACCTGCCTGTCCGGCAGGCAGGCCGCCACAGCGCACGGAAACCGAGCAAGCGGCGACTGTACCCCCTCTTGTTCTTTGCTCCGATAGCGCAAGGACGCTCGAAGTGTCCCCTTCAAAGCGTGGGCCAATGAGCGAGCCCAAGAAACGCGTCATCGAGAATTGCTCGACATTTTCCTGCTTCAATCGTCATGCGCCTCCAGGCGTTTCTTGAGTTCTTCCCATGGGATGGTTTTCTGGCGGCGACGCTCCTCGATCAACTTCCAGAACTCGGCGCTCGTTCCGAGTTCAATCTGTTCCGCGTCCAGTCCTTGCACATTGGAGACCAGAGCGAGTGGCTTCCCCTTTTTGACCACCAGCACGCTCTCGGCGCCTGCTTCAGTCACGCACCGTTCCAGATTGGTCTCGGCCAGTTCAACAGTTTTCATAGGATGTCGCCAGTGGTGCGGTGTGGCGGCTTGTGCCGCACCGCTCGAATATGAACCACCGCTGATGTTTCGTCCACATCGTAGAACACGCGATACTCGCCCACTCGGATTTCCCAGGTTGGCTCAAGATGTTCCCAAGGCGGAACGAGGCCGCGAAGCGGTTTGCGATTACGGGTGGGAATGTCCGGCTGATGTCGGAGCTGATTTTCAACGGCTTCGACGACTCGCTTTCGCGCCGCCGCAGGCAACTCGGCAATTTCGACCGCAGCGCCTTCGCTGATTCGAATATTGAAGTCGGCCATCAAGTGCTGTCGATGGTGCCGAGTTTCATGAACTGGTCAACCAACTAGCCACCAAATGGATCAAGAGTCCCGACCGCCACAGCGCACGGAAACCGAGCAATCGGTGACCGTACGCTTTTTTTATTTTTTTGTTCCGACGCCGGGTGGACGCTCGAAGTGTCCCTCTAAAGCGCGGGCGATTTCAGAAGCCGTAGAAACGGGCCATAGAAATTGCCCGGGGATTTTCACACAGAAAGCCCTCCGTCAGCCCTTGCGGTGCCGACGAGTCCGCGAATCGCTGAAGTCCGTTCATGGAACGAAGCCAACTCACAGAATGAAATCACCGAAGACCAACGCTTTTCGAACCCGAACACTGAAAGTGGAGGATCAAGGGGATTACGGGCGCAAGCACGTCATTCCTGCGGTTCGGTTAAAAGGCAAATGGCTCCAGACCGCCGGACTAAATCCAGGGCAGTATGTAACCGTGACGGTTATTTCCCTTGGCGTGCTGGAATTGCGAGTCTGGCGCCCGGTTCAATACGGTCCATGTGTCAAGGCGACACCGCCCGGTAAAAGCGTTGCTTCAGTCCCAACGATGCCGGATCGAAAATTTGCAGGCTGGTCGTAGTGCTGACGATATTGGTCATCAACTCCCAGTCTCGAAGGTTCGTCGAGGTTTCGATAAAGTAGGTCCCTCCTGGTTCAGTGTTGAGCGTCAGTTGAAACTGGCCTGTCGGGAGACCGACGGCGACAACTTGAGTTCGCCAGGCGGTGTGACCACAACGACAAAACTCTTGGTGTCACTTAAAGCCGGAGAGCCATTATCCATGACTCGCACCGTAATTGAATTGGTGCTCATCGCGCTTGTCGGTCCCGGCGTCCACGTGAAAACACCGGTGACCGAATCGATGCTGGCTCCAGTTGGCGCGCCGAGTTCCAAGCTGTAGCTGAGTGCGTTCACCGGCACATCCTCATCCGTGGCCGATAGTTGAATCGTCAGCGTCCGGCCAACGACGTTGGTCTGCCTTGCGACTGCCGCCAAAACAGGCGCGCGATTCACCTCTCTCACGACGACCGTGAAACTCTGCGTGACGCTCACGGGCGGCGAGCTGCTGTCCGAGGCACGCAAGGTGATTTGGCACTCAGCGAAGTGCGAGTTGACAAACCGTGACCAAGTCGAGAGCTTGGTATGGCCATGAAAAAACGCACCCCACCATCGCCAAAGAAGAAGATCGATTATCCTGAAGAGACCGAGTACGACCGAATGGCCGCGGAGGTACGGCGAAGAGCGAATCGGTTGACACCCGATCAGCGCGCCGAATATATGCGTCGCGGGATGGTCAGAGTTTATGGCGGCGAATGGCCCAAGGAAGCAACTGGGGCTGGACACTAACGTCTTGTTCGGCTTGGCCGACGGCAAGGATTTCGTCCACGCGTTCAGGGAGGCATTCCAGGCCGCTGGCTATGCGTTGCGGTTCTCGCCCACGGTGCTGCAGGAGTTGGTCACGGCAGAGTTGGAAGCTGATCCGCGCGAGCGACAACTGGCAACAACCGCGCTTTCCAAAGTCGTGGGTTGGCAGATCCGCCCGTTCGATTTGACCTCCATTGAACAGGCGATCACTGAGCAACTCGCCCGCAAACTGCTTTTGGCGCGATTGTTGCCGCCAGAAGAATTCAACGACGCCCTCATTCTCGCTGAAAGTTCAGTTGCGGAAATTCCCCTGCTGGTCACGGCCGACCAGCACTTGCTCAACATGGACGAGGACGCTCTGCTGCTGCTCTTTAACGCAGCCGATCTGCTACCCGTGCGGGCCGCGCATCCGAGACGATTGCTGCGTGCGCTCGGATAATCGAAATTAGGCCTTCCCCGCTACGGCCCTCGCAGCCGGTAGAATCTGCTCCCATCGGAAATCGGAATCTTTAAAGAATTGTTCTCTGCACTTACCGTGGGCAGCGCAGAAACGCGTGTCCAAGGTGATGTCGCCAGATTCTCCGAAACCTCAAGGACCCACCCAACCGCATTCGTGGGCCAGAAGAGAACGATGTTTCCGTCCGAAACTCCAGCGCGCAAGGTGACGCTCGACACCGCTGTCCCGCCCCCCACGATGACTTTGTTTTCTCCGCCAATGTTAATCACCGTGCCGTCAAAGGCTGCCAACCCTGACAACGTGAATACACCCTGTGCTTCGGCCGTTGGGACTGCCTGATACCTGTAGGTTACGGGCGCACTCGGTGGATTAAACACAGGACCCCACTTCACCTTATTGAAATTCGGATCTACTGAGCCACCGGAGTTGATGCTCGTGGCCGTCCAACCCGTAGGCAACTGCTCTTCGACCACCAGCACTGTTACATTCGGTGGCGGCGTAATCGTAATTGTCACCTCGAACGGTCCAGGTGGGTTAACTTGGGCGCTCGCCAGCGAGCGGACGGCCGGGGCGCTACCTGGTGACATTCGCGTTAACGACCTCTTAGAGATGGCGTGAGATGATTCGTGATGCTCCGGTGAGCGTGTGTAACGCGGGAATGCTGTCCAGTTCGGCGGTTGGCAGAGCGGGGACTGAGGCTAAGCCCGGAAGCTTGGGCCGAGCAGAGACCTGGGGGGGCAATCAGGGAGCGGAGCTGTAGTCCAACCCCGCTCCCCAATTTCGGACGTTCCACCTCCTTGACG
>JACQWK010000652.1 GCA_016209525.1 Verrucomicrobiota bacterium
GACGCACGGCGAACTCGCAGGCGAGACGCCTGCGCTACCGACAACCGGTGGATGCACTGTAATGAACCGATTAATGAGTCTTGGCTAGCATCACCTGGCAATTTGCACTACTGATCGCCTCGGTCTTTTGCGGCTTAACTTCTTTTTCGAGGCTGAATGTTGCTAGATCGTTTTGCTCTCTGGCTCGCTCAGGGTTTTGGGCTGGGTCGCGTCCCTCGCGCACCGGGGACGGCCGGCTCGATCGCCGGGCTCCTCTGGTTCGGAGTTCTGGTGCTGGTGCCGAGCGCCTCTTGCTTTTTCTCAGGACTCGTTTTGAGCCTGCTGGTCTCGGTCGCAATCACCGGCCGAGCCGAAGAACTTCTCGCTCAAAAGGACCCCAATTCAGTCGTCCTGGACGAGATCGTCGCCATTCCGGTGTGTTTTGCCGGCTGGATGACGATGCTTTGGGCGCACCTTGGCCATTGGCCGGCCGGCGCTCACGTCCTCAGAGTTGATCGGTGGCCAGAGGTCGTCGGAATACTGGTTGCTTTTCGAGTCTTTGACATTCTGAAACCGTGGCCGGTGCGGCAAGTTCAGCGCCTGCGAGGCGGTTGGGGCATCACGTTGGATGACCTTCTCGCGGCCTTTTACGTCAATCTTTGCGTTTTAGCGTTATACCTGGCGCGGCCAGCTTGGTTGAGCTGAACCATGAGTCATCCTCACGCATTTTGCGTGGAAATGATCATGCTGGGACTGCCTGGGGCTTCTCCATGAACCTCAAGGTGGGGTGAGACTCCTGTCGAGCCCTGGCATTATTTCGGGCAAAAAAGTCAGGGCTCGACGGGAGTCTCGCCCCACCGATTGGCTGGTTTATGGTCCCAATGCGCGCCCTTTGGGCTTGGGGGCTTTCCATGAACCGCCTGATTGGAGCGCGGGCGGGCTCGCCCGCGAGTTTCTCGCCCTGGTCCGAAAGTGCGGGCGAGCCGCCCGCGCTCCGGGCTAATCCTCGGTTCATGGTCGCAATGCGCGCGGCAACCGCCTGGGAGTTCATCATGAACCAACCCACCCCTGCCCCTCCTAGGAGGGGAACTAGAATGGGCTTGCGGTGTGCTTGACTCTTAGCGCCCTTGCTCATCAAAGTTCGGCGTGGAAACCGAATATAGAGCGAGCGCGGTTCAAGCCGGCGAAAGTTCGCGAACGTTCCAGGGCCGGCTGCGGATCTTCCGGGAGAGCCTCCAGTTCGAATACGACGGCGGACGAGTGGAAATGCCCTTGGCGGAGCTCCGAGTGCGATTGGGGGGACACAATTCGGAGCATGTCTTCTTCGAGCACAGGCAGCAGCCAAACTGGTCCATCTACACCGCCGAGAGGAGCATTCTGCAACACGAAACATTGCGCCGCCACTCTGCTCTGGCTGAGCAGCTCCAAGGACTGCAAAAGAAGTCTTGGCCTGGCCGAAGCATGGCCGTCGCCGGCGCCGTAGTTCTCCTCATTTTTGTGCTGATGTTGGCGGTGGCGTTCGGCAATAAAGCCCGCGTCGTGCGTTATCTCGCGTTCAAGATTCCGGTCTCGGCGGAGATCAACCTTGGGAATTCCTTGATCGAGCAGGTAAAGCGGCAAGGGAAATTGCTGAACGATTCCCGGCTCGAGGCCAAATTGAACACGATCACGGCGCGATTGCTGCCGGCCGTCGCCGGGACGGAGTACCGCTTTCAATTTCACATTCTGGATGACACGAACGTCAATGCCTTCGCTCTTCCAGGCGGCAATGTGGTCGTTCTCTCCGGACTATTGAACGCCGCGGGCCGGTCCGAAGAAATCGCAGGCGTGCTGGCGCATGAGATCGCGCACGTCACCGAGCGGCACGGTTTCCGGAAGATCATCGACGCGGCGGGCCTCTCGTTGATTGTTCAGACGTTGTTCGGTGATGCCGGCGGCCTGATGGCGCTGATCGCCGACAGCTCGGAGTTTCTTTTGCGCCAGAAATACTCCCGCGACTTCGAGCGCGAGGCCGATGACGTGGGTTGGAGGTATCTCGTCGCGGCCCAGATTGACCCGCGGGGCCTGACGGAATTCTTCCGCAAGTTGATGGAGCATGAGAAGTCCGGCCTGGCGATTCCAGGACTGCTCAGCACGCATCCTGCGACCGTGGAAAGAATCCGGCGCCTGGAACGGAAATGGGAACAGACTGCGGACAAGTCCGGCTTCGTGGCGCTGGGCGGAACAGGTCCATAGACACCGGGAGGATGCTTCCAACGTCGGGCAGGCTTCCGGGCCGCCTCTCACAGACAGGGCTGCATCAAGCTCTTCATCCTCTCCCCGCGAGGAACGAGTGGGGAGAGGACCGAGGAGAGGGGTACCAATAAACACGCGCCGCCTCTCCCCGACCCTCTCCTCCATCCGATGGAGGAGAGGGAGGATTCGATGAGCTTGATGCACCCCGGTCTCACAGACCACCTGAACAAACGGGTGTTGAAACGCCGGAGGGGGCCAAGGTATAAAGTGACGCTTTCGCAATGATGACGACAAGTCTTGAGCCAGGTTTCCGGCAGGGCAGCGCGCCGAGCGGCGTGAATATTCTGGGGATTTCTGCCTTTTACCATGACAGCGCGGCCTGCCTGGTTCAGGACGGGAAAATCATCGCCGCAGCTCAGGAGGAACGGTTCACACGGAAGAAGCATGACGCCTCGTTTCCAAAACATGCGGTGGCGTATTGCCTGCGCGCCGGCGGGCTCACCGCGCGCCAACTCCCAATCGTGGCATTTTACGAGAAACCGTTCCTAAAATTTGACCGTATCCTCCATTCGTATCTTGCCTGCGCGCCGTTGGGCATCCGCTCGTTCTTGAAGGCGATCCCGCTCTGGATCAAAGAAAAAATTTGGATGAAGGAGCTGATCAAACGGGAGCTGGATTATGAGGGCACCGTGGTTTTCCCCGAGCACCACGAATCCCATGCGGCCTCCGCCTTTTTCCCTTCACCTTATCAAGAGGCCGCCTTCCTCACCGTGGATGGCGTGGGCGAATGGACAACAACCAGCTTTGGTTTTGGGAAGGACAATCGCGTTCAGATCCAGGCGGAGATTCATTTTCCGCATTCCATCGGGCTGCTTTATTCGGCCTTCACTTATTACACCGGGTTCCGGGTGAATTCCGGCGAGTACAAGCTGATGGGTCTTGCCCCCTACGGCGAGCCCAAATTCAAGGAACTCATTCTCAAAGAACTGATCGACTTGAAAGAGGACGGCTCATTCAAGTTGAACATGCGCTACTTCGACTACTGCGTGGGTCTAAGGATGATCAACCGGAACTTCGAAATGCTTTTCGGCGGGCCGCCTCGCAAACCGGAATCCCGCCTGACACAGCGGGACATGGATCTGGCCGCGTCAATCCAGGAAGTCACCGAAGAAATCCTTTTTCGAATGGCGCGGCACGTCCGTCGGCAAACCGGGCAAAGGAATCTCTGCCTGGCCGGCGGCGTCGCCCTGAATTGCGTCGCCAACGGACGCATTTTGCGCGAGGGCGTATTCGACAACATTTGGATTCAGCCGGCGGCAGGCGATGCGGGCGGCGCATTGGGCGCCGCGCTATTGACTTGGCACCAGTATCTGGAACAGCCGCGGCTGGCCGATGGAATGAAGGATAGCCAGCGGGGATCCTACCTTGGCCCGAGCTACAGCCGCGACGAGATCCGGGACTTCCTCGCCAAACAGAACGTGTCTTTTACGGAGTTGGCCGAAGACTCGGTTCCAGAGGCGGTCGCTGACCTCATTGCCGCCGGGAAAGTCATCGGATGGTTCCAAGGGCGGATGGAATTTGGCCCGCGCGCGTTGGGAGGGCGATCGATCATCGGGGATGCCCGTTCTTCTGAGATGCAGGAAATCATGAACCTCAAGATCAAGTTCAGGGAAAGTTTTCGGCCGTTCGCGCCGACGGTCTTGAGAGAACGGGTCTCGGATTATTTTGAGCTGGATCGGGAAAGCCCGTACATGCTGCTGGTGGCCCCCGTCGCTGCCTCGCGCCGGCTTGAGTTGAGCGAGACGCAAGAGAAGCTTTTCGGCCTGGAGAAACTCCTCACCCTGCGCTCGACCATTCCCGCGGTCACGCACGTCGATTACTCGGCCCGGGTGCAGACCGTCACCGACGAGGACAATCCCATCTACTACCGCATGATTCGGAAGTTCGAGGAGAAGTATGGATGTCCGGTGATCATCAACACTTCGTTCAATGTGCGCGGCGAACCGATCGTTTGCAGCCCGGAGCATGCTTATCTTTGCTTCATGCGGACGAACATGGATTATCTGATTCTGGGCAACTTCCTCCTCGAAAAGAAGGATCAGAAGCCATTGGATAAAGACATCGATTGGCTGAAAGAGTTTGAACTGGACTAACTATGATCCGCCAAGAAATTGCGCAACTCGACACGAGCGCCTCGAACCTGCGACGATTTGGTTTTGTCGTTGGCGGCGTTCTGACTCTGCTGGGAGGCTGGTTTCTCTGGCGTGGCAAGGCCGTCGGGCCGTGGTTTTTGGCGCCGGGTTGCGCGCTTGTCCTTCTGGGGGCCGCCGTTCCGAAAAGCTTGCGAGGGGTGTATGTCGTCTGGATGAGCCTGGCCTTCGCTCTGGGGTTGGTCGTTTCGACGACGCTCCTGACCGGCTTCTTTTACTTGGTTGTTACGCCGGTCGGCCTGGCAGCTCGTTTTTTCGGCAAGGACTTTCTGGATCGGCGATTTGAGCCGGGCCGCGCCAGCTATTGGATTCCCCGAACGGCGTGCCGGCCTGCGGTGAAGAAGGATTACGAGCAGCAGTTTTGACCATCATGGGAGAAGTGATTCCAAGAAGCCTTCTAATTGGGACGAATGCCCCTCGCCCCATCCCTCTCCCCATCGGATGGGGAGAGGGTGTCCGTAGGACGGGTGAGGGGACTCTCGAAGACTGCGTTTGGAGCACTTGATTTCATCCTAATCGTACGTTGGAGTGAAGCCGCGTTTTCGCAATCTGCTGAAGAATCTCTGTCTCTCGGCGGCGAGCTTGCTGATCTTCGTGGCGCTTCTGGAGGGGGCCCTGCGTCTCTGTGGATATGGGAACGTTGAGGTTTACAGTCCGGATCCCCTTCTTTATTGGCGGCTCAAGCCGAATCAAAATTGCTTCACTAAGATCAATCATCAGCCGGTTCGGGTGAATTCGCAGGGAACACGCGGTCCGGAGTTCGCGGCGGCCAAGCCGACCGACACCGTTCGGATCCTTTCGCTGGGCGATTCCAGGACCTTCGGTTGGGGCTTGAGCGAAAAAGAATGTTATTCCGAAGTCCTCGGCCGTCTGCTGCAGGAGAAGGCGGGCCGCCTGCCCAAGATCGAGGTCATCAACGCGGGGGTGAACGGATGGTCCTATTCGCAAATGCACGTTTACTTTCGGGAAGTGGCCCTCCGCTACCACCCGGATTTGGTCATTTTGGGGGAAGCCAATCTTTATACGCAGTTCACCGAGCACAACAGCCCCGAGTTTGTCCGAAAATTCATGACACGCGTACGGCTGAAGAATCTGCTGCGGCGGTGCGCCCTTTATCACTTCGTGGTGGAAGTCCAACTGAAGGAGTTCTATGAGCGGTATCGGACCCGGTTTATTCCAGTGGACCCTCAGCGGGATGCGCTCTTTAAGGCGGAGCAACAGGAGGACCCTTATGGCGTGTTCCGCGAAGCGATGGAATCGCTCTGCCAGGTCGCGCGGACAAACGGTGTGAAGCCCGTGCTGCTCTACCTTCCGATGCTCACCGACCTCCAATCAACCAACCCGGCTCCTCTCTTCAGGATCAAGTCTGAAGTGAGTCGGCGGTTGAAGGTCCCTTTGGTAGATCTCAGTTCAGAGCTCCGAACCAACGGAAAAGCCCTTTACTTGGAGGGTGATCCTGTTCATCTTAACGCCGAAGGTAACGAGTTAATCGCGCGGAAGCTTTTCCAAACAGTGAGCGAGCAGTTATTTGACAATCCATCAGCAATCCGGCATTAAATGCCTCTTTCCTCTCTTTGGATGAGGGGAAAGGGCGGCGAAATGCCGGGTGAGGGGTGCGCGTTTGCTTTTGAACTTCCGAGCGAGATTATGAGCAAGATTTCTATCATCAAAGAATTTTGGGACTTTCTGAAAGTGCGGAAGAAATGGTGGCTGGCTCCGATCTTCTTGTTTTTGCTGGTGCTTGGATTCTTCCTCGTCTTGGCGAAAGGATCTGCGCTCGCTCCGTTCATCTATAGCTTGTTTTAACCGGCCGGGTGCTTCCTGGAGATTCGGCCGGATGGGAAAAAGCCACAGTCTCAGGGGTTTTGACGACGCGGAAACAAGCCGCCCCCACCCTTGTCGGTCGAGCGTTATTTTCCCCTCACCCCGGCCTTCCCCCCACAGGAGAGGGAGGACCGTCCGCAGCACTTGGAAAGACTGGCGGCTCCTGATGGGCAGACGCAGAAATGGCCATCCCCTCACCTCCGGGCCAGGGTGAAAACTCCCCGACATTTTGAACCGCATGGCGGCCTTGGACAGGAGCGCCGGTTTCCGATCCGGCGCGATTCTCCATCAGCACCGATTCGCGCCGCGTCGGAGACCGGCGCAGCGATGTTCAGGGGCAGACACCAAGCAGTTCGTGCGCGTGTTGGGACCTTGAACCTGTTCCGCGGTGGGGCGAGACTCCCGTCGAGCCCTGACTTTCTTGCCCGAAATAATGCCAGGGCTCGACAGGAGTCTCGCCCCGCCTTGAGGTTCATGGAGAGGGGAAATGAGGCTGGTCGGATTCCACACGCATCGAAACCTCGCCCGTTGGGGGCGGGAATCCTGAGTCTCTTCGGCGCTTCAGCAAGCAATGGACCGCGCTAATTTGGATCAATGGTGCGAGCGAGGCATTCTCGTCTTGGCTCTGGCCCTCCTGGTCTTCGGACCGGTGGCTGCCGGTGGCGTGGGCGGCCTTGAGTTCTCAGTCATCCTGGTTTTGGTGATCGGGATTGGGGCCTTGTGGCTCGCCCGCATTTGGCTCCAGGATAACTATCGATTGCTCTGGCCGCCCGTCTGCTGGTGTGTCGTCGCGTTCACCGGCTACGCCATCCTCCGCTACCAGACCGCTGAAATCGAGTACGTCGCCCGCGTCGAATTGGTCCGGGTGCTGGCCTACGCCCTGCTTTTTTTCGCGGTCTTGAACAACCTTCACCGTCAGGAGACTACGCAAATCATCGTCTTCGTGGCGGTCTTCCTCGGGATGACGCTTTCGCTCTATTCGGTTTATCAATTCATTACGAACTCGCCCTATGTGTGGCACCTGCTCCGAGCGGAAATCAAGCCTGAGCAGTACATGAAGCGCGCCACCGGAACATTCATCTGTCCGAACAACTTCGCCGGGTTTCTGGAAATACTCCTCCCTTTGGGTTTGTCATTCACTCTCAAAGGGCGATTCCGGCCCACGACTCGGGTCCTTCTCGGCTACGCATCGCTCGCGATGCTCGCGGGCATCGGGGTGTCGCTCTCGCGCGGCGGGTGGCTGTCAGCCGGAATCTCACTATTGATCTTCTTCATCGTCCTCCTCCGCTACAGAGACAGCCGCGTGCCTGCGATCGCTTTCCTGGCGTTGCTGGCGGGGCTGAGCATCGCTTTCTTCAAACAGGCTTATCATCCGAGCCAGCGGTGGCAGGAAATGTTTCGGGCTGAAGGAGGACTTTCCGACGTCCGTTTTCCCATCTGGCAAGCGGCGACCGGCGTCTGGAAAGAACGTCCTTGGTTCGGAGCGGGTCCGGGCCACTTCGATCAGCGGTTCCCGCAATTTCGCCCGGAGACGGTGCAGGTGCGTCCGGACCGAGTGCATAATGACTATCTCAATACTTTGGCCGATTGGGGGGTAGTGGGGGCCGGGTTGGTGGCGCTGGCCTGGTGCTTTCTATTCGCGGGGATCTTTCGGACTTGGCGTTTCGTCCAGCGCGCAGGGGAGTTCGTCGCCAAGCCGAGCAGCCGGGCGGCATTTGTTTTGGGAGGAGCGATGGGCTTGGTGGCGATCCTGATCCATTCCGCCATGGATTTTAACATGCACATTCCGGCCAATGCGCTGTTGACCGTGAGCTTGATGGCTCTCCTGACGGGCTATCTCCGATTTGCCACCGAGAAGCATTGGGTGACCACGAGTTGGATTTCGCGGACCGCATTGACGGCGGTCCTCTTGCTTGGCCTGAGCTATTTGGGCCAACAAGGCGCAAAACGCTCGGCCGAGCAACTTGCTTTGGATCGCGCCGACAATGCCCGGCGTTTGGTGCAACGGAAATCCGCGACTTACGCCGGCCTGTGGCGGAAGGCCGAAGCGAAACCCGGCGAAGTTGACGTGGATTGGACGGTGCTGGATCGGCTTTCGTCCGAGATCCGCCAAGGGATGAAGGAAGAGATCGATTCGTTGAAACAGGCGCACGCCGCGGACCCCTCCAATTTCGAGACGGCTTACAGGATCGGAGAAATCTTGAGGAATCAAAGTTGGCAAGGGGAGAGCGGTTACAAAGAACTGGCGCAAGATGCCATGGAATGGTTCGCGAAAGGGATGTTCTTGAATCCTTACGGCGCGTATCCTTCGATGCGATACGGCATGTGTCTGCACCAGCTTGGCCGCGGCGCGGACGCGGAGCATTATTTCAAGCGCGCCGTGGAGCTCGATCCGAGAAGTTACTACGTTGTCGCGCACATGGGCTGGCACTATTACAAATTGGGGAACTTCAAAGAGGCTTCGCGCTGGTTCACCGAATCGCGGAGATTGTCGTCTTACGTTTGGCGGGACAATCCGCAAGACAATCCCATCGCCTGGAAGCATCTCGATTTGATCGGCAAACTGATGAAGGAATCCGATCGTTGAAACGCCGGCTGAACATCGTAGCTGCCGACGTGAGGAGGCGGACCCATTTACGATTTACGATTCTCGGTTGACCTGAGCAGTTCCAGCGAATTTACTATCCGTTCCGTGAGCTTCACGGCTCCGGCATCCAGCAGAATTCTTGAAAGCGGATTGCGCTAAATTTTGAAAAAGTAATAAAGGCACCATGATTTCGACTTCGATTGACCATCGGCTGAAATTTCAGCAGTGGTTTTGGTACGGGCTCATCGGATTTTGCGCCCTCCTGGCCGGATACTATTTGGCGCGAAACTCCGTGCTCGTCGCGCTGGGCGTGGTCGGCGTGCTGGGCTTGATGACTTTGCCCTATCATTCGAAACTGTCGATCATCTTGGCGGTCGCGACCTTCAACTCGGCGCTGATCGTGCCGCTCTTTCCCGGAAGACCTTATGTTTGGGAATTTGCCGCGCTGCTCGGTTGGTCGGGTCTGATCATTATTCTCTGTATGCGCCAGTATGCGCCGGACTCAGCCAGAGTGCTGCGGGAACATCGTTGGTTGGTGGTTGGAGTCATCGGATACTGCCTGATCCTGATGGTCACTATGTTTTACCGCGGCGTTGGGCTTCGCATTTTCGGGTCGGGCCAGATGGGAGGACGGTACTATTTCCAGCAGTTGACCTGCGCCATCTTCCCTTTCTTGTTCGTGTTCTGCCGTCCCTCGGAGAAGACGATTGTTCGGCTCTTGATTTGGCAGTATTTGCTGACGACGACCTACCTGATTTCCGATTTTGTTCTCTCCAAAGCGCCCGAAGCCTTGCTCTTTGTCTTGCAGTTTTTCGAACTGTCGGGTGACGCCGTCAATTTCGAGCTCCAGGCCCTGCGCTTCGGCATTCGGCGATACCAATCCTTTTACGTGGTTTGCAGCGGCCTTTTCTTCCTGATGTTGCTGAGATATAACTTACGCGATTTCTTCGGACGAAAAGCCCTCTATTTGGTGCCGATGGCGCTGACCACGCTCTCCGTCGGAATGGTCAGCGGCCATCGTTATCTGGCCGTGATCATTTTAGGCGTGCTGGCCTTCAGCTCCTACGCGGAACGCTTCTTCACCATGAGGAATACCTTCATCGCTCTCGGCGGCGCGGTCCTGGTGTTGTCCACCACCTACGCCATCGCCGAACGGCTGCCACTCGCGGCGCAAAGAGTCGTCTCGTTCCTGCCGGCCGTGAAAATCGATCCGCGCGCCCGGATCGACGCGGACAATACGCTGGAAGTCCGCCGCGTGCTCCGCAAAATCGGAATGGATATGGCGCCGCAGTACTTCTGGATCGGACGAGGATTCGAAGTCGCCGCGGTGGACTACTCTTGGGATTGGGATCCCACCACCATCACGGGCCATGTCAACCAAGGACGGTTCTTCAACGGATTTGTCGGCCTCATGGTGAACACGGGTGTGTTTGGGACGGCCTTCATGATTTTGTTTCTCTCTTCGGGAGCCCTTTTGGGCTGGAGAATCCTTCGCCATTTGCGAAATTATGGGTGCGAGGATGACTTTTCGCGGGTCTGCAAGCTGGTCGCCAGCCTTTGGATCGGCAATGTGATCGCGTTTATTTTTCTTCACGGAGACAGCGAATACGCGCTGAAAACCTTCTCCATTCAGGCCGGGCTGATGCTGACGTGCCACCAACATCTGCAGAGAAGGTTAGCTGCCGGAGCCAATGAGGCGCCCGTGACCGCAAATCCGGCAGGTTAAAATCCGAAACCGCGAATGGACACGAATCAACGCGAATTCTTCAATGGAATGTTCGTTGTCGTCAGGGTGAGCCGATTTGCCTGTTTAAGCCATTGGCTATTCGCGTTCATTCGCTTTCATTCGCGGTTCGATCGCCGTTGCTAAGGTCACGGTGCAAGCGGGTCACCGTCTGACGTCGATTTGAAACCGAATGAGCCGCGCGAAACGTCTCGTCTTCTGGGCGGCGATGCTGACCCTCAGCAACGCCTTCGCGCTGCTGGCCCTTGAGTTGTCCTTGCGGTGGCTCCAGGCGCGGGCCACGCGCGCGCTTCTCGCGGAGCAGTCCAAGGCCGTCGTGATCCGGTCGGAGATACCTGGGCTCCATTACACGCTCAGGCCCGGAGCGACCAACCGGAATTACTCCTACAACAGTCTCGGGTTCAACATGCCCGAACGGCCAGCGCGTAAGCCGCCGGGGATTTGGCGCATCGCCGCCGTGGGGGACTCGTTTACGGAGGGCTACGGCGCCGATTCAAGCGCGGATGCGTTTCCGAACAAGCTGGAGAAGCTGCTCCGCGAGCGGTTCCGCCGTCAAGACATCGAAGTTTGGAACTGCGGTACGGGCGGCTACAACGTGGATCAAGTGTTCCTCACGTTGTCCTGCATTGTCACCAATTACAGCCCGGACGCGGTGATCTACGGTTTCTGCTTCAACGATTACTGGGGTCCGAATCTATATCTGGAAGGCCAAGCCGGGCAGCCGGCGGGCGCCGAAGCGCTCGCCGAAGCCCGAATTGGAATCCTCGACCGCATCAAAGCGCTGCGAACCGTCATGCTGGTCAAAAACCTTTATGACAGCATTCATTACCGGGTGAACGGTTATCTGCCTGTATTCGTGGACCGCAAAATCGGCTATCCCTCGTGGCAGGCGATGAAACTTCGCATCACGGAAATGCGCGATTTCTGCCGGGCGCGCGGCTGGCCGTTTGCGGTCTGCCTCCTGCCGTTTCCGCAGTTCCTTTACGTGAAGGACGCGCGCAACTTGGCCTTGAAGGACCTGCGGGCAAACTTGGAGCGAGAAGGCATACCTTTTGTCGATACCACGCCCATTCTGCGCGAGCATAGGTCAGAAAAGCTGTTCATGGACCTGGACAACCATCCCAACTCGCGCGGATACGAATTGATCGCGGAGGGTTTGGCCGAGTGGATGACGACCAACCGGTCCGCCTTTTTGCCGGAGGGCGAGAGACGATCTGGAGTGGAGACTCCTGAAGATGCGCGATAACGAATACCAACCTCGATCTGGACCACTTTTCTGTCGCTTTGGCTCGTTTCCGTTGCTTCTGCTCACCGGCTTCATCCTGCGCTTCCTGGCCATCAACCAACCACTGATCGACGCTCATCTCGTCCGGCAGACGCAAACTGCGGATTGGACTCGCAACGCGGCTCAAGAAGAGGGCTGGCCTCTCAGTGCCGAGGTGAGCTGGCGCGGAAACACGGGCGCGCGGTTGATCCTTGAATTCCCGATCTACAACTACCTGGTCATTGGCGCTTGGCGGGTGTTCGGCAATCTCGATATGGCCGGGAAGGCTGTGTCGATTGGTTTGTGGGCGCTCTCCTTCGTGGTGCTCCAAGGCATCTGGCGGCGTTTGTTGGACGAGCGGCAAACATTTTGGGCCAATGTCTTGTTCGTCGCTTCGCCGCTCTCGATCTTCTTCGGCCAAGCTTTCATGCCCGAAATGTGCATTCAGTTCTGCGCATTTGCAGCGCTCCACCAACTGTTGCTTTACCGGCAAACCCGCAGGCTCCCTTGCTATGCCTTATTCGCCGCGTCGGGATTGGCTGGGTTGCTGGTGAAATCGCTGGAAATCTCCCATCTCTACGTCGTGGCGCTACTCGTCTTCTGGAAGATGGATGGACCAAAGCTGTTTCTCCGGCCCCAACATTGGATCGGCGGGCTGATCACACTCGCTGCCTACATGGCTTGGACGCGATACGTGGATCAGGTGAACGCGGCGTCTTTCCCTGCTTGGACAGCGTCCGTGCTGGCGAAGGATTTCTTGGGCGAATGGGTGCAACGGCTCAATTGGCATTTCTACTTCAAGGTCGTCGCTTATCTGGCAGCATTTGCCGCAGGTCCAATCGGGCTGATCGTCGCATGTCTGGGCTTCTCCCGGCGCACTGAAGGGAATGCGTTTGGCTTTTGGTGGGTCTGGTCGCTAGCTTTTTTCTATCTGGTCTGGGGCATGAAGACGGCCGGTGTGCACAGCTACTACAATTTGCCCGCCCTCGGCCCGCTCTGTTTTCTGTTTGGCCTGGCCATGCCGCTGGTCATTGACCGCCTTCGGAAAGCCACCGAGCGCTCCAACGTAGGCCAGGCTTCAAGCCTGCCTAGTCTAGGCAATTCCACTTCGAACTTAGAGGCAGGCAAGATTCCTGCCCTGCTTTCAAAGCGCGCTCTCAAACATGCTCGCCTAGGAATTCTGTGGGTTCTCCTGTTCGTGCCGTTGATTGCGGGATCCCTCTATTTGTTCCGGCAAGACCGGACGATTTACGAAGCAGCCTCTTGGGTGAAAGCCCATTCCAGGGAGACCGATCTGGTCGTCCTTCGTGTCAATCACCGGCGGGATAACAACGCTTATCCGGAGTATCCGGCTTTCTCGTACTTGGCGCAGCGAAAAACTTGGATCGACACCGTCCGCCTGAGCGAATCCGACCGAGAACGCGCCCTGACCACCGCGACGTGGGCGGTCATGACTCAGCCGCCGAAGCAATCAACCTGGGCCGAGAAAGTGCGGGATCATATCGCGCGCTATGTGCCGCTCACCGAAGTGACCGGCTGGCCAACGCCAGGCTTTGGTTTCGTCCCCGCCTATTCCAACGAAGGATTCGTGGTTTATCGCAAGGAATCTTCACCCCAGTCTTCGATCTCTCCATAGACTGGACTTGAGAAAATCCCAAAACCAGCGCGAGCGAGTGGCGGTTTGCACGGGTTTGGTTCGGTTCGCAGCCTCTTGTTTCTTGGAACCCGACACTCCAAGCTCGATCTTGATGAGGCCCATTTCCTTGGCGGTCTCGTCGAGAAATACCCCCACCAAACGCCGCAAATCCCGCTGGACGCTATCAAGCCACCATCCGAACGCGGGCAGCGACAGCAACAGGAACCAAACCCAGGGCGCCACCGACCCGACGGATCCAATAATCAGCAACTCCAGTCCGGCCATGCTCCAGAACGTGGTCTTTGCGAGCAAGGTCCACCGGGTCTTAAACCGGCATCGAATCAATCTCTTGTCCTGCGCCAACTCCTCGGCCGCGCTGAGGAGCTGCAAATGGCACCACCGGTTGCCGAGAATCTCGATGTCGAAAAGGTTCCAGCCTGTGTCCTGCTTGTTGGGCCAGCCTCGGCGATCCAGCCGTTCCATGATGCCGGCCAGAAATTCCGTGCGGCCCAGGTTCCGTTCGTTCCAATAGGCCGCCTCGTCGAATCGTTGACCGGCTTCCTTCAGATTCAACGAATCGAGCGTTTCGTAATCCGCCAAGCGGGTCCGAGGCACGGTCAAGCGTCCCCGGTAGCGCGCCCAACCCCGCACGATCGGCTGCAAAAAGAAGAGGAGAGCCACCAGCGGACGCGACCAAACCCGCCGCTTTGACGCGGGCAGTTCGGCTTGGGCTGCGGCCACGGCGCAAACCGCCAGCGACAGGGCGACGCTCGTCAATGCCAAAGGCAGGAAAGGGTCGATGACAACGCTCAGCACGAAGAGGGGCAGCGTGAGCAACACGTGGTATTCGAGGCTCGTGACCAGCATCAGCGCGACCGACGGCGGCGCGCTATAGAGGGTCTGAAAGAAACCGCTCCCGAAGACTCCGTGATAAATGATGTGAGACCGCGTGATCACTCCAAACTTCGCCGGCGAGTAGATGCGGCCGCGCCACTGGCTGCCTCCAAACCAGTTGAAATACTCCGGGTGGCGATGAACCAGCAGCGCTTCCGACTCTCCGTAGCCCCTTTGCTGTTTCAAATAATCGACCACCGCGGAGCGGCGGTAATGCCAGACAAATCCAGCCGGACTGAAGGCGAGCCTGTACCCGTGCTGCTGGAGCCTCCAGCAAATGTCCACGTCATCGCCGGCTTTGCGAAAGAGCAGATCAAATCCGCCGACTTCCAGCAAGGCCCACTTGTAAAACGCCATGTTGCATCCGGGTATGTGTTCGGCTAACCGGTCAGTCAGCATCACGTGAGTTGGACCGCCGGGCGACACCATCACGGCCGCGCCAATCCAGGAATCATCAGGCGGCAGCAGGTTATGGCCGCCAATGCCCACGCAACGGCTGTTGAGCAGGTCGCCCACGACGTAGTAAAGCCAATCCCGGTCGGCGCGGCAATCGGCGTCCGTAAACGCCACGATCTCCCCGCGCGCCGCTTCGATCCCAGTGTTCCGGGCGGCAGAGAGCCCCTGGTTCATCGGGTGGCGGAGATAACGGACCGTCGGGTGCCGCGACGCGATCTCCGCCGTGCCGTCGGTGGAGCCATCATCGACGAGAATCAGTTCGTACGAAGGATAGTTCAAGGCTTCGAGCGAATCCAAACACCCTGCCAACGTTCTCGCTCCGTTGTAGCATGCGACCACGACGGAGACCGCGGGCTGCTGCCGCAATGGGAAGTAAGGGGCGTCCTGAAACATCCACTGCACGGTCGAAAAGGACGGCTTGGGTTGCCGTCGGCGCGTCGTCACGCCAAAGGCCCAATCTTCGATCTGCCGGCCGTCTTTGAACCAATCGTCGGTGAAGCAGTAAACAATCCCGCCAGCCAGACCGGCGCGATAGATCGACTCGATCTGCCATGTCAGGATCTCGCACTTGCGATCCTCGCCTTCGCGGAGCGAATCAATGCCGAATTCTCCCAAAATGAGCGGCTGGGCCTCCGCGATCATCTGCAGCCTCGCGAGGTAATTCTCGAACGGTTTCTGCTGGTGGATGTAAACGTTGAAGCAATGGAAATCGATTTCGCGGGGGCGAAGAAACTCCGTCGGCGGATAATTGCCAAACGTGCACAGGCACTCCGGATCGGCAGCTTTCACGAGGGCCACCAACTCATCGATGAATTCCGCGACTCGGGCGGCGCCGCTCCAGCGGACGATATCCGGGGGAATCTCGTTCACCACGCTGAGAGCAAACACCGCCGGATGGCTCGCGCACGCGCGGGCGGCTTCACGAACCGCCATCCGCGCTTCTTGGCGCGATCGCTCGGAGTCCAGAAAGCAAAGATGTTTGTTCCAGGGAATGTCCACCAGGATCTTCAGCTCATGTTGAGCCGCCAAATCCATGATCCAAACCGCGGGCCGATCATAAACGCGCAACAGATTCACGCTGAGTTCGCGGATCTTGGCGAAATCTTTCCTGGCTTGTTCTTCATCAGGAAACGGCTCGCCCCGGCCATTCGGCGCGAAAGGGCCGTACGTCACCCCCTTGGGGTGAAATTTCGTTTTCCCCTGGCGGAAAAATTTCCCGTCAACTCGGACGCGGCCAGGATCTGTCGCTGAACGACGCATGTGCATTAGACGCCACCCAAGAGGGATTTAGTCATGAGGGCTCGATCGCGTGCCCGGAGCCGGGCAAACATTCGAAATACCAGAGGGCTGGCGACTGAGGTAGTGCATGCTTGATGGCTTAGCAAAGCGATATGCCGAACGCAAGATCGGACCAGGGCCCGTAGCCGCCGGCGTGAGGAGGCGGATTTCGGCGTTAATCACGCGGTTTTCGTTGGAATCTGGAACGCCTATTGGCGAAACCCGAGTGCCGAATGTCGAAAGAAGCCAGAAATCCGAATCCCGAATCTAGCCTGACAAAACTGAAGGCATGCCTGGAGATAACCTTCGCCGCCCGGTGTATCTGGTGCCGACAGGTTCTTTCGAAGCTCGGCTCAAAAAGGCTCGCTATTGGGTCGGCCTTCCGGTTTCGGGCTTGGGAATTCTTTCGGATTTCGGATCTCGTCATTCGGTATTCGCAGGACGATCGGGCCACCGAAATCAGCGAGGAACCTCCACTTTGCGGCTCATCAACGAGAACTTCTGAACAGAAACCGTTCCGCAGCAACTCTCGCGTGCGCCCCCGCGTGAATTGAGGTAGGTTTCGGTGTATGCAAAGCCTTCCCGGAACCAAATCGTGTTTCGTCTGCGGCCGACACAATCCAATCGGTTTGAATCTTCGTTTTGAGACCGATGGTATTAGGGTTCAGACTCGGTTTGTGCCGAGCCCGACTCATGTGGGCTTCAGGAACACAGTGCACGGCGGCCTCATCGCCACCTTGCTGGATGAGGTGATGGTCTGGGCGTGCGGTGTGAGGACGAAACGGTTCGCGTATTGCGCCGAGATGACGGTGCGCTATGCGCATCCACTCCAGCCGGGGAGAGAAGTCTTGGCAGTCGGCGAGCTGGCGAACAACCGCCGAAACAAACTGTTTGAAGCCCGCGGTGAATTGCGAGATCCGGCTGGACTTGTTTTGGCGACGGCTGTGGGCAAGTACCTCCCAGTCAAGCAAGGCGATTGGGTCCAAATTGCGGAAGATTTTGAGCCGGGACTTGAGCCGATCCTTTGGGGTGATTCCGAGAATCGTCCGTAACGGCGGGCGTCCGCGCCTGCCTTAGAAGGCGGCATCTTGCCGTCCGGAGTCGGCGGAAAATCCGGGTGCGCGTGCGAATGTTCATGCCGGTACCGCCGGGCGAGACGCCGCGGCTCTACGGCAGGCGCGGACGCCCGCCGCCACGAGCGCCGACAAATTTGTGGGTGCGCTGGTTACTTCAGATTGACGCTGAGGCGGTGCCGTTCAAGCGTTGTGCCCTCGCGGAGCGCGAGTTGGGCCAGGGCGTTGTTGTATTCTGCCAGAGCGCCGATTTCATTGAAGGCTGCCTGGGTGAGATCTCGCTGGAGCTGCAGGACTTGAAAGGTGGTGCTTTTGCCGTTCTCCAATTTCTTCTGCTCGGCATCCAATGCGGTTTCGGCGAATTCGCGGGCTTCCCGCGTGGCTCGAACGCGCTCGAAGGCTGATTGCGCCGCTTTGATCGCGTCGTCGATCTGGATCATGATGTCTTGCTCCAATTTTTTCAATTGAAGCACAGCTTGCTCCTTGAGGGATCGGGTGGCTTTATAGCGATTCCGTGCGGCGATGTTTCCGAGCGGGATCGTCAAAGAGCCGCCATAGGTGTAGGCGGGGTTCCGGTCGCGCGTCAAGTCGCTCAAGACATCGCTGTAGGAGGTGTTCCTGGTGCCGCTGAGGCCGTAGCTGAAGAAGGCATCGAGGGAGGGAAGCAGTTGGTTTTTCTGAAGCCGCAGCGTGATGTCCTGCCGTTCCAAATCCAGCTTGGCTTGCAGGAGATCGGGCCGCACAGCCAACCCCTTCTGCCAGCTTTCTTGCAGGTTATAGCTCATGGGCAAGGGCAGGAGTTTCTCGGCGGGGATCAAGGTGGTGTCATGAAAAGAAGCGTAGTTGTCCGTGAGCAGGGACTTCAGCGCGTTTTCCTGAAAATCGAGGGCCCTCTGGGTGGCGATGAGCCCGGCTTTGCTCGTGGCCACTTGGGCTTCGGCCTGTTTTTCGTCCAGAGGCGCAAGGGCGCCCACCTCCACTTTTTTGCGGTTCTCGAGCAGCGTTCGCTCCGCAAGTTCAAGCCCCTTCTCGGCGACCTTCACGTTTTCGCGGGCGGAGATCAAATTGTAGTAAGCCTGCTCCACCTGAGCCACGGTGGTGATAATCAGACCCTTGAGCGCCACTTCGGAGAGCTTCAGGGCCTTTTTGTTCACTTGAATCTGCGCGCGGTCAGGATCAATCCAAAAATTCCGCAGGAGCGGCTGCCGCAGATCGAGCGTCCAACTCGCGTTGTAGTTGTCCACTGTCGGAACCCCGGTCTGATCGATCGCGGTGTGGGAGAGCCTCTCGCTGATCGAATATCTGAGCCCGGTCGGCAATTGAGACCCAACCGAGGTGTTTAGTCCCAGGGGAAACGAGTCAGTCGCAATTTCCCGGCTGCCCACCACGATGCGCCCCTGCGGATCCACCACGCCGGTGGGCTGCGAGGAAAAGTTGTGCACCGCGGCAAAACTGAGTGTAGGCTCGTACATCGCGTAGGATGCTTTCAAATTGAGCTCGGCGATCCGGGGATTGATGGCCTGAATCTTCACGTCCAAATTGTGCTCCAAGGCCATTTGGATTGCTTCCTGCAACGTGATTTCCCGGACGTTTGGGGCGGGATTTTGTGCTTGGACAGTCCAGGCGACGGCAAGTGCTATCGGAAAGAGAATTCGCGTGAATTGCATGGGAGCGGGAGCTTGCGGGATTTCTTCAAGTTCGTCAAACAATCGTCACCGGTGTATGACCCTGGAGCCCTTGTGGAAGTTACGCGAAATCTTCGTCGCCGCCGACATGAGGAGGCGGACGCACACCAATCGTAAATCGTAAATTGGCTCCGCCCCTCACGCCGCCGGCTACGAACTGACCAGCGTCCCGACATTCTCTCCCTGAACCACGCGCTTCAGGTTGCCGGGCTTGAATAGATCGAAGACTATGATCGGCATCTTGTTGTCCATGCACAGTGAAAATGCCGTCGAATCCATGACTTTGAGTTGTTTTTGCAGGGCTTGAATGTAGCTCACCCGGGTGTACCGCCGCGCGTTCGGCATTTTCTTGGGATCGCGGTCATAGATTCCGTCCACTTTCGTGGCCTTGAGGATGATTTCCGCGCCGATTTCATTCGCCCGAAGAGCGGCGGTCGTGTCCGTCGAGAAGTACGGATTTCCGGTCCCACCGCCAAAGATCACGACGCGGCCTTTTTCCAAGTGGCGAATCGCGCGGCGCCGGATGAAAGGTTCGGCCACTTGAGCCATGCTGATGGCGCTTTGCACGCGGGTCGCGACGCCGAGTTTCTCCAGCGCGTCCTGCAAAGCCAGCGCGTTAATAACGGTGGCCAGCATGCCCATATAGTCGCCCGTGGTTCGGTCGATACCGCGCTCGCTGCCCTGCAAACCGCGAAAGATGTTTCCGCCGCCGACCACGATCACCACCTCGATCCCAAGATCGCGCACCTGCCGGATTTGTTTCGCCATGTCATGGATGGCTTCCGGACAGATCCCCACGCCAGCCTCGCCGCCCAAGGCTTCCCCGCTGAGTTTGATCAAGATGCGCCGATACTTCGCTTTGCGGTTCCGTTTCATGGGGAGTCTTCACGCGAAGGCTTCCCCAACTTGGAACCGAACAAACCGCCGAATGACAAGCTCATCACCCAGCCGCTTGGCGACATTCGCGACGTGTTCTTTCACCGTAATCTCGGCATTCTGTTTCACGAATCCTTGGTCCAACAAACAAAAACCCTGGAAGAATTTCTCGAGTTTCCCCTCGACGATCTTGGCCACGGCCTGAGGCGGTTTGTTTTTGGCCTGCTCAGCCGCGATCTCTCTTTCCTTGGCCAGAACTGCGGGGTCAATCAAGTCGCGCGACACGGCAATGGGATGGGCGGCGGCGATTTGCAGGGTGATGTCTCGGACCAACTGCCGGTAATCCTCGCCGGCCACAGTCGCTTCCTTCCCGGCGCCGACTTCGACGAGCACTCCAATCTTGGCCCCGGTGTGGATGTAGCCCGCGACAAGTCCGTGGCCGGACACTTCAAAGCGCTGGGAGCGGGAGATTCGGAGGTTTTCTCCGAGTTTAGCCACGGCGGCGGTCCGCAAACCTTCCACGTCGGCCTTCGGATCTTGAGCAAGCGCCTTGGCTACTTCATCGCAGAAAGCTCGGAAACTCTCGTTCTTGGCGACAAAATCGGTCTCGCAATTGATTTCGATCAAGACTCCCAAACGGGCGCCGGGCTGGATATATTGGACCACGATCCCCTCTTTGGTTTCCCGCGAGGCTTTGGTGACCGCCGCCGCCGCGCCTTTCTTGCGCAGGATATCGACGGCCAGGTTGAGGTCCCCGTTCGCTTCGGTGAGCGCTTTCTTGCAGGTCAGCAAACCCGCGTTGGTCATTTCTCTGAGCTTGGCGACGAGCGCCGGTGTGATGTCAGGCATAGAAAGAGAGCAAATCAGTTCGGTGTGGTTGCCGCGAGCTCTGGCGCCGGCGGGGGCGGGGGGACGGACGCCGCCTCGGCGGCAGTTTCGCCTGGGGTTTCGGCGGCCGGCGCTTCTTCGACGCTCTTGCGACGCCCGTACTTCGCTTCATACTCCGCCCGGGCTTGCGTAATCGTCTGCATGAGAGCGCTGAGAATCAACCGAACGGAACGAATCGCGTCGTCATTGCCCGCGACGGGGTAATCGACCAGGTCCGGATCACAATTGGTATCCACGATGGCGACGATGGGGATCTTCAACCGGCGCGCTTCCGCGACGGCATTGTGCTCCCGTTTGATGTCCACGACAAAAACCGCGTCCGGCAAACTCTCCATCTCGCGGATGCCATCGAGATTCTTGATCAGCCGGGCGGCTTCGCGCCGGAGAGACGATTGCTCCTGCTTGACGTAATTGTTGATGGTGCCGTCGGTTTCCATTTTCTCGATGTGCTTCAGCCGGCCGACGGAACGTTTGATCGTTTTGAGGTTCGTCAGGGTGCCGCCGAGCCATCGTTCTGTGACGTAGAATTGGCCGCAAGACTTGGCGGCTTCCTTCACGGCCTCTTGGGCTTGTTTTTTGGTGCCGACGAAGAGCGCGCGTCCACCTTGGCTGACGGTCTTTCCCAAGTACTCGCACGCGGCCTCCAACTGGGCCAGCGTCTTGCTCAGGTCGATGATGTAAATCCCGTTGCGGACATCAAAGATGAATTTCTTCATCTTCGGATTCCAGCGTTTGGTTTGGTGTCCAAAATGGACTCCCGCCTCTAAGAGTTCTTTGATGCCAATGCTAATCACAAGTTTCCTTTGTTGTCGGTTCGCCCGTTTTTAGGGAACCATCCCGCGGAACACGGGATTCACTTAGATGTTATTGTGGCCGCCTTCGCTCACTCAAGCCAAGGGCATTCCAGGCCGTTCGCCCCTTCCGTCCAGGGCCAGATTCCTCCCCCGGACGAAAAGGGCAGAAAAAATAGCAAACTCAAGAACCATCGCAACTTTTATTTTCCATCGTCCGCGCGTCCCGGTGCATCCACCGGTTGTCGGTAGCGCGGGCGTCTCGCCTGCGAGTTCGCCGAGCGTCCCGCTCGGACGCGGCCCGGCGGCGAGACGCCGCTCGAACTCGCAGCCGAGGACGGCTGCGCTACGATCACCGACAGCTTCGCGATGCACCGAGTTCCCGCCTGCGGCCAACAAAATCGATGACAAGCGCCGTGAAATCCATTTAAGTCTCCCGGAATTTTATGCCCAAACGCACGGATATTCATTCGGTTCTGATCATCGGCGCCGGCCCGATCATCATTGGGCAGGCGTGCGAGTTTGATTATTCGGGAACCCAAGCCTGCAAAGCGCTCAAGGAAGAAGGCTTTCGTGTCATTCTCGTCAACTCCAACCCGGCCACGATCATGACCGATCCCGAGTTCGCCGACCGGACGTATCTCGAACCGATCACGCCTGAGTGCGTGGAGAAAATCATTGTGCGCGAAGTCGAAGAGTTGAAGCGGATCGGGGCGAAGGGAAAACTAGTTCTGCTCCCGACGCTGGGTGGTCAGACGGCTCTCAACACCGCCATGGCCCTCCATCGGAAGGGAATTTTGGACACCTATAACGTCGAAATGATCGGCGCCAACGCGCAGGCGATCGAACGAGGAGAGGACCGGCAGATCTTCAAAGACCTCATGCTTTCCATCGGCCTCGATGTGCCCGTCAGCGGAACGGCGCACACCCTGGAAGAAGCTCGCCAGGTGGCGGAGAAGATAGCCCGTTTCCCTCTCATTATCCGGCCCGCGTTCACGCTGGGCGGGACCGGGGGAGGCATTGCCTACAACCGCGATGAGTTCGAGGAGATGATAAAACGCGGCTTGGATCTCTCGCCGGTCTCCGAAGTGCTCATTGAGGAATCCCTTTTGGGATGGAAGGAATACGAGATGGAAGTCATGCGCGATAAGGCCGACAATTGCGTGATCGTCTGCTCTATCGAAAACTTCGATCCGATGGGTATTCACACGGGGGACTCAATTACGGTGGCGCCGATTCAGACCTTGACGGACAAGGAGTATCAGATCATGCGAGACGCTTCGTTCGCCGTGATCCGCGCGGTGGGAGTCGAGACGGGGGGCTCGAACATTCAGTTTGCGGTGAACCCGGAGACGGGGCGCATGGTCATCATCGAGATGAATCCTCGGGTCTCGCGTTCGTCGGCCTTGGCTTCCAAGGCCACCGGGTTTCCCATCGCGAAGATCGCCGCCAAGCTCGCCGTCGGTTTTTTGCTGGACGAAATCAAGAACGACATCACCCGCGAAACTCCGGCGAGCTTCGAGCCCACCATCGATTACGTTGTCACGAAGGTTCCGAGGTTTGCTTTCGAGAAATTTCCGCAGGCGGACCCGACCCTCAACACTCAGATGAAATCGGTGGGCGAAGCCATGGCGATCGGACGGACGTTCAAAGAATCCCTGCAAAAGGCGCTGCGTTCGCTGGAAATCGGCCGATACGGCTTGGGAGGAGATGGCAAGCCCTGGCGGATTAGCGACCAGGTTTACGGAGACCGTGAGACGCTTCCACGCGAGGTCATCACCCGCAAGCTGAGCGTCCCCAACGCCGAAAGGATCTTCTTCCTCCGCCACGCGTTGCGAGCCGGTTTTAGTATCGATGAGATTTTCTCGCTGACGAAGATCGACCGGTGGTTTCTGATGCAGATCAAGGAGATTGTCGATTTCGAGGAAGAACTGGCCGCCATCAAGAACTGAGCTTATTTGTCCACGATCTCAAGTTGGTAAGGCGCGGAAAGGATGCTTCCCGAACGCCGCTGCGGAACGCTGACGTATTGATAATCGAACTTGAAGCGATAATTGATGAATTTCTTGTCCGCGGGGACAGGCACGAGTGTCTCCCAGCGGTCCTTCAGCACCGGCGCGGGTTGCATGGGGTAAGCCTCCAAATCCACCACGACACAGGGTTGGAGCGTTTCTTTTCGCAGGGTTTTCTGATTGCTATGGAATAGAACTTCGAAGGGGTAGAGCCCGGTTGAGTTCCGTGTTTGCTTGCTCGGGGTGAGATTCGTGATGGTGGTCGAGCAGCCCGAGAGCAGCAATCCGAGCAGCAACGGCAGAAGGCGTTTCACTTTCCTCATAAGTGGCCGCAGCCATACACGAGGGCCGGTGGCTTGTAAAGTTGGTTTTCCTGGAACCTCAGTCTCAACGGTGTGCAACGGGGGCCAGTGCACACTTCTGGAAGTGGTATGTGTTTAGCGTGCGTGGCGCAGGCGTCCGCGCCTGCGGGTTTTGCCGCCGTCTCGGCGCCGCTTTCGTTCAGAATGGCAGCGAGACGCTGCCGAAACTCGCAGCCGGGACGGCCGCGCTACCAGAGGCTAAACACGTTCTGGAAGTGTGCACTTCCTGGAGTCGGCTGATTCCGGGAGGATCTGAGGGATCGCCAAGGCTGCATCAAGCTCCTTGATTTCTCCCTCTCCTCCATCGGATGGAGAAGAGGGTTGGGGAGAGGAGGCGCGTTTTTGTTGGTTCCCCCACTCCTCGGTCCTCTCCCCACTCGTTCCTCGCGGGGAGAGGATGGAGAGCTTGATGCACGCTTGAGGGATTGCGTTTTCCTTTGTTTTCCGTTTGACCGTCTTCGGCTCGCCTGGTTAGGGTGCGGAGCTTTAATTTGAGAGACCCAATATGTTTCAGCAAATTCGACGGCATCAAAAATGGCTCTGGGCCATCATTACGACCCTGACCATCGTCAGTTTTGTGGTTTGGTTTTCGCCGCAGCAGCCTCGTCTCGGACGCGGTTACAGAGACGTGACTTTGGGCTCGATCAACGGTCGCCCCATCGGGCGCGAGGAATACAGCCACGCCATGGACGAAGCGGCGTTGTGGTATCTTTTCAACGCCGGGGACTGGCCGCGGAGCGACGACTTCACCCGGCAGATCATGGAGCGCGAAATCAGGAAGCGCCTCCTCCTGGTGGAGAAGCTCAAAGAACTCAACGTGCTTGTCAGCCCAGCAGCCGTGGCCCAGTGGATCTCCGAAGCGATCCAAGACCGCGACCAGCGGGTGTTTCGAAAAGCGGATTATGATCGTTTCGTCAAAGAGAGGTTGCCCCAGCACAACCTGAGTGAGGAAGACTTCCAACGCTTCGTGCGCCACGAGGTTGGCATCCAACATCTCATGGCGTTGACGGGCCTCAGCGGCACTCTGGTCACTCCGCAGGAGGCGGAAATCATTTATCGAAGAGAAAACGAAGAAGCCGACACGCAAGCGGTTTTCTTGTCCGCCACGAACTACCTGGCCAGTGTCACGGTGGATCCGGCCGCCCTCATGACGTTTTATACCAATCAGCAAGCCAATTATCGCATACCCGAACGGGTTCAAGTCGTCTATGTGAAGTTCGAGGCCACCAATTACCTGGCCGAAGCGGACCAGCGAATGACTGCTCTGACCAACCTCAGCCAAATCATTGAAGCCACCTACGGTGAACGAGGCCCCAACGCCTTCAGAGACACGAACAGCTTGCCGCTCGCTGCGGAGGCCGCGAAAGAGAAAATTCGCGATGAATTTCGCCAGAGTTTCGCCCTGGTGGAGGCCAGGAGGAAGGCGATCGATTTCGCAAACAAGCTGATCGAACTCCCTCTCGCGACCAACAACCTGGCCAACTTCGCCGCCGCTGAGGGCATTCTTTCCAGCGTGACGGAGCCGTTTGCTGAAGAGAACCCGCCGCCGAATCTGAAAGTCCCGGATACGTTTGGGAGGGCGGCTTTTCAACTAACGCCCACTCAACCCATCTATGAACAGCCGATCGTGGCTCAGGATGGCGTGTACTTGATCGGCTACCACAACAGAATCCCCAGCGAGATTCGTCCCTTCGAAACGATTCGCGAGCAAGTCGCTGAAGAATTCCGAAAGAGCGAGGCGACCAAGCTGCTCAACGCCGCTGGCCGGGACCTGGAGAGCCGCTTGACGATGAGTCTGGCCCAGGGAAAAACGTTCGAGGCCGCCTGCGGGGAAGCGAACGTTCCGACGATCGATTTGCCTCCCTTCTCGCAGAAAACCTCGACGCTGCCGCAACTGCTGAATCGAGGGGATTTGTCATCGATCAAGAATGCCGCCTTCGCCCTGACGCCCGGCAAAACCAGTTCGTTTACTCCGACGAGGGACGGTGGATTCATCGTTTATCTGCAGGCGAAAATCCCGGTGACGGATGAAAAGGTCAAGGAGGGTTTGGCTGCGTTTATGGAGAATCTGCGGCGGAGTCGTCTGTATGAGGCCTACGGGGAGTGGTTGCGCAAAGAGATTGATTTAGCGCGGATTTCTCTGCCCACAGACAAGCGAAGCGCGAATTGAGCGGTTTCATCAAACTCTCCTCCGGAACGACCAAGGAATATTGGGAAATCCCGATCCTCTTCCAGGACGAGCATCTCCTGGCTCTCGATAAACCGAGCCGGCTCCTGTCCTCTCCGGACCGGTATGATCCGCAACGTCCGAACTTGACGCGGCTTCTTCAGGACGCCATCCGGCGTGGCGTCCCTTGGGTTCGCGAGCAGGGCATCACCTACCTGGCCAACGCCCATCGCCTGGATTTTGAGACGTCCGGCGTCATTCTTCTCGCCAAGGACAAACCGACACTGGTGGCCCTGGCCAACCTGTTTGGGAGTGAAAAGCCGCTCAAGACTTACCTCGCCTTGGTCCACGGCAGGCCCGCCCAGGGGGAATTCGAAGTCGAATCCAAGCTAGGATTTCATCCCACCAAGGTTGGCCAGGTCAGAGTGGATCCGAAGCGAGGCAAGAAGGCGCGCACCCATTTTGAGGTTATGGAAGAATTTCGCGGCTATACGCTGTTGCAGTGCCGGCCGGCGACCGGTCGGACCCACCAAATCCGCGTGCACCTCCAATCCGTGCAACTCCCTTTGGTGGGAGACAGCCTGTATGGTGGGCGCCCTTTGCTGCTCTCGAACCTCAAAACGAACTATCATTTGAAGGAGGGCGCTGAAGAAAAACCGTTGATGCAGCGCGCAGCCCTGCACGCGGCGGCGCTGTGCCTCGTGCATCCGGTCCACGGAAACTCCCTCACCGTCTCCGCTCCTTGGCCCAAGGATTTGCTCGTGGCCGTCAAGTACCTGCGGCGCTACGCCGGGCAGCAGGGAACCTCTACCGGTGCGCGAGCAGGCGCACGAGACGAACCGCGATGACGCAGGCTCCTATGAGCAAGGTCGCGCCGGAAGCGTGGGACAGGCGGACCAGTGTCTTGGCCGAGAATCGTCCGTGTCCCAGCGAGACCACGAAACTCAAGAAGACAAACCACGCCGAAGCCCCGGCGGACATCCCCGCCACGCAAGCTCCTTTGCTCAGAGCCGTGTTCGCAATCCAGTGATGGGACACGAAAGTGGCCGACAGGGTAATCCAGAACAGCAGCACTCCAGGATTACCCAGCACGCGGACAAAGCCAATCATGAACGCCGTGTGCGGATGCAAACGATGCTCGACCCGTTCCACGCTGCGCGTCGTCGCCGGCAATTCGCGGACCAGAAGGTACTTGATCCCGAAGAACAGCGTGGCCAGGAAACTCAGCAGCTCGATCGTCGCGCGCGGAACCGGCGAAGTAAAAAGCCCGGCGAAACCCGCGAAGGCCAATCCGCAATAAAGGGTTTCCATGGCGATGGCCCCTAGGCCAATCAGTATCGCCCAGCGGAATCCCCGCTGCGCTCCCTCGTTGACGATGGCGATATTGATCGGGCCCACCGGAATGGAGGCAAGAAAACCGCTTAACAGGCCGAGCAGAGCGGCCACGACCATGGATGCAACGTCTTCCATGCTTGCTTATTCGGGAGGCTCGTTCGAATCCTCGTTCTCGTCCTCGATTTCTCGAACGATCTCGCGGGAAAGCCGCGGACGAATGAATCCGTAGATCAAGTAGGCGGTGAAAGCCAGCGGGAGCACGACCGGCAAAACTTTTCTCCAGGCGATCAGGAAGAAGCCGATGATCAAGATCGTGATCACCATCTTGGTGAAGGTTCGCCGCGTCCGCCAGTCGAGTTTCTTGAACGACGGATACCTCACCTCGCTCACCATCATCACGGAGAGAAACACCATCAGCACCGGCAGCACGATCCGCCAGTGCCCGGTCGCAAAACCTTTGTCATCCCACCACAACAGAAACAGGGTCAGCGACGCCACATAGCCGGCCGCAGCCGGGATCGGAAAGCCAAGGAAATCGCTCGGGCTTTTTCCGTTTGGCTGGCCGGTCATGCAGTTGAACCGCGCCAGACGCATCGCTCCGCAGATCAGATAAATCGAAGCCAGGAACCACCCGATCTCCGGATGGCTCACGAACACGTCCTTCAACACGATCCGGTGGACCAGAAAGGCCGGCGCCGCCCCAAACGATATGATGTCCGCGAGCGAGTCGAATTCGCGGCCGAACGGACTGTCATAGCCTCCCAACCGCGCGACCCGGCCGTCCAACAAATCGAAAATGCACGCCAAGAGAATGAAAAACAGGGCTTGCCGGATCACCGAGCTGAAGTTGGAGGCGTGGAGGTCTGCCTCCACTATTTTGGTCAGGGCGAGAAATCCGCAAAAAAGGTTTCCGGCCGTGAGGAGGTTCGGCAGCAGATAAATACTCAGCTTGACCGGTTCACGCTCGGCATCAGAAAGCTTGTCCATCGCCAACGGCTCCGTCTGATCCATCAAGTTCGGGTGGCGACGATCGTTTCGCCGCCTTTGACTCGGTCTCCCAGTCTCACGCAAACCTTCGCCGTCAAGGGCAGGTAAAGATCCACTCGCGAACCGAAGCGGATCAAACTGGTGCGTTCTCCGCGGTGGACGACCTCGTTCAGAACGACCCAGGGAACGATCCTCCGAGCGATCAAGCCGGCGATCAAGCGAACCGCGATCCGTTCCCCCGGCCGTTCGCTGGATTCGAGCCCGATCAGCACGTTTTCGTTCTGAGCGCTCAAATGAACCTTCATCGCGTTGAAGAACTTGCCGGGCCGATGCGCGATAAAACTGATTCTGCCCGACACCGGCGCGTTCTGAATATGCACGTCAAAGACGGACAAGAACGTGGAAATTCTCCGGCACGGACCCGAGATAAACTCACTCTCGGTTGCTTCCTCGATCAGGTCCACTCGGCCGTGGGCCGGCGCGACGATCGCGTTGGGATCGGCCGGGACGCTGGCTTGGGGATCGCGAAAAAAATTCAGACAAAAGAGCGCGAAAAGAATCCAAGCCAGGATCAGCGTGCCTGCGGCCGCTTTGAAAGCCGAAACGCTGGCCACGGCCAACGCTCCCCCGCCTCCGAAGAGCGCCACGATCGCGAAGCTTCGGAGCATCAACCCAATGCCGTCCTGACGAGCTTTTCCCGCGTGCTTCATCGCGCGCATTGTAGGTTTCTCCACTCCCTTGAAAAGAGGATTCCGATTCCTGGCCCATTCGCATTTTGGCCGTAAGGCGGACACTCCTGTCCGCAAAACCCCGAACATGTGCGGACAGGAGTGTCCGCCTTACGGGGAAAATGCGAAATGCTTCGGATTTCGCATTGGCCGCGCCGCTCGGTGCCAGTAAAGTCCCACCGCCTGATCCGTGAAGAACCTGGTTTATTTCGATTTGGAAACACAGAAGTCCGCCGATGAAGTCGGGGGCTGGGGCAACATCAGAGCCATGCGAATGAGCGTGGGTGTCACCTTCAGCACCTCCCGCGGTGCCTATCACATTTATGGCGAGAAGCAGGTGGACGATCTCATAGCGGAGCTGATGCGAGCCGAACTCGTCGTCGGATTCAACAACCTCCGATTTGATTACGAGGTCTTGCACGGATATACCGTGGTGGACCTGCGGCAGGTTCCCACGCTCGACATGCTGGTTGAGCTCCAGAAGGTGCTGAACCACCGGCTTTCGTTGGATGCTCTCGCCACGACAACTCTGGGCGTGGAGAAGACCGCCGAGGGCATGCAAGCGATCGAATGGTTCCGGCAGGGTCGGCTCCTCGAAATCGCGGAATACTGCTGTTACGACGTAAAGATTACCCGGCTCCTCCACGAGTACGGCGCCCGGCACAAACAGCTTTTCTACCGAAACCGATTTGGCCACAAGGTCGCGGTCCCTGTTTCATGGTAGCGAAGGGTTGAGCAGCGCCGCCTGACCGCCGCGCTTCAGATCAACTGCCGCCATTCGGAGCATTGCCTTCTTGGATTCCTGCGGGCGTGCTCATCGAGGCAAGGCGCATCACTTTTTCCTCGGTGGCTTCCGAGCCGTTGAGCTCGCCCACGATCCTGCCTTCGCGCAGAACCAGAACACGGTCCGCCACCGCCAGGACCTCGGGCAAATCCGACGAAATGACCAGAACCGCCGCGCCTTTGCGGGACAACTCATGAAGCAGCAAGTGGACCTCAGACTTGGCGCCGACGTCGATCCCGCGCGTCGGCTCGTCCACGATCAAAACCTTGGGGTTCACCAAAAGCCACTTCGCGAGCACAATCTTTTGCTGATTGCCCCCGCTGAGGTTTCGGACGGCCTGCTTCACATTCTGGCAGACCACCCGCAGTCGCTGGCCGAAGGCCCGGGCCGTAGCCTCTGACTGACGGTCATTGAACCACCACCGAGAGCCGAACTGATCCAGCCGGGCCGCCGCCACGTTTTGCGCAATCGTCATGTCGAGAAACAATCCCGCCTCTTTGCGGTCCTCCGGAACATAGCCGAGGCCTGCGGCAATGGCATCGGCCGGCGAACGAATCGTCGCGGGCTCGCCATCGATACGAATTGCCCCGGACCCCCTGGGGCGAGCGCCGAACAACGACAGCGCCAATTCCGTTCGTCCCGCGCCCGCCAGGCCCGCCAACACGACAATTTCCCCGGCGCGGGCGTGGAAAGTAATCTGCTGCAAGAACGGACGCGACCCGCGCAGTTCCTCCGCATCACAGAGGTCTGCGACTTCGAGCCGGAGTGAATTTGTGCCGGGGACCTTGTCACTGTGGCGCTGATGGAGCGCCACCTCGCGTCCCACCATCCGCGAGACCAGATCATTTGGATTCGTTTGCGCGACCGAAAAAGTTCCTTGAGCAAGTCCGTCCTTCAACACGGTCACACGGTCGGCGATTTGAAAGATTTCCTCCAACCGGTGCGAAATGTAAATGATGCCGACACCCTGTTGTTTGAGCTGAGTGATGACCTGGAACAAAGCCCGTGTCTCGGTGTCGGTCAGGGCCGCGGTCGGTTCATCGAAAATGATCAGCCGCGCATTCAGCGAGAGCGCCTTGGCGATCTCGACCATTTGTTGCTGGGCCGGAGACAATTGTTCGAGCGGAACTTGCGGCTCGACATGCAACGCGACGCGACGCAGCAGTTGGCGCGTGTTTTCTAAGAGCAGCCGGCGGTCGATCTTGCCCCAACGACCGGCGGGTTGCCTCCCCGCGAACACATTCTCCGCGACACTGAGCGGGCCGAACAAGCTGCGCTCCTGGAAAACGATGGCGATGCCCAAGTGCTGCGCGGCCCGTTCGTTCGGAATTGTCACTCGCCCGTGGCCATGGATCTCAATCACGCCCTCGTCCGGCTGGTGCACGCCCGCCAGAATGTGCATGAGTGTGGTTTTGCCCGCGCCGTTTTCTCCGACGAGCGCATGCGCTTCACCACGGCGCACGTCCAGGCTGACGTCCTTCAGCGCGTACACCCCTGGGAAGCGCTTATGAATTCCCCGCACGCTCAGCAGAGGCGAGGTATTTGTGACTGGTTCAGTCATTCCGGAAACCAACGTCTGATTTGTGCGCTGAATTCTTCGGCCACGGTTTCCAGACATCCCGCTTCGAGGAGCGCAATTTCAACTTGGTAGAGAGATTTTCCATAATCGGATTTCTCAGGCAGGTAAGACGCCCAGCCGTTGGCGACAGCGGCGAAGACAATCACCACGTTGGGAAATCGCCGCTGGAGCTCAGCTTGCAGCCAGTGATACGGCTCCCCGATGACCGCCAGCCACACCGCGTCACCCAGGCGCCACGCCCACAGTTTCATTGGATAGGTGGATCCTTGCGGCAAATGGGCGATGAGCGTTAACCAACGCTGCTTCCGTTCGGCCATAGCGCGAGCCTCGCGTGCTGCTTGTTCATTGCCCGCCGTGCGTTCCACCGCCTCCGCCGCCGCGAATTTCCGCAACTCCACCTCCAGGCGTTCGACCGAAGGCAAATCGGGTCGATACGGAATGGCCACTTCCCAATGACGGAATTCAAACCGCGACCACCGAACCGGCGCCTCGGCGGCAGCCCGACGGTACCGCCAATCGCCCAGCGTTGCGCCGGAAACGACGGGTCCACGATAGACAAAGTCGCAACCGGGCGGCGGAAGCCCTTCCAAAGCGCTCAAAGCGGCGTAGGCCACCTGCCGGCCATTCTGGTCCGCGACGGCGAAGTCGCCCACAAATCCGACCCGCGGGCCGATGTCGCCGCACGGCGCAAGGAGAAAGACGCACGGCGCTCTCGTCGCTTTTTCCACGGCCACCCGCAGCGCGCCGACGTAATCGGGGCTGATCAAAGTGTTCTCCCACGCGAGGGTCGTCGGGTGGCATGGGTAGTTCACGAACGTCGCGACCGTCACTCCTCTTTTGACGGTGACCCGCACGACTCCCACCTCGAGATCGGTCGCCTCGGCAGGGTTGAATCCGCAGACAAATTTCCCAAGTTGCGCGTCCCAGAAATCCCGGTTGTGCCCCATGCGGCATGGAGTGCTGCCATAGGTGAAAACTGCCGGCTGCACGATCAGACGCGCCGCCCGGTAGGCCTCCGTGAGTCTGGCAGGCAGGGCTGACATGTAAGGCGGAATCAGCTCGCCGCCCGGCAGCTCGATTCGATCGTGGCTGGTGTTGCCGGCCGAATGGGTGTGCGAAAACGCAAAAATGATCCTCGCTCGTTCGATCTCGATGAGATCGCTGGTTCGTTGGAGCACTTGCTCCATTTCAGCCGGCCAGAACAAACAATGATCCAAGGCGATCAAAACCACGCCGGTGCCAGGGGAAGCCTCTGCGCCATCAGCCAGCGGTTCAAAAATCGCGACCGTTGCAGTCAGCGGCCGATGCACGCCGGTCGCGCGATCATGAGAGGCAGCGCCCCAAAAGCGGTGATAGATGCCGACCGGCGGGGTGATGTCGCATCGTGCCAGACCAAAGCGGCAGTGGCTCGTGGGGGTTTTGACTCGAACATCGTTCGTCATGCAACGCTTCTCTTCGCTTGTGTCCCAAAGATCGGAACCGCCGACCTATGGAGGCTTTGTTTAATGTCAGTTTACTTATGAACTGTTTAGTAATCCCCCGGCCTGCGGACCGTGCCTTCGGGATTCAGACACATCCAACAAAGAGTCGCGGCCAGAAAAACTCCAGCGAAAAAGAGCAGCACGAGATTCCAATTGCCGCTGGCGGCCACAAGCCGTTCGACCACGATGGGACAGAGGAAGGCGCCTACGTTGCCGGCCGTGTTCATCAGGCTGAAGACCACCGGCACCTCCTTGCCCCCCATGTCAATCGCGATCGCGTAAGCGCAAGGCCCTGCGCAGGCTGCACAAAAGGAACCGGCGGTCACCAAGCACACGGCGAACGCGGCGTCGTTGGTGAAGAAGGCCAGCAAGGAAAACACCGCGCAGGCGGCCAGAGCCGACACCGCCACGCTTTGACGACTGCGCCGTCGGCTGCCGGTTCTGGCAAGAATCCAATCGACCACAAAGCCGCTGATCAACGCGCCAAGGACCGTGGCCAGCAGCGGCAAGCTCGTGAGATAGCCCGCTTCGGCGGTGCTGACACCGCGCGTTTCCTTCAGAAACTTGGGAAACCAGGTGCCGTAAAAGACGTAGCCCGCCGCCCGGAAGAATTGCTGGCCGCAGATGAACCACATCGGAACGCTGGTCAGGATCGGTTTCCAGTGCGTCCGTGCTTGAGATTCACCGGCTCGCCCCGTCCGGTCTTCTATCTCGGAGGTTGAGCCGCGAATGAGATTTCGTTCCGCTTGGTTGACGGCGCGGTGCTCGTCCGGTCTGTCCCGAAACCACAAATAGAACCCCATCGCCCAAATCAGCCCCGGTAAACAAAACGCGACAAATACCCATCGCCAGTTCAACGCCTGGAGCATCCAACCCGTCAGCGCCACGGCCAGCGCGCCCCCCGCCGACATGCAGCTCACGAGCCAGCCGCAGGCCACGGCCCGCCGTGTCCCTGGCATCCATTTGCCGATGGAATTCGTCGAAGCCGGGAAAACGCCCGCTTGCGCGAGGCCGATGCTCAATTGCGCCGCCAGCAGCGACAGAAATCCGGTCGCCAGCCCCATTGCTGCCGTGGCGGCTGACCAAACGGATGCGAACCAGGCCAACGCCCGGCGGCTGTCCACGACCTGCACGATCCAGCCGCTGGGAATTTGGAACACCGAGTAGCTTGCGAAAAAGGCGGCCATGACCCAGGCCATTTGGCGGTCGCTGATCTCCAATTCGCGGCCGATTTTTCCGTCGGCCACCGCGACGCCGAGGCAATTTCGGCTCATGTATGAAATGGCCGCTGCGGCACACAACGCCGCCAACACGGTGTAGCGTACGCGCGTGGGACGGGACAATTCCACGGCCCAATCGGAGCACGGAGTTGGTTTTGGCGAGGTCAAAGCATTTCAGATCGAACTGCGCGCAACTGGCGAATCTCCAAACGAACGCGGGCGGCAAGAGGCCTGTAGCGCGGATTTTCAATCTGCTGTATCGCCGACTTGCAGTCGGCTGCGCGTTCCGAAGTTCCAACGAGATCGGAACTGTCAGCCCGCCGCAGAAAGCAATTCTGCGATACGGCAGACTTCAAGTCTGCGCTACGATGGCGGACCCTCGGAGATGCGCCCGTGACGAGGCGAGTAGAACGGATTTGCTCGCTTTGCGCGACTGATTTCGGCAGAGATCAACCAAATGACAAGCCCAGCCGCTGAATCGTCATCGGCCAACGCCGCTGTAAGCGGAGTGTTGCCGGTCTTTCAAATGCCGTACCACGAAGACGAATCCATCGACTTCGCAACCCTCGAACGCGAGATCGATTGGCTGATTGAACAAGGCGCCGATGGTGTGGTGATGGCCATGGTGTCGGAAACGTTGCGTCTCACGGATGCCGAACGCCGGACAGTCGCCGAATGTGTCTGCAAGAAAGTTGGCACGCGGGGATCGGTCGTTATCAGTGTAAGCGCTGAAAGCAGTTTCGCCGCTTGCGAACATGCCCGCCACGCCGCCGCGGCGGGTGCCACGGCCCTCATGGCGATCCCGCCGGTGTCCGTGGCCGTCGGCGAAGACGCGTTGCGGCGCTACTACGAGCGCATCCTCGCGGCGACTGGGTTGCCTTTGGTCGTGCAGGACGCGAGCGGTTACGTCGGCCGGCCAATGTCCATCCAGTTTCAAGCCAACTTGCTGAGAGATTTTCCCGAGCGCGTGCTCTTCAAACCAGAAGCCACTCCCATCGGGCCGAGGCTCTCCGCCTTACGAGACGCGACCAATGGCCGGGCTCGAATCTTGGAAGGATCGGGAGGCGTCGCGCTCGTGGACAGCTTCCGGCGAGGCGTTGTGGGCACGATGCCGGGCGCGGAAATTCTACAAGCGATCATCGCCCTGTGGCGCGCCCTCGAAGCCGGAAATGACCAGCGGGCCTATGAGTTGTCATTGCCGATTTCATCGCTCGTGGCGGTCCAGAACAGTTTGGATGCCTTCCTGGCAGTAGAAAAATATTTGCTGCATCGCCAGGGCATCTTCAAGAACAGGGTGATCCGCGGGCCCACCGGCTTCAACTTGGACGAAGAGACTCGGCGCGAAGTGGATCGGCTATTCGACTTGCTTCAGACTGCGGTGGCAGGTGTGTAGCTCTGTCACTTTCTTCAAATGAACTCGTTGATCAGATTTTCCAAGAACTCCTGGCGCCCGCTGGCGTTGGTGGTCACATCGCCCATTTTCAGGGCGTACGCTTCGAGCTCCTTGAAACCGGCTTTGCCCTTTTCGATCTTCTCACCGATGCCCGAGTCCCACGAGCTATAGCGCTGTCGGACGAACTGCTCCAGGCGGCCATCCTTGCGAATCGTCGCGGCAATCTTGAGTCCGCGCGCAAACGTGTCCATGCCGGCGATATGCGCGTAAAAGAGGTCAATGGGTTCGAAGCTCTCGCGCCGGACCTTCGCGTCGAAGTTGGTGCCGCCGGTGGCGAAGCCGCCCATCTTGAGAATGGTCAGCATGACTTGGGTTGTCAGGTAGAGGTCGGTCGGAAATTGATCGGTGTCCCAACCGAGGAGCAAGTCCCCGGTATTCGCGTCGATGGAACCGAGCGCCTTCGCTGCCGCTGCCACTTCGAGTTCGTGTTGCATCGTGTGCCCGGCGAGCGTGGCGTGATTGGTTTCGATATTGAGCTTGAAGTCGCCGAGCAGGCCGTACTCGCGCAGGAAATTCAAGCAAGCGGCCGCGTCGGAGTCATACTGGTGCTTGGTTGGCTCTTTGGGCTTGGGTTCGATGTAGAACTGGCCTTTGAATCCGATCTTTTTCTTGTGGTCCACCGCCAGGTGCAGGAACGCGCCCAAGTGGTCCATCTCGCGCTTAAGATCGGTGTTGAGCAGTGTCGTATAGCCCTCGCGGCCTCCCCAAAACACGTAGCCGGCGCCGTTCAGCTCGTGGGTCGCTTCGAGGGCCTTCTTGACTTGAGCGGCCGCGTAAGCGAAAGCATCCGCGTTGCAGCTTGTGGCCGCGCCGTGCATGAAGCGAGGATGCACGAAGAGGCAGGCGGTGCCCCAGAGCAGCCGGACGCCCGAATCCCGTTGCAGCTTTTTCAATTGCTTCACCACCACGTCCAGGTTCTTGTTCGTCTCCCGGAGATTTCCGCCTTCGGGAGCGACGTCACGGTCGTGAAACGCGTAAAAAGGCGCGCCCAACTTTTCGCAAAACTCGAACAGCACCGGCGCGCGCTTCAGCGCCATCTTCAGCGAGTTGGTTCCGTCCTCCCATGGGCGCTGCATCGTGCCGACCCCGAACATGTCGGACCCCATCCCGCGCATCGTGTGCCAGTACACGACTGAGAATCGGAGGTGATCTTTCATCGCCTTGCCTTCGACGAGTTCCTCCGGGTTGTAATGTTTGAAGGCGAGCGGATTCTTGGAATCGTGCCCTTCGTATTGGATTTTGGAAATGTTAGGGAATGCGGATGGCATATGGGGTGTGGGTTGAATCCGGTATCATTGGTGACCTTTTTTTGCCAGAGGGCGCCGCGGGGTGTTGCTTCGAAAAGTCATCACGCGGTTCTTGGAGGACGATTCGTAGGCGCCAAAGACCAGCTCGAGAGTCTTGAGATTATCGGCCCCGGTCGTCTCCGCGTCGGCTTTGCCCTGCAACGCCGCGAGCAGGTTATCGAGACAGGGAACGATGCTGGCGTGAACAACATCGTAAGCCGGGTCGGCCCAAGCGTAGCGGGGCGGCGGATATCGCCGAGCGTGGGTGCCATTCTTGGTCGTGACGCGAATCCAATAATCCGGCGCCAGCTCGGCGGATCCTTTTTCGCCTTCCACGAAAATCAACGTCTCGGGAAACTGTTCGTGTTCCAGGTGGTTTTCCGCGTAGGCCATCTCGACCAGCACCGTCGCACCACTGTCCATCCTCATCATCACCGTGGCCACGTCCTCGCCTTTGATGTCCGGGTGAATACGTTGCGTGTGGCAGCACATCCTCTCCGCTTCGCCGAAAAGAAAGCGCGCCACGTCCAAGGTATGCGTGCCGAGGTCGGTCAGGATGAATTGGTCCAATTCGCGCAAGAACGGCTGGTTTTTGAACACCGGAAAACCGGAGATCATATCGATGCGCGCGCGGAACGGCCGGCCAATGTGCCCTTCTTCCAGCACGCGCTTGAGCTGGCGGATCGGCGTTTGCCAACGAAAGTTTTCGTGAATGAAAAACGGCACGCCGGCGCGCCGGCATGCTTCGACCATCTGCTTCGCTGCGGCCAACGATGGCGCCATCGGCTTCTGGCAGATCACTGGAATCTTGTAGCGCGCGGCCAAGTGCACCAGCGGGACGTGGCTCGCCACGTCGGTAATGATGTCGATGAAATCGACGCGCTCGTGGAGCAGCAAATCCTCCGGGTCGTCATAAACGCGCGTGTCTCCGAGGGGTTGCGCGAGGGCCTCGGCTTTGGCGCGGGTCCGATTGTAGATCGCGACGCAGCGCGCGCCTTCCAGTTCCTGCCAAGCGGCCAGTTGGAACCGCGCCCAAAAGCCGGCCCCAAAAATTGCGAAACACGATTCGCTCATTTCCCGAATTCCAAGAAGCCGAACCGGCTCGGCTGATGAAAGCCGGGCAGTTGAGTCGGCGACCAGCTTAGCAATTCCGCAGACTGGCCTTTCCCGCGATTGAACCGATAGAAATTCGCGCGCCAGGTTTCACCCGGCTTGGGCGTGCTTTGATTCAGATCCGAGAACGGCACCGAGACTTCAACCTGCCAGAAGGTGTCCTTGTCCGCGCTGTTCGCAACGGTTCCCTTCACCAAGACTGCGCTTTTCATTCCAGCGGCGGTGTAATCCCAATGTCCCGTGATCTTCTTCGATACACCATCCGGGCCGAGGTCATTGTCGATGATGGCGTCGAACACGCCGCCGAGGGGATTCCACTGGAGCTCGAAGTAGCGTTCCGGGCCGCTTGCGGTGACGAAGAACTCCGCGACTTCCTCCTCCCAGAACTTGCTGTCGCGTTGGGTGAACGTCGCCTGGATATCGGTGTCCGCGCAAATCCAGGCGATGTGGAGCGCCTCCGCATCGTACCAAAGCCGCACTTCAGTCCCCTCCCGTTCTTCGCCCTCGCCGTTGTTGGGGAGAAACGGTTTGAGCACCGCCGCCCGCTTCCAGACCGATTCCTCCAGCTTTCCGTCCAGCGTGAGTTTGCCTTTCAATTTCGGAACGACCACGCGTTTCGGCGGCGGCCGTTTGGCGAGATCGACAGGCGGCTGCGCCCCGTGCGGCAGAGGGCCAGCAGCGATGGCAAGAAAGACGACTGCGACAACGGTCGCGACTGGGGTCGCGCGAGCCGTGCGAGACGGAGCGGCCGGAAGCAAATTCGAAGTGGTCATGCCGGAAGAGTTTCGCAATCGTGTTTCACGCGCAATAAGAAACTCCGGTTTCAATTACTTCGACTTGACCTCCATCAAAGCCGGGCGTGCGTCTCCTTGGCGAACCTCTGGCTCAAACGAAAACTATGCTGACTGAAATTCGGCCTACGACATCAGCCCTGGCCATCGCTTCGGACCGCGAGTTCCTCTTCGGCCAAGCTCCTCATCCGGTTTCGTGCGGACATGGCGTCGTGATCGGGGCTGGGCTGGTTATTCCCGAAATCAATTTCACGCTGCCTTCGTTCGACATCAATGAGGCGACTTGGCCGGACGTCGTGAACCAATACCGCGAGATGATCCAAGGGGTCTGTCAGCGCGCGGTGGAGTTGGAGGTCCCGGCCCTGCTCGTAGAATTCGAAACTCTCCCACCTATGACTGTCGAGCCCAAATGGGGAGTCGAGATCACTACGCTTCTGGCCGAAACGCTGAGCGAGTACCATGCGGAGCGCGGCTTGAAGGGCGCGCTGCGTCTGACGCCAAACGACACCCGCGATCACGAACGCCCGCCGAGGATGCGGCGCGGCCTGTATTGGGAGCGCATGCTGGAATTTTTCGAGAAGGCCGGCGCTGCGGGAGCGGATTTGCTGGCCATCGAATCCACCGGCGGCAAGGAGGTCTGCGATCAGGCTTTGATGAACTGCGACCTTTCGGCATTGGTCTTTGCGCTGGGCATTCTTGCGCCTCGGGATATGGAGTTCCTCTGGCGTCACATCGTGTCCGTCTGCCGCGAAAACTCGGTCATTCCTTCCGGGGACACCGCTTGCGGGTTTGCCAACACGGCCATGGTTCTCGCCGAACAACGACTTGTGCCTCGCGTGTTCGCCGCGCTGGTGCGAGTGGCCTCGGTGCCGCGCAGCCTGGTCGCTTACGAGATGGGCGCGGTCGGCCCCAGCAAAGATTGCGCTTATGAAGGTCCTTACCTGAAAGCGATGGCCGGCGTCCCGATCTCAATGGAAGGGCGAACAGCGGCTTGCGCCCACCTCAGTCCGCTCGGCAACATCGCTCAAGCTGTGTGCGACTGCTGGTCCAACGAATCCGTGCAGAACGTGCGGCTGCTCAGCGCCAACGCGCCCACCGTCTCTCTGGAGCAGCTTGCTTATGATTGCCGCCTGATGAACGTGGCCGCATCCCGTTCGAAAGAAGATGCGCTCCGCCTGCGGGATTGGCTGGTGGAATCGGACGCCGCGCTGGATCCGCAAGCCTTCGTCCTGCGTCCCGACGTGGTCTTGCGTCTATCGCGGGCGATCCTCGAAGAACCAACGCCGTATCTGCGGACTCGCCGGGCCGTTCTGGAGGCATTGGCGACGCTCCGCCGGGCGCACGCTTCCGGGCAAACGAGAATTCCGGCCTCTGAATTGCGCTGGCTCGACCGGCTGCAGAAGCAAGCGGATGCGCTTCCGGATGATGAGAATCAATTGACCAAAGAAATGCTCGCAACCCCCGAGGCGGCCACCTTCATCCTGGAGGAATATGGACTCGAACGGTGACGGGCTTGTTGACGCCGGATTCCTTGGCCGGCGGCAGGAAACGCAACGCCACGCCGCTTTCTCGCGATGCGGTTCTTCCAAAGCGTTTTCGCTGCCTCGCGGGTTGGAGTCATCCGAAGCCGCCGATCGCCCACGCGCGTTAGCAACGGTGCTCCCTCTCCCAGCGGGAGAGGGCCGGGGTGAGGGAGAATCGGTGGCAAGCCTGTGCGCAACTGACTTCTTCGATGCGCTCACCCACACCCAAACCCACACCCACAAAGGAGAGGGAAGCGTGGGCCACGCAGTCCAAAATGTCCGCGACGCATGGCGATTCCGTCCGCTCCTGATAGATGAAGAGTCAGTGGTTACCGAGCCCAGACTGAATCCACTCCCTAGCAACAAGACCACCCATGACGCCTAATAACATTATCAAATGTAGCCTTGCGGCACTGGCCGCTGGCTGCCTTTCGGCGAGCCTTTGGGCTGCGCCTCGTGACTCGCAGGCCTCCACGTCGCTTCGCCAACTCCGCGAAACCAAAGATCCCGACCGAGCCATCTTGCGCGTTCGCCCCAACGAGCGTTCTCCGCACAAGATCCCGCTCTACCTCACCGGAAAGTTCGCCGAACATCTCGGCGCGAACATCTACAACGGAATGGACGCGCAAATCCTCCGCAATCCGACGTTCGCCGACTTTCCGTTTTCGACCGGCCAAATGACTCCGGACGGCGTGACCCGGTTTCACAGCGACGACGAGAAAATCACGCAGGAAATCCGCCGCCAAGCCCCGCGATGGGGTTGGCCCGAGGCAGAATTGGATGCTGTGATCACTGCCCGAGCCGATGGGCTGGCCTGCTGGTGGATTCGTGATGGCCCGCGGCACGCGGTCCAAGTTAGCCCGGATACCGGACCGCTCGGCGGCCGAGCGCAACGCGTCCAAGTCGAGACTTCCGGACAAGGAATTGCCCAATGGACTTTCCTTCCATTACACCGCGTTTCGGAATACGAATTCGAAGTCTTTGCCCGCTCTCCGGACCTTGCTTCTCTTTCCATCTCGCTCTCGGCGCCGGGCGCGAACATGCCGTCAGCAAAGGCCACCGTGGAGGGTCTTTCTCGAGAATGGAAGAAACTGAGTGGAACCTTGACGCTGTCGGCGGACGCACCGTCGGATCGGGCCTACAGCTTCTCGCTCACGGCGAATGCCCCGGGCCAATTTGTGATCGGACGAATCCTCTTGCGGCCAGCAGACCACATCCAAGGCACGGACCCCGATGTCGTACGGTTGCTGAAGGAGTCGAAGCTGCCGATTCTCCGCTGGCCGGGCGGCAACTTCGTCAGCAGCTATCATTGGGAAGATGGGGTCGGACCGCTTGAACAAAGGCCTACGAAGCCGAATTACGCCTGGGGCGGCATCGAGCCCAATCTCTTCGGCACGGACGAGTTCATCGCCTTTTGCCGCGCGGTCGGTTGCGAACCGATGATCTGCATCAACGCAGGCAGCGGAACACCGGCCGAGGCGGCGCGCTGGATTGAGTACTGCAACGGCCCGGCCTCTTCGCCGTTGGGGGCTCGCCGCGCGGCGAACGGTCATCCATCGCCTCACCGCGTGAAGCATTGGGAAGTCGGTAACGAGCTTTGGGGACGCTGGCAATTCCACTGGACTACCGCAGCGGGTTACGTGGACCGCTATGCGGATTTTTCCAAAGCGATGCTCGCGGCCGACCCAAGCATCGTGCTCTATGCCTGCGGCGCACCCGTCCTGTGGGGCAAACAATGGAATGACACGCTGATCGCCGGCTCGGTGCCCATTCTCAAAACCACCACCGACCACCCGCTCGTCGGCGGGAACGTTTCGCCGGCGGCCGATCCGCTGGATGTTTATCGCGACTTCATGGCCGCGCCGGAAGTGCTCGAAAAGAAGTGGGCCGACTTGCAACGACAGATGGTTCAAGCGGGCGTGAAAGCGCCGCGCCTGGCGGTCACCGAGCTCCAAATGTTCGCCCGGATCGGCCGTCCGGCTGAGGCCAACTCCCGGCCCCGACTCACGCGTGAAAATTTAGTCAGCCCGGGAACACTGGCCGAGGCGCTTTACGATGTTCTCCTTTACCATGCGGCCGTTCGCTTGGCCCCATTCGTCGATATGGTCACCCATTCGGCGACGGTCAATCACGGGGGAGGTTTGCGGAAAGAGCGGGAGCGCGTCTATGCCAATCCGTGCCATTACGCGCAAGCCGGCTTCGCAGTGTTCGGAGGCGCGACTCCGATTGCGATCGAGTTGGAGGCTGGCTTGGAAAAAGCCCCGCTCGTCTTGCCAGATCTCAAGAACGTTTCAGGCGAAACCGCGTTTGGCGCCATTGACGCGCTGGCGGCGATCAGCCCAAACGACGAATTGCTCCTTTCGCTTGTGCATCGCGGTACAAGCGGACCGATTCAGTTGGTCGTCGATCTGGACGGCTTCCAACCGTCCGGCACGGCGCAGGTCCGCACGCTTACGGCGGACGTCCCCTGGGCTGCCAACACGTTCGAGAAATCAGAGGCGGTAAGGCCGGTTGATGGAACCGTCACTGTGCAAAGTGGGAAGCTGGAACTTGATCTTCGGCCCTACACCGTGGCGCGGGTCATCGTTCCGAGGAGCCGTTGAGAGCCTGAGGTTTCCTGACGCCATGGAAACACGCCGGCTCCGCGCCGGTCGCCTGAGCGTCGCTTTCCCGGCACCGAAGATGTTTCTCGCTGGAGAACAATTCACTTCGCCATTGCCGCACCCCTCACACGCACTCGGATGGAATAAAGTCCTTTGCTGGCGGTGATGAACAGGGTCTGCCGATCCTTGCCACCGAAGCATACATTGGCCGTCCAGGACTCGGGAACGTCGATGTGATCGATCTGTTTTCCGGTCTTGTCAAAAACCGTCACGCCGCGGCCTGTGAGATAGACGTTTCCTTCGCTGTCCAATGTCATGCCGTCGGATCCCAGCTCGCAAAACAGCTTTTTGTCGGCCAGCGAACGGTCCGTTTGTATAGCGTAGGAGTAGGTTTTGCGGGCGCCGATGTCGGCCACGAAGAGCCGTTTGCCGTCGGCTGTTCCAATAATTCCGTTCGGCTGCCTCAAATCATCGGCCACTCGAGTCAGTTTCTGGTGATCGGCCGAGAGGTGATACACATGTTGGCCGTCCTGCGGCATCTTGTCGTGCTTCCACCAAGCGCGCTTGTAGAATGGATCGGTGAAGTAGAGACCGCCTTCGGGGTGGGCCCACACATCGTTCGGCCCATTCAACCGCTTTCCTTGGTATTCCTTGAGCAACACGGTTTTTTTGCCATCGGCGGCGATTGACCACAATTCATTGTTCTCGTCGGCGCAAGCGATCAGGTTGCCTTGTCGGTCAAAACACATCCCGTTCGCTCGGCCCGCGGGCTGCAGGAACGTCGAAAGCTCGCCCTTGACGCTCCATTTCAGGATCCGGTCGTTCGGTTGATCGGTGAAGAACGCGTTTCCGGCCGCGTCCGAGGTTGGGCCTTCGGTGAATTTGAAATCGCCGGACAGCTTTTCGAGCCTGGCGCCCGGCGCCACGACGCCGGCATCGCTGGCGCGGCAGGGAAAAGTTAAGGCGGGAACCAGAAGCAGGGCCAACGGAAAAGCAATGGGTTTCATAGTGAGACTGTGATGACCCGGCGAGCATAGACTGCGCGGATTTCCTGTCAACGCGAGCGCAACTCGGGGATAGGGTCGAGCCCGGGACAGCCGCAAGCAAATCCGGTGGGGCGAGACCCCGTCAAGCCCTGAATCCTAGCCGGCAAGAAAGTTTCGGGCTCGACGGGAGTCTTTCCTCACCCACGAGTTCGCACGCTTCGTCTTGATTCCAGGCGACACTGATAGACTGAAGATTCGCAAGGGTACATCAAGCGCCTCGAATCCTCCCTCTCCTCCATCGGATGGAGGAGAGGGTTGGGGAGAGGAGGCGCGTTTTTATTGGTTCCCCTCTCCTCGGTCCTCTCCCCACTCGTTCCTCGCGGGGAGAGGATGAAGAGCTTGATGCGGCCCTGGAAAATTCGCGTGACGCCACTTTTGACATCGCATTTCGCCGGTCGCGATGTCATAAGACTTCCTCGTGAGGATGACGTGACGTTGGCCGAAAAAACCAGATTGGCAGGCGTGGTTGGCGCCGGGGGCGGCGGATTTCCGACTCATGTCAAGCTGGCCGCCAAGGCCGACACCGTGATCGCCAACGGCGCTGAGTGCGAACCCCTGCTCCACAAAGACGCCGCGGTGCTGGAGCACATGGCCGCCCAGGTGGTCGCTGGGGTGCAATTGACCATGGAAGCCGTGGGCGCCAAAGTCGGCGTCATCGCAATCAAGGCTAAAAAGGATCACGCCGTCGAAGCTTGTCGCGCCGCCTGCTCAGGCACGCCCGTGCGCGTCCACTTGTTAGGGGATTATTATCCCGCCGGAGATGAATATGATCTCGTGCACGAAGTCACACGGCGTTTGATCCCACCCGGCGGCATTCCCATCCAGGTCGGAGTCGTGGTGAACAACGTCGAGACGCTCGCCAACGTAGCCGCCGCAGCCGAAGGGAAGCCAGTCACGCACAAAGTGCTGACCATCGCCGGTGCGGTCCGAAATCCCGTCACGCTCACGGTCCCCGTCGGAACGACTTTCCGCGAAGCGATCGACGCGGCCGGCGGAGCGACGACTCACGACCCGGTGCTCACCGTCGGCGGCTTGATGATGGGCGAGACCACGGGCGATCTGGACACGCCTATCGTCAAAACCGCGACCGGCGTCGTGGTGCTGCCGCGCGATCATCACGTTATCGAACGCAAGCTCAAGCCCGCGCCGGCGCAAGCGGGGATTGGCAAGTCCGCGTGCGATCAATGCCGGTACTGCACAAAGTACTGTCCTCGCTACCTGCTCGGATATGCAGTGGAGCCTCACCAAGTGATGCGGAGTCTGGCGTTCACGGCCACGGGCGAGGATTATTGGAACCAATGGGCCTCGCTTTGTTGCTCCTGCGGCTTGTGCACTCTCTACGCCTGCCCGGAAGAATTCTATCCCAAAGAGGCCTGCGATGCCTCCAAGGCCAAGATGCGCCAAGCGGGACTAAAATGGACGGGTCCCGCGACCGTCAAACCGCATCCGATGCGGGAGGGCCGGCGGGTGCCGATCAAGATGCTCATGAAGAAACTGCACGTGCTCCAGTACGATCATCCCGCTCCGCTCAAAAAGTCGCCGCTCGAACCGCGGCAGGTGATCCTGCCCTTGAAACAGAGCGCGGGTGTGCCCAACGTCCCCGTGGTTGGAGCAGATGACCGCGTCGTGATGGGCCAGCCGTTGGGAATGGTTCCGGAGAAAGCGCTGGGCGCGATCCTTCACGCGCCGTTCGCGGGCACGGTCACTTCCGTCACGCGAGACCGCATCATTTTGGCGAGATCACAATGAGTTCAGAAGTTGCGACAGATCCCTCACCCGGCCTACGGCCACCCTCTCCCCATCAGATGGGGAGAGGGATGGGGTGAGGGGCATTGTTAGTGTCGAGGTAATGATGAATTGCTTTTTATGAATGAGAAATCGATTGGCTTGATTGAACTCTCGAGCATCGCCGCCGGTTTTCAGGTCGCAGATGCAATGTTGAAAGCAGGCAACGTTCGGCTGGTTTTGTCCCGCTCAATCTGTTCCGGAAAATACATGGTGTTGGTGGGAGGCGACACCGCCGCCGTGCAAAGCGCCGTGGCGGCGGGCGCCGAAGCGGCCAATGGCTGTCTCATCGACGAATTCGTTATTCCCAACGTTCATCCGGACGTTTTTCCCGCGCTGGGCCGAACGCAGCCGGGCGAGCCCAATGGCGCGCTCGGCATTCTGGAATCTTTCAATATCGCCACTCTGATCAAAGCTGCGGACGCGGCCGCCAAAGCCGCGACGGTCACCCTTTTGGAAATCCGATTGGCGATGGCCATGGGAGGAAAGGCTTTCGTCAGCCTGACCGGCGACGTGGCGTCGGTCGAAGCAGCCATCACGGCCGGCCGCCGCGTTGTGAGCGAAGCCGGAATGCTCGTTTACGCCGTGGTGATTCCCCGCCCCCACCCGGACGTGTATCACGAGGTGATTTGATGATTGTCTTGAGCATTCGGACAGATCAAGCCGAGGCGAAGTCAAGGCGGACGCGCGCTCCTTGCCGAGCGAACGACCGAGTTCCCTCTCCCTTGAGGGAGAGGGTCAGGGTGAGGGTGAACAGCGCGGACGCATCCGAGGCTCTGATTCTAGCCGACGGCTCTCCCTCACCCCGGCCCTCTCCCGCTGGGAGAGGGAGGAACGTTGTCCATCCGTGGAATAGATCGGAGGCAACTCGCACGATCCAACGATGCCTGCTGTACAGCGCCGTTGTGTGTCTTTCCCTCGAACTTGAAGCGGCGCTCAGCGAGGGAGAGTCCTCTCCAACGGTGGAATTACGCGCGGCGCCACTCCTCCGGTTTCGCGGCGCGAACAGCTCGGATCCGAACCGTCCAGGAGAGACAGACTGCAACAGCCCGGCCCACTGGGACGGCGGTACATTCTACCTGTTCAACTCCGCCGGTCATCCCTGGCGCAGCAGCGGAACCGATTTGTTCCACCTGACTCAAAGCTACCGCCGCGTGGAGTACGATAACCGCGTCAACGGCGGGCGCTGGATCGAATCCACTTGGAAGGCAAACGACGGCGCGCTTTACGGATGGTATCACCTTGAACCCGCGGGCCTCTGCCCTGGCACGCGGCTCACGGCGCCTAAAATCGGCGCCCTGCGTTCCACCGACAACGGCGACACTTGGAGCGACCTAGGCATTATCCTGGAAGCACCGTCGAACACGCTCCGATGCGACACGAAGAATTACTATTTCGCGGGCGGCAACGGCGACTTTTGCGTAATCGCCGATGCGAAACTGGAATATTTCTACTTCTTCATCTCCACCTACACGGGTCCGGCATCAGAGCAAGGTGTCGCGGTCGCCAGGATGCTTTGCGCGGACCGCGATCATCCGGTCGGCAAAGTCTCAAAATGGCGGCAGGGGCGCTGGGAGGAACCTGGCCTGGGCGGCTGCGTCACTCCGATTTTTCCGGCTATGACCGACTGGCATCGTTCGGATGCGAACGCTTTTTGGGGCGCGTCCGTCCATTGGAATTCCCATCTTCAGACGTACGTGATGCTGCTCAATCGCGCTCAAGATGGCGATTGGACTCAGGAAGGGATTTACGTGTCATTCAACTCGAACTTGGCGGTGCCGCGCGGCTGGGGCCGCCCCAAAAGGATTCTGAGCGGCCTGGGCAAGGACGACTGGTATCCGCAAGTGATCGGCTCTGATCCAACGAAGCATGAGACGGACAAATTGGCTGGGCGAACCGCCCGGCTTTTTGTGCGTGGCCAGTCGCGGTGGGAAATCGTGTTCTCACCGCCGGGAGAAAAAGAGTGAACTCTCACACTTTGCAAAGTGTGAGAGTTGCGGGCAGGGGTCCTCACTGGAGGAAATGACGGATCACGTGGCGGCCCCAGTGTGGTGTCTCCGAATTCGCTATACATTCGGAGACACCATATGGGTTCGATTGACTTGCATCAAAGCACCGCCCGAAACCGGCAACGATAGTCTGGCGATCTATGGCCGCGAATTTCAGGCCTCTCACAATCTTGCTTGTCGCCACCCTTTCGGTGGCCGGCTGCCATCGACAGACTACCCAAAGCTCGAAATCCACCGGCAAGCGCCCCGATCTCTATATCCAAGTCTCCGCTCTGGGAAACCTGGAGTACTTCTATGACCACAAACTGGGCATGAAGAAAGCCGGAGAGCTGTTCGGCGTGCCGACCGAATACGCCGGCCCTGCCGATCTCGACATGGGCGCCATGGTCGCTGCTTTGGAACTCGCCCTCGCTCGCCGACCGGCGGGATTGGTCGTGGTCGGTTTCGAAGATTCACTCAACCCCATCGTGAACAAGGCCGTGGACTCGGGCACCCCAGTCGTCACCGTCGATGCGGACCTGCCGCGTTCAAAGCGGATCGCGTTCGTTGGAACCGGAAACTTCAACGCCGGATTTCAAGGCGGTCTCAAGCTGGCGGAATTGCTCGGCGGCTCAGGCAAAGTGGCGCTTCTGACCAAGCTGGGGCAGTCCAATCTCGGCGAGCGCGTCGAGGGCTACAAAGCGGCCCTCGCGAAATACGCGCAAGTTTCCATCGTCCAAATCGCGAACACGGAGAGCGATCCGATCAAAGCGACTCAAGTCGCTGCGCTTCTCCTGCAACGCCACGAGGATCTCGCCGGCATCGCTTGCGTCGAAGCCGCGGGAGGAGCGGGTGCAGCGACCGCAGTGAAAGAGGCGGGAAGGGTTGGCCGGGTGAAAATCGTCGCCATGGACCGCGATAACTCGGTGTTGCGATACATCGAGCAAGACGTCGTTCAAGCGACGGTGGTGCAGCAGACGGCCTTAATGCCGATCTATGCCGTGGCGTTGCTCTATCAAATAAACCACTTGGAGGTACCGATCACCACCGATAACCGCGCGGCCAAGGTCAGCGGCGTGCCCAACACCATCGACACCGGCGTCATCATCGTGGACAAATCCAACTACAAGTACTTCCTCCGATAGGCTTAAGAATCCCAATCCGCCCCGGAAAATTTCGATGGCTCTGGAATCCGACTGCTTTTGTCTCACCTTACTCCGGCCCTTTCCCGGGGGGCGAAGGCGCATTGCCATCCGTGTTCGGATGAATCAAGTCGAGGCGAAGTTAAGGCGTGTGCGTTTTGGCGGCGAGGCAAGCGCGCTCGTTCCCTCTCCCTTGAGGGAGAGGGTCAGGGTGAGGGTGAACGGCGCGGACAAATCGGAGGCTCAGGGAGCTGCCGACGACTCTCCCTCACCCCGGCCCTCTACCTCTGGGAGAGGGAGAACCGTATTCACTGCATGGATGACAGAGCCATCCGAAAGCACGAGCGAGGACCGATGTGTTGCCGTGGCGACAACAGTCCTGAGCCTGGGAAAATGAGCGCGCCGAGGGACGTCCAAGTGAAGCCAAATACGGCAAGTTCACTTGCTGGGCTTCCTATTTCCGAGCCTCAGTTTGCTTCAAGCGCGCGGCGATCTGCTTCCGGAATTCGGCTGTTCCCGGAATTCCGCATCCTTCTGGTCGTCGCTGTCTTTTGGCTGGCGATGTGGATTTACAACCCGGCGTTTCTTTCCGCCGCCACGATCAACACCGTCCTGCTCTACCTGTTTGGCTACGCCATCATGGCCTGCGGCATGACCGTGCTTCTCGTTTCCGGTGGATTCGATCTCTCGGTCGGTTCGGTGTCGGCGCTGGCCGCCATGGTCGCGGCGGTGTTGATGAAAGAACCCTCGATTCACCTGGCGTGGCCGCTGGCGGTCGTGGCCGGCCTGGCCATTGGCGCCGGAACGGGCCTCTTCAACGGACTCATCATCGCGAAGATAGGCATCAACCCTTTCATCACCACCCTCGGCACGATGCTCTTGGCTCGCGGCCTGACTTACATTATCTCCGGCGGTGTCGGTCGTTCGGGGTTCGAGGCGCCGTTTTGCTGGCTTGGGCAAGGCCGCGTCGCCGGTGTGCAAATGCCGATCATCGTGTCGCTGGCATGGGTCGCGATGATGGACGTGCTGCTGCGCAAGCACCGATTCTTCCGGCAAAATTATTACATCGGCAGCAACGAACGCGCGGCTTGGCTGAGCGGCATCGCGGTGAGCCGGGTGAAGCTGTTCAACTATGCGCTCTCCGGCACGCTCTCCGCGCTCGCCGGCTTGCTGTTCACCGCACGTCTCGATTCCGCCATTCCCAACGCGGGCGAAGGCGACGAACTCAAAGTGATCACCGCCGTCATCGTGGGCGGAGCGAGCTTGAGCGGCGGCAAAGGGACCGTGATCGGAGCCTTCCTGGGCTGCCTGCTTCTGGCAACGATTCGTCCGGCGATCAGCTTCCTGAATATCGGCGACCATTGGGAAAAAGCCGTCGTCGGCGGCATCCTGCTCGCGGCCGTGATGCTGGATCGATTGGGTCGGCGTCGCTAAACCATTAATAGACCCCAAACTCCTGCAGCGCCTCCCACATGGCCATGATGTTTTCCGGCGGCACATCAGCCTGAATGTTATGGACGGTGTTGAAAATGAAGCCTCCGCCCGGAGCCAAATCGTCGATCCGGCGCTTCACTTCGTCGCGCACTTCTTGCGGCGTGCCGCGAGGCAGCACGCGTTGCGTATCGACTCCACCTCCGTAAAACGTGATGTCCTTGCCAAACTCCTTCTTGAGTTCGCGAGTGTCCATGCCGGAGGCGCTGACTTGGACCGGATTTAGAATGTCGATGCCGGACTCGATTAAATCAGGGATCAACGGACGCACTGCGCCGCAAGAATGATAGAAAATCTTCACCGGGGCCTTGGCGTTTTTCTTGATCCAGGCAAAAAGTTTCGTGTGCCGGGGTTTGATTAGTTTCCGGTACAGATCCGGGCTGCACAGGCAACGGTTCTGGCTCGCCAAGTCGTCCGCTTCGGAAACCATCATCACGTTTTCTCCAACCAACTCCAGCGCCTTGGCCCAGTACTTCATTTTCACCTCCAGGATGATATCCAACAACGCTTCGGCCAGCGGCTCGTTGGCGACCATGTCGCAGAAATGGTTTTCGAAGCCGCGCATCCAGAGCGCGATTTCCCAGATGCCCGGCGCGTTCCGTCCCAGCACGTAGGCCGCCTGCCGGCGATTCATCAATTCGTCGGCGCGCTCCGCCATGCCCTCGTAGCGACCGGGATCGATCGGATCGGGAAATTTGAATTTCTTGAGGTCGCCGGCGTTCTCGATCTCGGCCAGCGGATGGCGGCGCATGTCGTAATAGAAGCCGCCGTCCTGCGGTTTCCACCATTCAATGCCCCATTCGTCGATGAGTTTGTCGTAACCGTCTTCACCCCATTCCGGGCGAGTGAAGCCGCGGGGCTTGCCGGGGTTGACTCCCCAGACATCGACCCGCAAACGTTTCTTCACGTCTTCGTGGACGCGAGCCAGTTGTTGGTGGGAATCTTCGATCTCGATGGGCACCTCCGGCAAGCCGAGGTGCTTCCGCAATCGCCGGTAGGCAACGTGATGAATGCCGGTGAGAATTGTGCCGCCGAGGTCGTAGGGGACACAATCCGGCTCCTGATGATTCAGGGCCGCCTCAACCCGCCGCCGGCTGGTCCATCTCGAATCCATAGCGCACTCAATTCTTTCCCTGATAATGTCGTTCGATGGGCCCGAATGGGTTGATTTAGGTCAACGGCCAAGATCGACTAAGGAGACCGTAGTCCTTCCGAACGCCGTGAATAATCCTCCCTCTCCCAGCGGGAGAGAGGGCCGGGGTGATGGAGAATCGCCGGCATTTCCCAGC
>JACQWK010000068.1 GCA_016209525.1 Verrucomicrobiota bacterium
AGTTTGCCCTCTCCCCGACCCTCTCCCACTCCTCCGTCGTGGGAGAGGGCGAAAACAACGGTGGCAGTGTCAAGATGCGCCCGCGAGGATCTTGACGTGTCGATCTTCCTGGCTGGGGTCATGGAGGGGTGTCCAAGGTCATAGCGGAAGCCTTGCGGCCATTGGTGGGGAGGTTTTACCCGCAAGTTTAAGGTTTCCACCTACTTGGCCCGTTTCGGCCTGGAACGTATGCTTGACCGTAGAGATTCCGTGGAACGAAGAACGAACTGGTTGGGACGCTCATGGAAAGATTTTGCTGGCAGAGATGTCAAGGTGGTGCCGCTGTCCTCCACTGCCCTAGCGTCTCGTGCCGGCTTGGCTCCCGTGGGTGGCACACAGGCGCAGTCACTGTTCACGCTTCCTGTGTGACCACCTCGGGAGCTCTTCCAGGTTTGCCGCTGACCGGGCTGCCAAGATCTGACGCAACAAGTTCTTCGTTATGACACAGTTTCAATCATTTCTCAGCCTCGCGTGCGTTTGGGCGTCCCTGGCGCTGAATGTTGCGGATGCAGCTCCGAACCCAAATGATGCCGCCGGACTCAATCCAGCGCGTTTGATCACCGACGCTTCCACTCGGTCCGCGTCATCTGCCGGTCAATTTGTTTTTCGATTGGAGGGCGCCGCTGACGCGATTTACTCCATCCAAGCTTCCAGTGAACTGAAAGACTGGACACCGGTCGCCACCTACCAAACGGCCGCATCGGGCAGAATCCATTTGCTCGATCCGGACGCCGGGAAGTTCGACCAGCGGTTTTATCGGGCGTTTGTATGGGCGGCGCCACCGAACGCGAGTGTGAGCATCCCTGTGGCTTCCGATGGGAGCAGGCTCTATCCTTTGCTCGGGCCGCAGGTCATCGCCGGGTTGCCGATTCCTCGCTTAGGCGCCGAGATGCACTCGTCCAGAATTCTCATCAAACCCAAGGCCGGCATTGCTCTGGGGCTCCTTTCGCCGATCCATTTGGCCCTGAGCGGCCAGGTGTTGCGGGAGTTCTCAAATATCGGAAATCTCCAGGTGGTTCAGTTGTCCGTTGGGAACGACGTGAACCGCACCATCCAAGCATACCAGGCGAGCGGTTTGGTCGAGTACGCCGAACCGGATTACCTGGTGCGCGTTCTGGCCGAGCCCGACGATTTTCGCTTTAAAGATGGAACACTTTGGAATTTACACAACGTCGGCCAAGGGGACGGTGTTGCGGATGCGGACATCGATGCTCCGGAGGCTTGGGATGCGCGAACGGCAGCGGAGAATATCGTTGTGGCCGTCGTCGATACCGGCGTGAGATACACGCACGAAGATCTCGCGCCGAATATGTGGGTCAATTCGCGCGAAATCCGCGGAAACGGCATCGATGACGATGGGAATGGTGTCGTCGATGACATCCATGGCCTGAACGCGATCAAGAACGACGGCGACCCCCTCGACGATCACGGCCACGGATCGCATGTCGCCGGCATCATCGGCGCCGCGGGCAACAATCAGTTGGGCGTGGTGGGGGTGGCTTGGAAGGTGCAGCTCATGGCCTGCAAATTCATCAATCCTCAAGGAGACGGCGCGGTATCGGACGCGATTGCGTGCCTCGATTACGCGCGGAAGAACGGGGCAAAAATCATCAATGGCAGTTGGGGCGGGCCTGCCTTCAATTCCCAGGCGTTGCGCGAGGCCATCGAGAGCGCTCGATCCGCCGGCATCATTTTCGTCGCTGCGTCCGGCAACAGCGCCAAAGACAATGAGAATCCGCCGGACGCCGTTTATCCGGCCAGCTTTGATCTCGACAACATTCTCTCGGTCATGGCCACGACCCGCCGCGACGAAGTGGCTTTCTTTTCCAACTACGGCGCCAAGACCGTAGATCTGGGAGCGCCCGGCTTGGATGTTTTCTCTTGCTGGACCGGGAGTGACAGCGCGTACCAGTTCTTCCTCGGCACTTCGATGGCTGCGGCCCACGTCAGCGGTTCGTGCGCTCTGGCCTGGGCGGCCTTTCCCGGCGAGGGCTATCGCCAGATCATCAACCGCGTGCTCGCGGGCGCAGATCCGGTGCCCAGTCTGGCCGGCAGATGCGTCACCGGCGGCCGCTTGAATCTGCAAAACGTGCTCAGCTCCGCGCCGCGTCAAACCACGATCAGCGTCGTCGCCTCCGATCCTCAGGCTTCCGAGGTGGGCACCGCGACCGGTGCGTTCACTTTGACCCGCACGGGGAGCACGGCCTCCGCTCTCACCGTCAAGTTCACGCTCGGCGGTCCGGCCGTTAATGGCACCGACTACCAGCGCTTGGAGAGCTCGATTATCATCCCTGCCGGTGAAATCTCAGCGACCCTTACGGTGACGCCGATCGATGATGCCGAACGCGAAGACATCGAAGCCGTGATTCTCACGCTCGCGAGCGACGCCGCATACGCAGTCGGCTCTCCGAATAATGCAACGGTCACCATTGAAGACAACGACGGAGCGCCCACGCTCCCAGTGGTGACGGTCGTTGCCACAGATGAGAAGGCCGCCGAAGCCGGTCCCGATGCGGGCGAATTCACCATCAGCCGCACTGGAGATACCGCCGCCGCGATGGCGGTGCAATTCGCACTGGAGGGCACTGCGGTCAACGGAACCGACTACAAGACATTGGCCACTTCGGTGACGATGGCTGCTGGCGCGGCATCGGCTGTCGTGAAAGTGGAGCCCGTGGACGACACGGCGGTCGAGTCCGGCGAGACGGTGGTTCTAACGCTGAAGGAGGATGCGGCCTACAAGGTGGGGACGTCTAATAGCGCCACAGTGGCCATTGAAGACAACGACGCCGCGCCCACGCTCCCAGTGGTGACGGTCGTTGCCACGGATGAGAAGGCCGCCGAAGCCGGTCCAGATGCGGGCGAGTTTACGATCAGCCGCACTGGAGACACCGCCGCGGCGTTGACGGTGCAATTCACACTGGAGGGCACTGCGGTCAACGGGACCGACTACAAGACATTGGCCACCTCGGCGACGATGGCTGCTGGCGCGGGATCGGCTGTAGTGAAAGTGGAGCCCGTGGATGACACGGCGGCTGAGGCTGGTGAAACGGTGATTTTGACGCTGAAGGAGGACGCGGCTTACAAGGTGGGGACGCCCAATAGCGCCGCAGTGGCCATTGAAGACAACGACGCTGCGCCCACGCTCCCGGTGGTAACAGTCGTTGCCACGGATGACAAGTCCGCCGAAGCCGGCCCCGATGCGGGCGAATTCACCATCAGCCGCACCGGGGATGCCGCCGCGGCGTTGACGGTGCAATTCACACTCAGCGGCACCGCGGGCAATGGGACCGATTACAAAGCTTTGGCTAGCTCGGCGACCTTGGCCGCCGGCGCTGCCTCCACCACAATAAAGTTGGAGCCAGTCGATGACACTGCGGTGGAAGACAATGAAACAGTGATTTTGACGCTGACGGAGGATGCAACCTACAAGGTGGGGACACCCAACAGCGCCACGGTGGCGATCGAAGACAACGATGCGCCGCCCGCGCTGCCAGTGGTGACGGTCATTGCCACGGATGACAAAGCCGCCGAAGCCGGACCCGATTCGGGCGAGTTCACCATTAGCCGCTCCGGCGACACTGCCGCGTCGTTGGTGGTGAAGTACGCACTGGGCGGCACTGCGGTGAATTCGGCGGACTACCGGGCTCTGGAGACTTCGGTCACTATCCCGTCCGGCGCGAGCTCAACGGCAATCCGAATCACGCCGATCGACGACACCGCCGTCGAAGGAAATGAAACTGTAATTTTAAGCCTGGCGGAAAACGAAGATTACGTCATTGGCGACCCAAGGACCGCCAATGTGACGATTGAGGACAATGACCAAACCACCGTCGTCGCCGATTTCTCGGCCAATCCGTCGGAAGGCACGGTATCGTTGAGGGTGGAATTCACCGACAAGTCCACCGGCCCGGTTGTCTCCTGGGATTGGGATTTCGGGGACGGCAGCCCGCGGAGCACGGAGCGGAACCCAACTCACACTTACACGACCCCCGGTGAATTCATAGTGACCCTTACCGTGACCGGGCAGACGATCACTTTTGGAGGCAAAGGCCCGGTGAGCCGCAAGAGCAAGACAATCCGCGTGAGGCCGGCCACGCCGTTGCCGATCGTGAGCATCACCGCCTCGGTGACACTCCTTTCGGAGGGTGCCTCAGCAGGAGCTCAATTCTCAATTGGCCGCACGGGAGACACCACGGCTTCCCTCACCGTGCGCCTGGCGTTGGGAGGGACTGCCACCAACGGAACGGACTACAACTTACTGCCGGAGACCTTGACGATTCCGGCTGGATCGAGTTCGGCGAATCTCACGATGATCCCGATCGATGATCACGCGATCGAGTTGCCGGAGGCGGTGATTGTCACTGTGAAGCCGGATTCAGCCTACGTGGTTGGGTCGTTAAACATTGGCATCATCGTCATCTCGGACAACGATCCGGATCTCGGCCTCTTGAATCTGGAATCAAAGGATTAAGCCAGAAGCTTTTGGTGGCACTACCCAAAATGACTCAATCCAGGTTCCACTTCCGATCTCATTCGTGTGTCCCTTCGAGGTTCAAGTGAATGAATGCGGTTAGAGAGGAGACCGTGGGATGGACTACACGCGGAAGGTTTGTAGTCCCGCCTTTAGGCGGTCCGAACAGGCTAAAGCCGGGACTACAAACGCCGACCTGTCGTTCATCCAACGGTCTCGTCAATAAGCTTATGAAAATCTGGTCAAGAGAGTGTTTCAAAAGTCGGTTCGCCAAGGTAGCGCAGACTTCCAGCCTGCCTCTTTTGGGGAATTTCACAGCGAACTTGGAGGCAGGCAAGATGCCTGCCCTGCTTCTGGAACGCACTCTACGCGGCATCTTCTGTGTCGCCTGCTGCGCTCTTCTGAGCGGATGCGCCGCCTTGCTCATTGGCACCGGCGCCGCCGTTGGCGCCGGCTCGGTGGTTTACGTCAACGGCGGGCTTCGCACGACCGAGACTGTCTCGTTGGATACCGCCTGGACCGCCGCTCAGACGGGAATGAAGGACCTCGAACTTGCGGTCGTCTCGCGCGAGAAAGACGCCCTCCGAGCGCATCTGAAAGCTCGCGGTGCCGGCGACAGGAAGATTAGCTTGAAGTTAAAGAACAAGGGCGAGGAAACCACGGAACTCCGCATCCGAGTGGGTCTGTTTGGCGACAAATCGCTCTCGCAGGCAATCCTCGATGCCGTGCGCAAACACTACGGAACTCCACCGAAAACGAAGCGCTAGGCTCCGGACCAGCGAGAAGTGGATGAGTGGATGATTGGATTGTTGGGTGTTTCACCATTCCATTAATCCACTCATCCATCCATCCATCCATCCATCAGGGTGGCGATGGGTTGGCCCTCGTTACGCCGTGCGGGAATTACCCCATTTAAGGATAGAGAGGGTTTTCACACTGCTCCCACTATGAACCACGACAAATGTCTGCTGCTGGTGGATGACAATCGCAACGACCTGGATCTCATCCGGCGGATTTTCGAAAGTCAAAAAGTCGGTTGCCCAATTGTCATAATCGCAGATGGCGTCGAAGCGTTGGATTATCTCTTTTGCCGCGGACAGTATTCTGAGCGAACCAGCGGGAACCCCGTCGCCGTATTGCTGGACCTGAAGATGCCGAGAGTGGATGGGTTTGAAGTGCTGCAGCAAATCAAAGGCGACCCAAAACTGAAAACAATCCCGGTCGTGATCTTCACGTCTTCGAATCAATCCGACGATGTTGGCCGATGCTATGAAATGGGCGCGAACGCGTACGTCGTGAAGCCGGTCGAATACAAAGAACTCGCGGACCGAGTCAAACAGATCGGCCTTTTTTGGACGCTGGTGAACGAGCCGTCCCCGGCCGTTAACGCGAACGTGGAAGCCGAAGGAGCCGCTGCGACCGCTTGAGCGAAGGCTCATCTGGGCGCGGCTGCAGGTGGGCTGTGGCGGCGGGTGTCCCGCCTGCCATAGAGCCGTGGCGTCTCGCCCGGCGGAACTGGGTCGGAAATCTAATGGCGTGTTTGAAAAATGCCTTGCGGGTGGAACGGGCCACTGGCCTGTCGCGGCACGCTCCCAGCCTGCCGCGTTTTTGGTCGGCAGGTTGCTGCCCAAAACGGGCTAGTAGCCTGTTCCGGACATTTTGCAGACCACTGTCCCTCTCCCGACCGATGAACTTCGGCCAGGTCGAGCCGTTACTGTGACCTCAGCCAACGAATTCCGAATTTTGATACTGGAAGATGCCCCGGATGATGTGGCTCTGATCAATCGAGAGTTGCACCGAGGAGGACTCGAATTCGTCAGCAGCCACGTCGAGAGCCGGGGAGAGTTCTTGTCCCAGTTGGAGCAGTTCCAACCCGATTTGATTTTGGCCGACCATGCCCTTCCGGCCTTTGACGGGTTTGCGGCCTTGGAGCTGGCCAAAGGTCTTCGGCCGGATGTGCCGTTCATTTTCGTCACCGGTTCCATGGGAGAGGAGGTTGCCATCGACACGATGAAGAAAGGAGCCAGCGATTACGTGCTGAAGACCCGGCTGGCCAATTTGGTTCCGGCCGTCGTGCGTGCATTGCGGGAGCGCGACGAACGGAAGAAACGGCTCGAAGCAGAAGCCAGCATGCGTCAGAGCGAGTTGCGCTTTCGTGCCTTGATCGAGAACAGCATGGATGCCATCGCGCTGTTGGATCCCCGCGGCTGTCTGCTTTATGCCAGCCCCTCCACAACCCGCATTCTTGGCTACCCGATCAGCGATGCGATGGGACGGAACGCTTTCGCTCTGATGCATCCTGAAGATCGGAAAAAGACCAGGGAGCTTTTCCGGCACTGCCTCCAACAGCCCGGCGGTGGTATTCGCGCTCAATATCGCTACCGGCACCAGAATCGCTCCTGGGTATGGCTCGAAGCCCTGGGAACGAATCTGCTCCAGGAACCCGGCGTCCAGGCCTTTGTCGCGAATTTTCGGGACATCACGGAAAGGAAGCAGACCGAAGTCAGGCTGCAATTGCACGCCAGTCTCGAAGCCGCGATCGCCGAGTTCAGCAAGATCGTGCTTGTGGGCATCGACCCTGCGCTCCTCATGGATGACGCGGTCGAATTGGTCGCGGGCACGCTTCGTGCCGATCACGCCGCGGTGTTCGAATTGCTCTCGGACGGCTCGGCATTTCGGCTTTCCTCCGGATCGGGCTGGAAAAACAACCTCGTCGGCCTGGCGACGGTCAACGCCGGCCCGGATTCCCCTCCCGGCTCGGCGGTCTTGACGAACGCCGCGGTCGTGGCCGATGACCTGCCCAGCGAAACCCGGCTGCACTGGCCATTGTGGATGCGGGAACATTCCGTGGTCAGCTCGGCCTGCGTTCCGATCAAGGGCCGGGACCGCCCTTTCGGCGTCTTGTCCGTGCACGCGAGCCAAAGGCGCGCTTGGAGTGAGGATGAACTCTATTTCCTTGAGGCCGTCGCTTATCGGCTTGCGGCCGCGCTCGAACGGCGAAAGGCGCAGGAGGAAATCGCCCGCCTCAATGCCCAACTTGAAGCTCGCGTCCTGGAACGCACGGCCGAACTCAAAGAGGCATATCACGAAATGGAAGCGTTTTCCTACTCCATCTCTCACGATCTCCGCGCGCCGCTCCGGCACATCGGCGGTTTTGTGGAATTGCTCCAGGAGGAATCCGGCGCCATTCTTCCCGAACAGAGCCGAGGGTATCTCCGGATTATCGCGGACGCGACGCAGCACATGGGCAAGCTCATCGATGATTTGTTGGAACTGTCGCGGGCCAGTTGCGCCGAGATCAACAAAGCGCGCGTCAGTCTGGCGGACTTGGTCGCCTCCGTGCAGCGGGCTTTGGAAATGGAAACGCGCGGCCGGCAGATCCAGTGGATCATCGGGAAGTTGCCGGACGTCCGGGGCGATCCGGGTTTATTGCGGCAGGTGTTTATGAATCTGATTTCGAACGCCCTGAAATATACGCGGCCGAGACGCCACGCTTGCATCGAGATTGGCTGCTCTCTTTCTCAGGATGAAACCATCGTCTCCGTCCGCGACAACGGGGTCGGCTTCGACATGCAGCATGCCGGAAAATTGTTCGGAGTATTCCAACGGCTGCACGGGTCGAGTGAATTTGAAGGAACGGGCATTGGTCTGGCCAACGTGCGGCGGATTATTGGCCGCCACGGCGGCCGCGTCTGGGCCGAAGCTCGCGTCGATGAAGGCGCAACCTTCTTTTTCTCCCTGCCGAACATCGACCGGCTCTAAGCCTGCATATTTCACCCCCACGGTTATCCAACCGGCAATTTGAAGGTAGGGATGGCGCGCCTGCGCCGTCCCCGCCGCGTGCAGCGGCGGAACAGAGTGTGAACTCCACGGACTTGTAGCGTGCGTGATGCCCTTGAACCGGAGCGCCGGTCTTCGACCCGGCGCGGTTCTTCGTTCACTCTGCTTCGCGCCGGATTGGAGACGGTCAGATCAGGACTGCACCAAGCTCCTCGTTTTCCCCCTCTCCTCCATCGGATGGAGGAGAGGGCTGGGGAGAGGAGGCGCATTTTTGTTGGTTGCCCCTCTCCTCGGTCCTCTCCCCACTCGTTCCTCGCGGGGAGAGGATGGAGAGCTTGATGCAGCCCTGTCGTCGTGTTCTTACTCGTAATCTTCATCTCTCCACACAATGGGAGATTCGGTTGCGGCTGCGCCGCGCTGCGGGTCTCCGCCCCCCGGCCAAAGGAGGTTCTCACCCTATTGGAGATGGGGTTGTCCACGCTAGTTTAAGGAACGAATTGAGCAATGAGACCTGCTTCGACTTGCAACCAGCCGCTGATGGGTGGGGGCGAACTAACGAACCGTGAAGCGAGATTTGAACATTCTGATCGTTGAGGACGTGCCAGCGGACGTCCGACTTATCGAAAATGCATTGAGGAGGGGCGGGCTGGCCTTCCAGACCCGTCAGGTGGAGACCCGCCAGCAGTACACGCTGCAACTGCGAAACCAGCCGCCCGATGTGATCCTCTCTGACCACGGCTTTCCCGCTTTCGATGGATACACAGCGCTGAGCATCGCCAAGTCCCAATTTCCCAACATCCCATTCATCTTCGTCACCGGCGCCTTGGGCGAAGAGGTTGCGATTCAGGCGTTCGAAAAGGGCGCGTCGGACTACGTTTTGAAACACCATCTTGAGAATTTGGTCCCGGCTGTCGTTCGGGCACTGAAAGCCTCCGAGGAGCGCCGGAAGCGCGACGAAGTCGAGGCCGAACGAAAGAAGCTCATGCTCGATATGCTGGCCGCGATGCAGAAAACCAAAACCCTGCGGGGTCTCTTGCCGATTTGCGCCTCGTGCAAGAAAATCCGGAGCGAGCAAGGCGAATGGACTTCCGTCGAGGCATTTCTGACTCGGCATCTCGAAGTGACCTTTACCCACGGGCTTTGTCCCGAGTGCGCGGATACCCTCTATCCCGGCATGTCGTCCAAACCCTTCAAACCAGCCGCGCCTTAGAGCGTGTTTTGAAAATGGGTGGAACGGGCTACCAGCCCGTCTTCGGCGGCA
>JACQWK010000662.1 GCA_016209525.1 Verrucomicrobiota bacterium
ACCGGCACCGGGACGATCCGTTCGACGATTTTGCGCTCCAACCGTTGTTGCCGAAGAAACTCAGTCAATTGGGTCCCGGCGCGGCCTGGTTCGACTTAAACGGAGACGGGCACGACGACTTGATTATCGGAAGTGGCCGAGGTGGAACGGTCGCGGTCTTTCGCGGCGACGGAAAAGGCGGCCTTGCCTCATGGTCTGCGCCTGTGCTCGAGTCTGAACTGAGTGATGACGCGACAGCCGTGCTCGGCTGGTCTTCCGCGGGAGGTAAGCCTTCGCTCTTGGTTGCACTATCCGGTTTGGAGGCTCCCACACCGAACGCTTCTGGGGTCCTGCGGTTTGATTTTACGGGCGGCAGCCTGGCCGCGCGGGAAGCCATCCCCAAGGTTCCCTCCAGCGGCGGTCCGCTCGCGGCGGCGGATATCGACGGAGACGGCGATTTGGATTTGTTTGTTGGCGGGCGGTTTGTTCCGGGTCGTTATCCCGAACCTGCCACTTCGCGTTTGTTCCTCAACGAAAGCGGCAATCTCGTTCCGGATGCGGCGAACAACCGGAGTCTCGAGCGGATCGGGATGGTAAGCGGCGCAACGTTCAGTGATCTCAATGCGGATGGCCAACCCGATCTCGTCTTGGCTTGTGAATGGGGACCACTCCGTATCTTCATGAACGACCGCGGGAACTTTCAACCGTGGAATCCGGCAGTGAAACTTGAAAACGAACGCGTGACGCTCGACTCTCAGTCTTCAACGCTCAACTTTGTCCAACCCTCGACCCTCAACGATTTAACAGGCCTCTGGACTGGCGTCGCCACCGGCGATTTCGACGGTGATGGACAATTGGATATCATCGCTGGCAATTGGGGCCACAATAGTTACTACTCCCGGTCGCCTACCGGCCCATGGTTCCTTTACTTTGGCGATTTCAATGCGGACGGCCAGATTCATTTGTTCGAGGCATTCCCAAATGCGGAGCTGACAAAGGTCGTGCCCTACCGCGACATGGATTTGGTCGGAAAGCTCATGCCCTGGGTGCGGGAACGGCTTCCTACGCACATGGCCTATGCTCGCTCGAGCATCGCGGAAATCCTCGGCGAACGCATCACCAAGGCAAAGGAACTCAAGGCAGTCGAGTTGAGGTCGATGGTATTCCTGAACCGCGAAGGAACTTTTGAAACCAAGGCATTGCCCTCAGAGTCCAAATGGACGCCTACGATGGGCTTAAGCGTCGCGGATTTTGACGGGGATGGCCAGGAAGACGTGTTCCTGAGCCAGAATTTCTTCGCGGTGCGTGCGGAGGACAACCGGCAGGACGCGGGTCGTGGACTTTGGCTGAAAGGAATTGGCGACGGCAGCTTCGAGGCGATTCATGGCCAAGCAAGCGGCGTCGAGATTTATGGCGAGCAACGAGCCTCTGCGGTAGCTGACTATGATGGGGATGGGCGCGTGGACCTGGTAGTCACACAGAACGCCGCGCAAACCAAGCTCTTTCGGAACACCACTGGGAAACCGGGATTGCGAGTCCGCTTGGCCGGCCTGAAAAGCAACCCAAATGGCGTGGGGGCCGTGTTACGGATGGCGTACGGTGAACGCATGGGGCCGGCTCGGATCATCCACGCGGGTGGCGGGTATTGGTCCCAAGACAGCGCCCTCGCCGTCATGGCGACGCCGGAGGTGCCCACTCGGATTTGGGTGCGCTGGCCTGGGGGCAACGTGATGGTTGCAGACATTCCCAAAGGCGCCAAAGAGATTACGGTGGATGCGCAAGGCAACGTGACGGCAGGAGAGATCGTCGCTGTGAGTGCACGCTAACGAAATCCTCCGAAGGCAACACGCGGTGGATGAGTGGATTATTGGGTTGTTGGATTCATGGATTGACGGGCGTCGGAATTCCAACTCTCCGGTCTTCCGTCACTTCATAACTCAGATGATCCACCAACATCAATCCACGGATCCACTCATCCATATATCCAGCACTCCCATGCAAGATCCATTCAATTCCCATTGCCATCGCCTGCTACGGCCCTTTCCTATGGCGCAGTTTGTCCAGAGCCCGCAGGGCAGGCGCGAAGTTTGGTTGGATTCGAAGGGCCTCGTTGAACTCAAGGGTCGCTTCATCATGGCGCCCTTGCGATAGGTAAGCGTTCCCAAGGTTGTAGTGGGCATCCAGATAGGCGGGCATGATTTGGACGGCCTTGGCAAAGTGGATGGTTGCATCCGTAAGCTTGCCTTGCCGGGCCAGCGCGGTGCCCATGTTGTTATGAGTCGAGGCCGAGTCAGGATTAAATTCAAGCGCTTCGTTGAAATGCTTGATGGCTTCAACTAACTGGCCGCGCTTGACGAGGAGGTTGCCGAGGTTGTTGTGGGCTTCCGCATATTCCGGTAGAATCTTCAGCGCCTCCTCGTAATGGCGAATTGCGTCATCATCTTTTCCGAGCTTGGCCAACGCGATGGCTAGATTGTAGTGCGCGTCTTCGGATTCCGGATCATTGCGGACAGAGTTCTCAAATTCCTTGACCGATTCTTCAAGCTTCCCCTCGGACAGGAAATCGTTTCCGCGTGTCAGGTGCTCGACGGCGATTTCTCTGGGAGAGAGTGCGCTATCGGCATTGTCATGCTGACTGGTGCCTGCCGCCGGGATAGTCGAAGACGCTGAACTCGCTGCCGGAGCAACTGAAACGGGCGGGGCGCCGGCCGTCGGCTCAGAGGGAGATGCCGCGATTGTCAGAGCATGGCTTGACGTATTCGATTTCAAGTGTCGGAAGAAGACGGATACAGAGACGGCAACCACAACCACTACCCCTAAGACTGTCAATTTGACTTGGTTCGCCCGCGTGCTTCCGCCTGCAGTTGTCCCCGCGGGTTGAATCGGTCTGGAGAGGCGTCTTTGTATTTCGCGTGCGCGCTTGCTTCGTTCTGGATTCATCAGTCGAGAGTGGAATATGGAGGGTACGGCAGAGCGTTTCAACTTCCAATGTTGGCGAGCCATTGCGCCCGGTGCATCCGCAATTTGTCGGTAGAGCGGCGCGACTTTGGTGCGGAGGGCTGCCTTCGAAGCCGCACCGGCTCGGCCTGTCTCGCGGGCCATGCAAGAATCTCGAATCGAACCGAAAAGTCGCGGCTGCTGCGGTCTGGAACACCGCGCTCCGAGACCCGGGGATTTCCTGCGGAGATATGGCGTTTCGCTACTTTTTTGTCAGCAGTTCTCATTTTGACTCTTCTGATATTCGGGATTTCGAGGTGAGGGTGGTATTTTCGCAGGGAGGGGATCGAGAGGAGAAAGATTTTTAGGGTTGTTTACATTATGCCCCTCGTTTCGATATGTTGCGGTTTCGGGGGCTTGGAAGTCGTTTTGCACCGCAACGGGTTGTTGTAGGGGAATCAAGTTAATAGCCCCCAAGATTTTTTCCGTTTTTTCCGCTGGACTCATTTTCGCGTTTGCCCTGTTTGTTTAGGGCGTGGCGCGAGTGTGGCTGGTGCAGGGTCGGCGTGTGAGCGCGGCGGAGGTGGCTTTAATCGGTCACTGGCTGCAGGCGTATCCCTGTTGGAATCGAACCCAACTGTCCCGCCGACTGTGCGAGCACTGGAATTGGCGCAACGGGGCCGGGCGTCTGAAGGACATGGCCTGCCGCAGCCTCCTTTTGAAGTTGGAAGCGCGCGGGCTGATCTGCCTGCCGCCGCGGCGCACTGGCTCAGTCAATGGTCTGCGCAACCGCCAGCTTGATCCCGTTGAATGCGAAGAATCGCCGGTGCGGTGTTCGCTGGCGGAGTTGCAGGCTGTGAAACTGATGCCGGTGGAGAGAGCCGGGAGGATTTGGCGCTGTTCCGGTTCCTACTCGCGCGCCATCATTATCTGGGCTATGGCAACACGGTTGGTGAGAACGTGAAGTATCTGCTGCGTGCTCAGAATGGCCGGCCGCTGGCGGCTCTGCTTTGGGGAGCGGCGGCCTGGAAATGCGCAGCGCGCGACGCGTGGATTGGCCGGTCTGGGCAGCAGCGCCAGGAGCGGCTGTGGTTGGTGGCCAATAACACGCGTTTTCTGGTGGCTCCCTGGGTGCGCGTGCCTTGGTTGGGCAGCCATGCTCTGGGGATGGCGGCGGCGCGGGTTTCGGCGGACTGGCAGCGCAAATACGGCCATGCGATTGAATTGCTGGAAACCTTTGTGGATGGGGAACGTTTCCGGGGAACCTGCTATCGGGCGGCGGGCTGGCAGCACGTTGGAGCGACGACGGGCCGCACTCGCAATGATGACCGCAGCCAACGGCCTGGGCCACGTAAAGAGGTTTTTCTCAAACCCCTGCGCGCCGGCTGGAAAGAGAGGTTGGCCGCGTGAAGTCCTGGGCCGGCCTCATCAAGAAAACACGCCAGGTCTTTGGCGGCCTGCCCGACGCGCGCAAAGGCAAGAACACCAGTTGCTCGATGGAGGATTTCGCCACCAGCGCGTGGAGTGTGTTCTTTACGCAGTCGCCATCGTTTTTGGCCTGTCAGAAAACGATGCAGCAGAACAAAGGGCGCAGGAATGCGCAGACCCTCTTGGAAATGGAGGAGATCCCCTGCGAGAATCAAACGCGCGAGACCCTCGATCCCGTCGCGCCGGAGCAGATGTTTCCTCTCTACGATGAGGGGGTGGAGTCCTTCAAAGAACAGGGGATGCTTGAGTCCTATCGCGGGGTCAATGGAACCATCGCCATTGCGCTCGACGGCACCTGGTATCATTCCTCGGAGAAAATCCACTGCGCCAACTGCTGCTGCATCGAACACTCCAACGGCAAGAAAACCTATTACCACAGCGCCATCACTCCCGTGATCGTCGCGCCGGGACACCCGCATGCTATTGCGCTGCGCCCGGAATTTATCGTGCCGCAGGACGGCCACCCAAAACAGGACTGCGAGACCGCCGCCGGCAAACGCTGGATCGATAAGAACAGCCTCCGCTATGCTCCCTTAAAGGCCACGCTCCTGGGGGAGGACATCTACGCCCATCAACCGACCTGCCGGCGCGCTCGGCTCAACGGCTTTCACTTCATCTTCGTCTGCAAACCCGATTCCCACATCGGGCTCTACCAGGGGGGGACCTGCTCCAGCCCGGTGCGGGCCTGCACGTCCTCACTCAACGCGTCAAGAACGGCGCGCAGTTCGAACCCTACCCTGACCGCTTTGCCAACGGGGTGCCACTGGCCGCCGAGGAGGATGCGCTCAAGGTCAACCGGTGCGAACTGACCGTGACCAATTCCAAGGGCGAGGTTCTCTACCGCAACGCCTTCATTACCGACTTTGAAATCACTCAAGACAACGTCCCGGCCATCGTCGCCACGGCCCGCGCCCGCGGGAAGATTGAAAACGAAAACAACAACGTCCTCAAAAACCGCGGCTACCACCTGGAACATAATTTCGGCCATGGCAAAAAACACCTTTCCTCCCTCCTGGCCGCGATGAACATCTTGGCTTTTCTCTATCACACGTTCCTGCACTTCTGTGAGGAGAAATACAGGCTCATTCGCGCGACCCTGCCTACGCGCCAGACCTTTTTCGACGACCTGCGCGCGCTCACTCGCTCTCTGCTGTTTGCCGATTGGGACGCCCTGAGGGACTTCATGATGCGCGGTCTGGAAATCGGTCCCTCCGCGCCCCCCACCTGAAGTCAAACCTCCCTCCACAGGAGCAGTGTCTCTACGACCAGCGCAGGGCCGCAAACGCAACACTTTGTCCACCTAAAACGCACACACCAGCCGACCCGGAGTCCTGGTCCCTCCGGTTTTCGACTCCAAACTGATGGACCCGCATTTTACAGCAACTCAAAAGGAGAACTGGTGGTCGCGAACGGGGTTTGGTGACAACTACGGGGTGAGGCTCAGCGGCTGGATCATACCGGCCGAGACAGGCAGTTACCAGTTTGCTCTGGCAGCCGACGACAACGCGGAACTCTATTTGAGCACCGATGACACTGCCGCCAAAGGAGTGGTGATTGCCACTGAACCGCAGTGGAATGGCGCGCGCGCCTTCGGCACCACAGCCCGGCGCCCAGGTTGTCCAG
>JACQWK010000654.1 GCA_016209525.1 Verrucomicrobiota bacterium
GCGCAGGCGTCTCGCCAGCGAGTTCGCCGAGCGTCCCGCTCGGACGCGGCCCGGCGGCGAGACGCCGCTCGAACTCGCAGCCGAGGACGGCTGCGCTACGACGACCGACAACTTCGGGATGCACCGTGCGCAAATGCCACAGTTCAATTGCGACTGACGGCCTCGGTCAAGTGTGTTATGAAGCCTGTTCCCACTTTACGAAAAAAGGACGGAGCCACCGCGCGCTCCCGTAACCCGAGCCGACAGAGGATGACGGCTGGGCGAAGCTGCGTTCAGCCAACAGCTCACGATTGATTTCAAATGGCGCACACTCGCTTCCCTTTTGGTTTCTTGGATTCGCAGTGGGCTTCTCCATCAGCAGGAGTTCCCGCTTCCGCCGATTGACCTCCACCGGCAAACTCTCCAAGTGAAGCCCGCTCCAGAGCGCGTCGAGTTGCTTCGTTGGCAATTCGTCCACGAAGCGGAAGGTGGACGCGGCCAGGTAGGTGAGGTCTTTCTCGAACGCCAACCAACGCCGGTCGAGTTTCTCCGCCGCGCTGCCGGTGGTGTTGGAGCCGGCGAAGATGTCCAGCACCGTGTCGCCGGGATCGGTAAGAAATTCGATGAAAAACAACGGCGCCTTTTCCGGGAAGCCTGCCGGATGCGGCGCCAGGCTTCGCTTGATTTCAGATTTCAGATTTTGGATTCAAGATTTCCGGCAAGCTGACGGGATGGCGCCGCCATTGTCGCCGGCCATGCGGCGCCTGAAGTCGTGGCCCGACGGACGCTGTTTCGGGCGAAGAAAGCTCTCGGCGTCTTCCAACAGTTTCTTCATCCGCTTGGAGCTGGGGGGGAACGCGCGTTCAACGTAACACTTCTGCCAGTTCGATTTCGTGCTTCAGGAGTTTGTTGACCAGGACGCCGAGTTCTTCCGCTCGTTTGCGCGCAGCCATGGCAAGCCGGGCCTGGACTTGTGGCTCCAGATAAACAGGCAGGTCGAGTTTCGCCCCTGGGCCGATAGAGCCAGCCCCGCTCGGCTTTAGAGAAATCGTATTCTTGCTTCATGGTCAGCGCGCCCGGTATTGCCGGGCTTCCGCTTTTGTAGCTTTGCGGGCCGAGATGATGCGCCAGCGGTCGGCGTCTTCACCCGCCTCACGCCACGTGTGAAAAACTACCAGCCTTTGGCCGTGCGAGTCTATGCCCAAGGTGATCCAACGGTCCTCGCCGGCATGGCAGTGGGTGCGGTCGTAGTGCGAGAGTGCCTCCGAATTTTGGAAGACGGTGGCTGCTCCCTCCACGCTGACGCAATGCTTGCGGAAGTTCGTTGCCTGTCCGGCTACGCGATCTTTGGCACGACGAACGGCGGACCGTAGTCGCGTTGCGCAAGTTTGTTGGCTTGGCCGGCAAAGTCGCCAACAAACCGCTCTTCCTTGGGATCGAAGGTGACCCAGGGTCCTAGAACTGCCGGCGTGGCGCCGAGGTCAACGCCGTTTTCGCGCAGATACTCGCGACAGCGTTCGAACGCGTCCAGCAGCTCGGGCTTGGAGCGAATCGATGCCCGGATCGCTTCGGGCGAAGATTGCTGGCCGAGCCGGTGGGAAATGTTCGGCAGATGACAGCAGGCGGCCGAGAGATGTCCCTCGACGGCTTCCGCGACCAACTCGCTGGACTTCCGGCTGCGCACGGCGGCGATGAAGTTGGAAAGATGGGAGGCTTCCAAGCGCTTGGAGCCGCCATCGTCGGGGATGTCTTTGATTTGCTTCCCTTGACGATCAAAGAGCGTTCCGCCGGAAGAACTGCCCGCGAAATAACCGCCCGCGCAGTCAATGATCAAGCCGCCGCTCCGTCCCCGGAATTTGCCCATCGCGTCAGCCCCTTTGGCAACGCGCACGTTGCGGACCTCGCAGATGAGCGGAGCGGGTTGGTAATCCAGCAGCGCAATCTGCGTGTTGGCGGTCTCTCCGCAGTCGTTGAACCCAAACCGTCCGCCGATGCTGATGGCTCGCGGCGGCGCCTGGTTTTGTGCCAAAGCCCAACGGCAAAGGTCCATCACATGGACGCCGTTGTTGCCGATTTCGCCGTTGCCCGTTTCCCAGAACCAGTGCCATTCGTAGTGCAATTGGTTCCGCATGAGCGGCGCTTTGGGGGCCGGACCGCACCAGAGATCATAATCCACCTCGGGCGGCACTGGCGTCGCCGAGCTGACCTTGCCGATGCCGTCTCGCGCCCGGTAAACTAAGCAGTGGGCATAGCGAATGGGACCGAGGTCTCCACTGCGCAAGTATTCGAAAGTCCGGCGAAGCAGGGCGCTGGAACGGTTCTGGGTGCCAACCTGGACGATCCGGCCAAACTTCCGGGCCGCAGCCACCATTTGCCGGCCTTCCCAGCAGTTGTAAGAAAACGGTTTCTCGACATAGACGTCCTTGCCTGCCTGGCACGCCCAGACGGTGGCCAGCGCGTGCCAATGATTCGGCAAAGCGACGACGACGGCGTCGATGGATTTGTCGTCGAAGACTCGGCGAAGGTCACGATAAGCCGCGACCGTCTCGCCTCGATCCTTGAAGGGTTGCGCCTCGCGGTCCAGGTGAGACTGGTCCACATCGCAGAGAGCGGCGATCTTTGCCCCCGAAACTTCACGCAAGCGGGCAATAAGTTGGTGCCCTCGACCACCCACACCGCCGACGGTAGTGGTTCCGCCCAGTCCGATCACAGCCAGGCGCACAGATTCGTCGGCGGGCGAAGCTCCGGCGCCGAGCACGATTCTCGGCGAGCCGAGAGCGAATCCAGCGACGAGGGACTTCTCCAGGAATTTTCTTCGGGTTGTTCGTTGCATATTTTTGTTGACGATTGGTTGAAGCGGAAAATTCAGGATGGTAGATTCTAATCTGGAAATCTCACAAGCTCGTAGCGCAGATTTTCAATCTGCCGTATCGCAGGCTTGCAGCCTGCGCCAGCTCGACATCTACGAGCAGGCCGGAGCGTTCGACGCCCTGCCGACTGCAAGTCGGCGATACAGCAGACTTCAAGTCTGCGCTACAGGGCCTCGGAACCGCATTGGCTCGAATGCGTGTTCTGCTAACCATCCAATTAGCGCAATGGAAACATTCGACGCCGGCCTGGCAAAGCTTGCTGAACAACTTGAATACCGTATCCTCCCGGCGAGCGAAGCCATGACCGGCGGAGCTGTGCATGAGCTCGAAAAAGCGCAGCAACGCGATAAACCGATCGAGGGCGGCAGCGTGACTGTCCGATGAAAAAGCCAGCCAACCGCGTCGCGCTCGTGACCGGCGGCGCTTCAGGAATCGGACGCGCGCTCTGCGAAGCGCTCGCGGCTAATGGCATTCTCGTGGTGGTTTCAGACATCAATCGGGCGGGCGCGGATGAAGTGGCTGCCGCCATTCGAGAGCGGCACTCGCGCGCCGAGGCCGAGCGATTGGACGTTTCGTCCTCGACGGAAGTGGAAAAAGCCGTCGGCGAAATTGCGTCCCGCCATGGCCGGCTCGATTTCATTTTCAACAACGCGGCGGTTGCGGTCGTCGGCGAGTTGCGCGACGGCAACGTCGAAGATTTTCGGCGCGTCGTGAACGTGAATCTGTTCGGCGTGGTGAACGGATCGATGGCCGCCTATCGTGTCATGCTGCGGCAGGGATTCGGGCACATCGTCAATGTTTCATCGGTGACCGGTCTGATGCCGACGCCGATTCTTGCGGCCTACAGCACGAGCAAATGGGCCATCATTGGCTTTTCACTGGCTCTTCGCGCCGAAGCCATGGACTGCGGCGTGAAGGTGAGTGTCGCCTGTCCCGGACTGGTGCGGACGGACATCGCCGAGCGCAACGTTTACTGGAATGTGACCAAGGAGGACTACCTGAAATGGTTGCCCTGGAAAAACATGATGTTGACGCCGGCGGAAGCAGCCAAGGCGATCCTGCGCGGAGTGGCGCGCAACCAGGAATTGATCGTGTTCCCGTTTTCCGCGCGCGCGGCGTGGCGGTTTTATCGAGCGTGCCCGCTCGTTTTCGCTCCATTGCTACGGCGGACTTTGAAATCTTTCCGAAACTTGCGACTGAAGAACTGATCTATGAGCACGCCACTATTTCTCCTCCCCATCCATTGCTCCCCGGAGCGCGGACAGCCATGTCCGCGCGAATCCCGCCCTCGAGACTCACGCACGTCACTTTCCATGAACCGACCCACCCCTGCACCCCTCCCAGGAGGGGAACCTGCAATCGGCGCACGCAACGTAGCTCCCCTCCTGGGAGGGGAAGGGGTGGGTTCA
>JACQWK010000664.1 GCA_016209525.1 Verrucomicrobiota bacterium
CCTGACGCCGTGGAAAAAGACTGAGCCGGAGTGATGGAGTATTGGAGTTGTGGAGTGTTGAAAATCCCAATACTCCATCACTCCAACGCTCCGTTTGGGCTCATGCCGTTTCCAGCAGTAAGCAAATTTTCCGCATGAGATCAGGACTTCTGAGCCTGCCGGTGGAGTTTGGACATTTTGCGTTGCACGAAGGCCAGTCCTTCGTGCAACGCAAAATGTCCATACTTCTGTGTGCGCAGTACGCCGACAATTCGAGCGCGCTGCGGCCGGGTCTTCGACCACAGCCGCGCTCCATTATTTCGCCGCTTACTGCTTGGCGCGATAGAATTTCTGAGCTCCGGCCGGAGTCACAGAAAGCGGACTCGAGGCGTTGGCCACATCCGTCCATGGACCGGTCACGGAATCGGCGGCCTGAAGTGAGCCCGTGAAAGTCACGGTCAACCCGGTGGCGCTCCTCGCCACCGAGAGCTTCGGAGCCGGAGGTTTCGCGGTGATGTTCGCGGCCCAAGCCACGGCGGCGTCAAACAGTTTGAGTCCATCGGCATTCAAGGCCGCGAACGCGTCATTGGTCAGTAAGAAGTGTACTCGGCGGGCCGGCGCCTTCGTCGTGCCGTCGATCAAGTTCACGCCTTTCTCGTAAGCGTAAATGACCGCGTGCGTCGGATCATCCGCGATCGTGGCGATGATCGTGGCGCTGGCTGCGGGCACGCCCCAACTGAATGTCTGCCCGGCGCTCGCCACCGCCTTGGGTCCAGTGCTCAATCCGGCCGCCAGCGGGTGATCGGCCTTGACGATATTAATTTGGTCTTGCCCGCCTGAGCTGGCACGTGTGACGTTGGCCTCATCCGTCGTGAGCAAGAGTTCGTCCTGGAGAGCCTCTTCCCAGTTGATCACGGGCACTTCCACCGCCGTGAACTTGCGGGCCACATTGCCCGAACCGACGGTTGAAGAGATAATGATTAGGTTCTTCCCCGCGGAGTCTCCCGTGGTGGACGGAGTATCCCCGACCACGCTCACCTGCCATCCTTGCGATTGGAGACGGCTCACAATGGCGTTGTCCGAGGCGTTCGGGCCGCCCGCTGCGACGACGAAGAGCGCTTGCGGCGGCGGATTCCCCACGGTAATCGAGACCGCCGAAGAAGTGGTGAGCCCGCCGATTTCATCGATGGCCGAAGCGGTGATGCTGTACAAGCCATCCTTCACGTTGCTCCAAGCGAAACTGAACGGACTCGCGGTGGCTTCTCCCACCTTGTTTCTATTGGCGCTGAATTCGACCCGCGCAATCTCGATTCCAGGCGCGCCGCTGGCGTTTGCCGTGAGCGTGACGCTGGCGCCTGCGGGGAATGTTTGTCCTGCGGTAGGAGCGGAGAGCGTGACGGTGGGAAGACCTGGCGCGCCCTCGCGTGTCTCGGGAGGACCGAAGCCGGTCGGGGTAAAGGCCGTGTCTGTGGTCAGGATGAACTTGTCGAAGAACGATCCGTCCTCACGGCGCGCCAAACCAACGGCGTGCGGTCCCGGCGTGGCAATGTCCACGCTCATCGGATCGACTCCGTTGAATGAGTCACTTCTCCAAACGAAATCCAATTGCGTACTAAAGCCGGTCATCGCCGCGGAAGTCCCATCCACGCGCTCGATCGGGCGCTCGCCGTCGATGTGGAACCAAGCCGAATCATCGCTGCCGCTGTCCCCGCTGGCCCGGTACCAAATTATGTAGGTCGCCGCCTGCTTAAACTCGACGTCATACTCCAGCTTGGTCGCCTGCTCGTTGCCTCCCGCGCCATTGGGAGCGACCACGGAAGCGCCTCCGGATGGATTGCCGCGTGTCGTATCTACCACCCAAATTCCGTCCAGATTGCGGTCGTAGTTCTCCGCTTCAAACACGATAAACCCATTCGACTCGACGACTTTGCCGACCGCGAAGAAGGCGGCCTTGCTGTTGGCGGCCAGTGGATTCGGCTTGACCGCATTGTCCGTGATATTGTTCACGGTCACAGTGTATTTGGTCCCGACCGCTTGTTTCGGCGTGGTCAATGCGACCTTAGTGCCATCGGCAGACAAGACCGCCGCGCTGACACTCAGGCTGCCGGTGGCGGTTGCGATTTTGTAGTTTGAAGCCGCTGTGGCCGAAGCCTGGTTGAGCCTTTCCGAGAAGGCCAGCGTGACTTCGGTCTGATTGGGATTGGCCTTGGCGCTCAACAGCACCGGAGGTGTGGTATCGACCGTGACCGTCAGGGTGGCTTCTTTGCTGGTCGCGCTCTTGCCGGCCGCGGAGACGCGGGCGCTAATCTTCGCGCCATTATCCGCTGAGGCCAGTTTGTCAATGACGTATTCCTTCGCCGTGGCTCCGGTGATCGGGGCGCCGTTTTTCAGCCATTGATACGTGTAGGTATCCGCGGGACCCAAGTTGACGGCGTGGTTCACTGTGAATCTCGCCGTCAGCCCCTCATCGAGCGTCACGTCCTGGGGATGTTCGGTGATGATGACCGAGGAAGCCTCCGCCACGGTGCCGGCGATGATCGTGAGTTTCGGCCGATTTGCGGCAATTGTGGCCTCCGATGAATCGATATCGGTTCCTCCGCCTCCCGAGGGAACGAAGACCCATCCGTAATTGGGGACTTTGCCGTCCAGCCAGTCTTGGATGGTTTTGGCCGGCAATACAATCGTCTCAAAATAAGGCACAGTTCGGCCGCCTTCCATCGTGACGTCGGGTTCCACCGCCGCCTCGACGCCATCGGGCGTTACACCGTCAGCGGCGATCGCGTCGAAGGAATTCCAGGTGGTCGATTCATCCCATTTCATCAGCATCCGGTGGAGGCCAGGATCATCACCGGGATCAATGATGCGAATCGTCAGCGTCGCCTCGATTACGGCTGAACCAGGAGGGACCTGGCCGGCGCCTGTTCCGGATAGTTTTTCAAAGCGGATCAGAACGTGATTCGCGCCGCCTCCGTCCGAACCGTCGATGCTCAGAGCCGCAAGGTTGCCATCGTCTCGATCGGGTGATCCGAACCGAAGTTGCGTGTCCAGCATCCCGTCATAGTTGTTCACGCCTTGCTGGAAGGTGTAGGTATTCGCCGCATGAACGCCGAGGAGACTTGCCGCAAGGGCAATCACGGTGTGGGTCAATAAGCACTTTCTTTTCATGCTGACTCTTTCTTGGTTGAGGTTGTCTGTTTGTCCAGAACTCAGATCAGCCCAGCAGCGAAAGCTCCAGCGATTGATCCGCTTGCTCTGGCGGTTTGACTCCATCGTCGAAGACGACCACGCCCCAGTGCGCGAATCTGACGTTGAGCGCGATGAAACGTCCGGCTTTGACGAAAGAGCCGTTGTTTGTGTGCAGAAATTGTAGTGAAATGCCTCCGATGTGTGCAAGCGGAAAACTGGTTCAGAGCATGGTTTAGAGGGGCAGGCATCTTGCCTGACTCGGAGTTCGCTTGGGAATCATCCGAAAGAGGCAGGCTGGTAGCCTGCCGTGACAGGCCAGTGGCCTGTTCCTCCCGGAAGGTATTTTTCAAACACACTCTCATCGACGGAGTTGAACGACGACGTATGGCGTTTCCTTTTCGAGATCGGGATAAATCTTGCCGTTGCCGTTCTGGTCCATGACTTCGAACAGGTACATGAAATCCCACCTGGAAACGATCTGCTCGCCGGGAACCACGGCTTCGTACTCGTCGCGATCCGCGGTCGGCTTCATTTCGACGGTCTGATAGTCTTGGAACTGCGTGACGCCTCGATACCGCACTCGCGCCCACTTTACGCCCGCGGGATCACTCACCCGAGCTGTGATCTTCAACGGCTGACCCGCTCTGGCCGTTTTGACCGGCGTGTGGGTCAACAGAGGCGCCTCAAGGTCTTTTGCGACCCGCACCGAAAATGGCTTGGCCGCGCCTTCCCTCGGGAATGTCGTTCGACTTCCGGAACCATGCTCGACCTCGATGAAGTAATCGGCCTCGTGCTCGATCATGGATTCGGGGATTCGCGTGTGATAGAGGCCCGGGGCGCTTGAGGTCATCGGAAGGTGTTTGTAGTCCTGGCCGGCGGCGCGCCAGGCCAAACGCACAGACTCGATTGCCGCCGGGCCCGTCACCGTCGCTCGGATCGACAGCGTGTCGCCCGGCCGCACGCGTCGGACTGGGACGTGGGCGATCAGAAGGGAAGAATCGGTCTTCGAGGTGAAGCTGCTTCGTTGTCGTTGCAGCGCCGCGAGTCCGTTTCGAAGGGCCGCGAGTTCGTCCTTCCAATGACCGGCCAAACCGGCGCTGCGCAGGCCCATCATCAAATCGTCGCTGTAAACGTCGCCAGCCGCTTGAACGATCCGCTCCCAGGCCTCGATCGCACGGCGCTCGTGGGAGATCGCGTCATCCAAGGCGTTTAGATCTTGGGATTGCTTGAACAAGGCGTAGTTCAATCCGGCATGGATGCGCCGAGAATGATAGGCGGCGAGGTTCGCCAGGATGCGGAGATCGATCAGGGTGGAGTCGAACTCCTTGTTCCGATGCGATCCGACGCGCTGCTCGGCTTCGGCCACTGCGCGCAGTATTTCGTGAGCAATCTTCTCCAGCCAAGCGCTGTTCTGCTCCGGGTGCAGCTTGGCGGACTCGGATCCTTCCAGGCGGTTTTTGGCGGCCTCGGCAAAGCTGAGGAATTGCTGGGTGTCGCTGCCTTCGCAGTTGGCGTAGGCGGGCAAGTCCTCCCAGCGCTGTTTTTCCACCCAACCTCGTGTCATGGGAAAGCGGTTGTAGGGGAAAAGCGACGCATTGATCCGCGGCAAAATCCGGCTGGCCAAGTGGAGAGCGTCTTCCACGCAGGGAGCCGCCTCCGGCCCGAACCGGCGCTGAAACTCGCGCTGCCAGATTTCCGGGGGCGTGTCGGGATTATAGCCGATCCTTCCGAAGACTTGGTAATAATGCCAGTAGCGTTCGAATTCCCAGGTGAAATACCGATACTGAGGCCGGAGCAGTTCGAACGGCGACTGGTCATGCGGTTGAGCTTCCATCTTGGTCGCCAGCATCTCATTCACTTCGAAACCGTCGCCGTCATAGAGATGACTGCTTTGAGCAAAGCGTCGGGCATACTCGGGATCACCCCAAAGCAGGACACGGGTTGTGCCGCCGCTCCAGAGACGCCAGTGCATTTTGTAGCGTTGCGGGTGACGCAGCAGGTCCGCGTAGCCGTGCCGGCGGTCAAATTGATTCTGCCGATTGATGTGGGTGGCATGAAACGGCAGGCCCATTTGCTCCGCCCAATACTTGGTGCAAATTCGGATGTTGATGCCCATGTCGAGCGCGAGGTCGATGAGTTCATCCGGAAATTCCTTCGCTCGGGCGTCGAAGCGTAGGCCGGGCCGAACCTCCCGGACGACCTGATAAATGGCCCGCCAGAATTCGCGCATCTCCGCGCCCGGTTTCAGGCCCGACTCGCTGTGCATTCGGAATTGGACCACGTCCAGGCCGGGAACGAGTTTCAGAAATTTGGCCAGAGCGGCGGTCGAATAGGCCGTCAAGTTCGTCTTGGAAAGGCCCCAAACGATTCCAGGCATCGGCTTATTCGGGTCCGCCTCTTTGACTCCGCCGGATTGAACTCCTCCGCGATAAATGTGATCCCAAAGCCCGACCGTGAAATCCAGTCCACGATCGTGCGCCAGTTGAATCATCCGGTTCAAGGCCCGGAGATAGCGCTGCTGCTGACTCGCGCTGAAATCGACGACGCGCACATCCGGAAATCCTTCGACATCGAAGAAGTAGGGATACGCCGGGGCGAAATAACCGCCGTTCTCGTAGCCGAAAATCAGAACGAACGAATCGAACCGGTCGCGCGCCAGCATGTCGAAGTAGCTCGCCCAATACGCCTCGTCGAAAAAGCGCTGCTCGAAAGCGGCGCGGTGCATCGTGTAGATGGAAAGCGCCCGTTGCGGCACGGACGGGCTTTCGACAGCCTCGCGCACCTCACTCAACGGACTGGCCGCATGGGCGGCCCACGCAATCCGGTCAGCCGTGTCGAGCAGCGCGTACATGAGCCCGCGGTCATCGGCTCCCGCCAAAAGCAAGGTCGTTTTCCCATTCCACTCCGTGAACCGGATCACGAGAGATTCGGGTTTGGACGGCACTTCGACTTTTTGGGCGATGCGAATCTCGTCGGCCGCGCCCTTCCCACCCGCGAGGCCCGCGACGATCACAAGGTCAGAATTCTTGGGTTCAAGCCGCGTGGCTTCCTCGAAGGCGACTCCTTTTTGGCGAAGAGCGGTTTTGAGTTGGGCAAGTCCGTGCGCGCTCGCGAGGCCAGGTTTGGCGTCGGTGATCAAAGCGATGCGCGGTGGTTCGGCAGCGATCAGGCTACGCGATGGCCCGAAGCCGAGCAGCAGAATTGAAGCGATTGCGGCGAAGTCTCCGGCCCGCCGAATAACGAATCGGATTTTCATAGTCTCAAACTCCCTCTAACCCGGAAATTTCACAAACTCGTATTGCAGAATTGCATTCTGCGAATGCCCCGTTAGCCAGGCGTTCCCGCCTTATGCGGCGCCTAGCCGAGTGCAACGATGCTTCTCCCGCGAACCAGGAAGGAGAAGACTTGGGAGAAGAGGGCCGGAGGGACAGCTCCCCAGCCCTCTCCCCCGTTGCGCAAGAAGATTATTGGCGAATCCGATAAAACTTTGTTCCGCCAGCGGTCGCGACCGTCTGCGGATTGCTCTGGCTCGCGGCGTCGGTCCAAGGGCCGATCACCGCGTCGGCTTGCTGCAGCCTGCCGGAACCTGTCCAAGACAGCGTGGCTCCATTCGCAGCTCGAATGAGGGCGAGTTTTGCAGGCTGCGAGACGCTGATGTTCAAAGCCCAGTTCAGGGCCGCGTCGAAAAGCTGAAAACCGACCTCATTCAGCGCAGTGGTCGAATCGCCGTTGACGAAGAAACCGACCCGTCTGGCCGGCGCCTTGGTGACACCGTCGAACAAAGTCGCGCCTTTCTCATAGGCGTAAATTCCGACCTGATTGGTGCTACCTGCGAGATAGGCAACGATGATCGCATTCGCGGTGTTGGCCTCGGGAAAACCCCAGGAGAAAGTTTGCGGGGAAGTTGAGACCGTGTGGCGTCCCGCGGCTAGTCCGGCGGCAAGTGGATGGCTTGGATTAACGATGTCAAGCGCCGTTTGGGTTCCGGTGCTCCCATGATGATCGGGATCCGCGGCGCTGTCGCCCGTCATGAGCAAATCATCCATGACCGCTTCTTCCCAATTGATGATTGGCAACGGCACCGCGGTGTATTTGTCCGTGATATTACCGGAACCGACGGTTGATGAGATGACAATCAGCGTTTTGCCGTCCGCGTCGCTCGTCTGTGAATCATTGTCATCAACCGCGGTCACTTGAAATCCTTTCGATTCCAACCGGCGGATGATCACAAGGTCCCCGGCATTGGCCGTCGGGTTGTTGCCGAGATATAAGACTTTCGGCGGATTGCCAAAGACGACCTTGACCGGCAGGGAAGTGGCCGAATCACCGGTGTTGTCGGTCGCTTTCGCCGTCAAAGTGTAGGACCGCTCGGCCGAAGGTTTCCAACTGATGCTGAAAGGGGCGGTCGTGTCTTCACCGATCTTGTTGTCGCCTTCGAAGAATTCGACCTTCACCACAGTGCCGTCGGCATCGGCGGCGTTGGCGGCGATGGCCACGTCACCGGAAGCCGGAATGACTGCGCCTTCCGTTGGACTGCTGATGGTGACCACCGGCTTGACGGGTTCGCCGACGCGCCGGTTTTCCGGAGGACCTGCGCCGGTGGGAATGAAGTTGGGATCCGTGGTGATCAGTACCTTATCCACGATCTGTCCGTCCTCGCGCATCCAGATATTGACCGTGTGCACTCCAGCCGAAGCGACTTCGAATTTGGACCGGCCGTCCGGTGTGCCATCGATGCCGCCGACCCAGGTCCAGGTCGTGCCACTCGGCACGAGCCGAGTACCGCAGCAGCCTTCGTCGATGTTATTCATCGTGTCGGCTGGACTGTCGCCATTGAAACCGGCGTTGATCGAATTGCCGCCGCCGTCGGAGCCTCGGAACCAGAAATAGTGCGTGCCGGTTTTCTGAAAGCTGACTTTGAAATCCAGCCTCGGACTGGTTGTGAGCGCGTCCGGATAATCGATGACCGCTCCCGGGGCATCCGGCGAGGCATACATCGCGCCGTCACCGCTAAAGCCGGCGGGCGATTTAACGAAGACCCAACCGTGCTGTCCGGGGGCTGTCTTGACGTCGAAATTTTCGGCTTCGATCACCACCAACCCTTGCTGATCTTGCCGCAACGGCGCCAACGTGATGGCCGACCGCTCCGCGGTGAATTGCCAATTGTTCGTGAAAGTTTTCGGCGGCGAAGCCGTGTCGGCGAAGGATAACTCCACCGTGACGTCCTGGCTGTTGCCAAACGGAGTGGAAGGCTTAAAGGTGATTTTCGTTCGGGTTCCCGCTTTTGTGATCACCGGCGTGACCGCGGCGCCATTGACGGTCAATTTGATCGAAGTCTGGTTGACCTGCGTTGAACTGCCATCCTCCAGGTCCACAGCGATGGTAGCATCCCGCGGCACGCCCGTTTGATTCGCGTCAGGCGAGCGCGAGGCCACGGTGAGGGGCACGCTTGGAGGTGGTTCCAGGGCCCATTTCAACGCGGCGTCGAACAGAGCAATGGCGTTGTCGTTGTAGGCACCGGGCGGCGTGGTTGCGTTGTAAAAGAAGGCGACCTTCCGGCCTGCGGTGATGGTCGCGTTGTCGGCCAAGCGGGCTCCGGTGTCGTACGCCCAAATCGATATCCGGCCGACGTCAACGTCCGGCGTCGCATTGGTGGCGATGATGATTGCGTTTGTCCCCACTGTATATGGGAGCGCGGACGAACTGACGACGGCCGTTTCACCGGGGGTGACGATTTCGATGGTTCCAGACTTCCCGGCGGCGAGAGGATGTTTCTGGTTGGCGGTCGAAATCGCCAGTGAGGTGTGGCCATTGGCGTTGCCGAAAGTGTTTTGAGTTTGCCACAGCAACTCGTCATAGAGTCCGGGTTCGTAGCAGACCACCGGAACGCGGCCAGTCCGCAGAGTATTGCGTGAAAGTGGATTCACCCCAGGCTGGCCGCTGCCTGTGCTAGAGGAAATCAGAACCAAATCCATGCCGGTCGTATCCGCCGGAGAGACCGTGTCGTCATCGGCCAACTTGACCGAATGCCCTTGACCGACGAGGCGGTCCCGCACTTCCTGGTCGTTCGCGTTGGCTGTCGTGACGTCGTCCACGAGGCTGTTGATGATGTAAAGTATCTTAGCCGCGTGGCTGGTGGATTCTCCGAGCCATAGGAGGCTCGCGACGACCGAGAACATCAGGACCGGGCGAACCGGCCACCGGAGTCTGGGGATGTGTTTCATTGGATTCCTCACGCTTTTTGATTGGATTTTCCGCGCTTAAGGTCTTCCTGCGTCGGCCGACTGCTCCGCCAGTCCAGCCGGCTCCGGCGGGGACTTGACGACTCAAAGCACGTTCTGGCCTTTGATGATCGGGAACGAATGCGAAGATGATCGGGCGGTCAGCATTTGTCACACCGGCATTAGTTCTGTTCGCGGGATGAACTTTCGATCTACTCAGTTCAGGTGATTTTGGGCTTGGTTTTTCGCGGATTTCCTGTAGATGAAGGTCAGAGTTTTTGCGTGACCCTGGGACGAGCCGTGAGAAGTAGTGCCGTATGCAGCGTTAATTCATCGCCCGCCACGACGGTGAGGACCAGCGGCCAATAACTCTGACCTGCCGCTTCCGATAAGCTCTTCCTCCCTTGGCGAACAGCCTTGCTCCGTAAACTTGAGGGCTTTATGCCTTCAAGCCCATGAATTATTGCGCGAGTGGACTGAATTTACGCCGCAGAATGGCCGAGTTGAAACAAAACGCCGCAAATCATCGCGCCTATGAGGACAGTTGAAATTGCAGAAGCCGTAGAACTGCTCAGAATGAAGTGGATTCGCTTTTGCCTCGCCGGTGCAGCGGCGATGGCCCTAGTGGGCGAAGTTCTCACCGCCCCCGCCAAAATAAATTCACCGCCGAACATTTCACCCATCACTGTGCAGGTTGCCGTCCCTGGAAAAGCGCTCCCTCCCATCCGATTTAGTGTCTGGGATGTTGAGACTCCCGCGAGACACCTCACTGTAAAGGCGTATTCCTCGAATCCTTTTCTAATTCCAGACGAGGCGATCATCCTAGGGGGACGAGGTTACAACCGGACAGTCACGATCACGCCAATCTCAGACGCGGCAGGGACCGCCGTAGTGGAGCTAGTAGTGAGTGACCGCGAGCAGATCGCCAAGACTCGGTTCGTCGTAACTATCGGACCGCTAGCTCCTCTGGCAACAACTGCTGTGGCAGGCAACAGCAGCGTCGAGCAAACAACTGACCGAGCCGCGAAAGTTGGCCTAAGCCAATTTCTACCGTCAGGTGAGCCACCCCCACCAACCGGCACGACGACTCCGCCGCCTCAAGTTGGCGGTGGAACCCCGCCGCCACCAACTGGCGGCGGAACTGCTCCGCCTACCGACGATGGAGGAACGGCCCCACCGCCGTCCGGCGCCGGAACGTCTCCACCACCAACTGGCGGTGGATCTCTGCCTCCGCCAACCGACGGCGGAACTTCTCCGCCTACCGACGACAGAGGAACGGCACCGCCACCGTCCGGCACCGGAACGCCTCCGCCGCCAACGGGCGGTGGAACCTCGCCTCCACCAACCGGCGGCGGAACTCCTCCGCCTACCGACGACAAAGGAACAGCCCCGCCACCGTCAGGCACCGGAACACCTCCACCACCAACGGGCGGTGGAACCTCGCCTCCACCAACCGACAGCGGAACTCCTCCGCCTACCGACGACAGAGGAACGGCACCGCCGCCGTCAGGCACCGGAACGCCTCCGCCGCCAACGGGCGGTGGAACCTCGCCTCCACCAACCGGCGGCGGATCTCCTCCGCCTACCGACGACAGAGGAACGGCACCGCCGCCGTCAGGCACCGGAACGCCTCCGCCGCCAACGGGCGGTGGAACCTCGCCTCCACCAACCGGCGGCGGAACTCCTCCGCCTACCGACGACAAAGGAACAGCCCCGCCACCG
>JACQWK010000655.1 GCA_016209525.1 Verrucomicrobiota bacterium
GATTTAACGGCGATTCGGCCCATGTTGCAGATCGGATCACGAGATTTCGGGATGAAATTTTCAAAAATATGTTAGAGGCCACTTCGACGAACCGTAATGCGCTTGTTTTAGGACTAGTTAGCATCGCACTCGCCTACCAGGTTTCTGCCTGGCGCAAGCGCGGCGCGATGGCGGAGCGCGCCCAACGCGGCAGTTGGGAGAAGTTCGACCGTGTCATGGCCAAGGTCCGCGACGTGCCGCCGTTGCCCGGGGACGAACGATGAGCGCGAACGTAGCCGCTCAAGGCGAAACGGCGCGATAAAAACGCTGTCGCAAGCCGGCGGGAGTAGAATCGGTAATCTGGATTGTCGACGGCAAAGAATTCCGTGACCAAGGGTAAGGTTATCCTGGTGCCGTTTCCGTTCGACGATTTGTCTGCGGCCAAGGTGCGTCCAGCCGTTTGCCTGACGGAACCGATTGGCGGGTATCGGCACGTGGTTGTCGCCTTCGTTACCAGCCAGCTTCCCGCCAGTCCACTGCCCAGTGATGTGGCGTACACCCTCATTTCTTGAGTGAACGGAGGAAAACGGTGCCGTCAAACTTCGGCGCTCTGGCATCGCCGACAGCTCTTCTTTTTGCAAGTTGTCGGCTCATTCTCGGAGGCACGCTCTTGAAGACGAGGATTCTGTTCCGAGGTTTGGCGGCTGGGGCCGCAGTTTTCATGTCGAAACGATGCGCACTGGGCTGGAATCAGTCAAGCAACTCGGCTAGGCGGCGTCCTCTCCTATCGAAGAATGTTCACCTGCTCAGAGCGCGCGCATTCTTGGTGTTGAAGAGCGGTCGAAGCTCGCAAATCTTTTTGCTCCTGCGTCCCGGAGAAATCCGGCCTTCCCCAAGGAAAGCTCAGATTTTTGAACACGACGGCCGGGAGCGTGGTTGATGGTTTGGTCTGCATACCTCTTCTTTCGGAACGGTGGGGATTGAAACAGAAGCTGCCGCGCGGAGCAAAGCTGCACTTGGGAAGGCGAAGCGAGGGGCAGGCGAATTGGCGAAATATGTCGTCGATCGGCTTGCTTAAAATTTGACTTTATTCTGAGGAGGGATCAACCATGCTTTCCTCGATATGAACGCCGTGGAAACAACGGGAGTCGTGGACGCGCAACGGCAGCTTCATCTGGATCAGCCGCTGCCGGTCGCAGGACCCAGCCGCGTCCGGGTTATTGTGCTCTTCCCTGACAGCGACGAAATTTCGGAGTCCGACTGGCTAAAGGCGGCGGCAACAAATCCAGCGTTCGACTTTCTGAAGGACAGCGCCGAGGACATTTATAGCGCCGCCGACGGCAAAGAGTTCCGTGACCAAAGGTAAGGTTATCCTGGTGCCGTTTCCGTTGGACGATTTGTCCGGGGCCAAGGTGCGTCCAGCCGTTTGCCTGACTGAACCGATTGGCGGGTATCGGCACGTCGTTGTCGCGTTCGTCACCAGCCAGCTTCCCGCCAGTCCACTGCCCAGTGACGTCGTTTTTCTTCCTCAAGACCCGGATTTTGCGGCGACAGGATTGCGAGTGGCTTCCACATTGCGTCTGCACCGGATGATGACCTTGAGCGCGAGCCTGATCCGGCGTGAGTTGGGGGATCTCTCACCAAAGCGGCGGGCTGATGTGGCAACCAAGCTGGCCGCGCTTTTCGGACTTGGGTAAGCATGGCCCCCTGAAGCCTGGGGAACTTGACGTCGGCATATTCACTGAGCGCGGTCGTGTCCAGCATCCAGGGGCATCCGCTATTTCCCTTCGTTCAGGTTTAGACTAGCCTCAGAACTCCTGATTCGGAGGAATTCTATCGACCCCGACAGGCCGACCCGCGTACATGAAATTTGTTCCGTACGGAACAAATTTCATGCACGCCATTCATGTCTGGGATCAATCCATTTCCACGGCCGTTAGCAGTCCAAGGCAAGGGATCAGGATCTCTGAGCCTGGACGGGCAGTCGGACCCGCTCAATGGCTGCCTCCAGTTCGTCAACTTCATGGGCGCGGCAGTGAAGGGGCTCAAGCACCGCCTGAAATCGTGGGCGAAATCGAATCTGGCGGCGAGGTCAAGCGGGACATTAGCGTCGAGCGCCAGCCACTTGCCGGGTCTTTGCGTGCCCATAGATGAGCGCTCGGGCTCCCTCTAGCGCCTCAGCTCTCTGATCGTCGGTCAGCGAGTTAGCGCGCTTTCTCGCCTCCGCAGCCAACTTGCTGCCCGGCGTTTCCAGCGGATAATCGAGTCTTCTACGTTTCTGGACAGGTTTTTTCATCCGTCTATCGGTAAGTCAGTGTGTCTGCAAAACCGAGTCAGGTCAACGCACCAGCAAATGTTGAACCACCGGGCTGTTTAGAACGGTCTCGTCGATGAGGAACATGGCGCCAGGTGATTCGCTCCAGCGGCTTGCTCTCATTCATAGTGCCCGATTTCACCGTCCAGCAGCGCGCTCAAGCGGGAAATCTCGGTACCTCGTTCGACCCGTCACCGTTCACTTCGAGCATCAGAATCTCCGGCGTATGGTCGGTTCTGCCATGTTTCGCACCGAGGGCAATGTCACCCCAGGGGCACTCGGTCTATTGTTCTTTGCGCGGGTCGGCCGGACCTTCATACCACATGTCGGGACGCAGGATGTCCGGGCGACCGTCGCCGTTGACGTCGCCCATGCCCACGCGTTCCGGTGGAATCTCGCCCGCCTGAGAGCCGCCTCTCTTTCACGTTTCACCGGCGGACGCGGAAGAAGGCACTCGCGGCCGTGGCCTGGACTTTGTAACCGGTCGAGGCCCCGGCCACCGCAGCCCAAGGTCCTGTGACACTGCCGGCCGATTCAAGGGTCCCACCTCCGTCCCAACTGAGTGTGAGTTCTCTGCCGCTGCGGCTGAAGACAAGCTTGGGAGGCGTCGTGCCGGCCGGGGCCAGCAGCGTGAGATGTCCATAGGTGAACTCGCTGTGAGCACGCCCGCTCCAACCGGGCTGAGCTTTGCGTCCGGAACCATCGTCATCGTTTTGGGCGATATGGAAGCCAATCACCGAGCCGTCGTCGGGATTGAATAACGCGGACTTCTTGATCTTGAATTCGACCTGGTAGCCGCCGGCCGTTTTGGAAGTCGCGCCAAACCAATCACCCGTGGCTCCGAACTGGGGATTATTCGCCTCGTTGTCTCGCCAGGCGCCGTTGGCCGTGAAGACGAACTGTCCTTCAAATTGCCCGCTTCCCCGGCCGGCGTCGTGGCTGTGATTCGCATCGAAGAAGATCTCGACACTGTCGTCTTCCCAAGTGGTGCCATCCTCGGATCCGGCGTCGGCCGTGTCATTCACAACCTTATCGTCGATGACGTCCATCGCCACATAGATGGCCTCGGCGTCATGCACGACCCACGCCGAATATCCGTGGTCTGTAGGCTCAAACGTATCGTCACCGGACGGGATGTCGTAAATCGCAGTGTATGGATCGATCTTGATTACATTGGCGCCGGCGTACTCCTCGGGACGAATCAGGCCATCGATGGTTGGCGCCTTTGTTTTAGGCGCCTCATAGGACCTTCCGCCGAGCAAAAGGTTTCCATACAGGGCCTCCGTATGCGGCTTGCCCACCCAAATCACCTGGCGGTCGTTATTACCGCCGTCATCGTCATCATTGACGGCGACCGTGAAACCGATGAAGTCGCCGGGTTTGGGGCTGCCGAGTGTTTTCAGGGAGATGCGAAACTCTGCCTCGTAACCCACCTCAGTGCCGGAAGCGTCGGCCGTGCGCGCGGTCTTCGCGTACCAAGCCGCCGTCGATCCATATCCCGGATTCCCGGCCTCTGCCTCCCGGTAAGCATTGTTGACGGTGATCACATACTGGCCCCCGGTTTTCACGACTTCGGGATTTGTTCCGGTGGTGTCTCGGGTCTCTAGATTACTGTTATCGCCATCGACGAACACTTCAACGCCGTCGTCCAACCAAGTGTTCCCGTTTCGGCTGGCCGCTTCGGCGCTGTCTTCCATCAAAACGTCGTCCCGCACCCGGACGGCGACGTAGAGGTTGTCTGAATCATAGCCGACAAAAACATTGAAGCTTAGGTCCTCATTGCTCACGGGTGGGCTGCCGGTGTCACCCGGGCCTCCCCCTCGAATTCCATCTTCGAGATTAGCGTCCGGCCTCACGACCCAAAAGTTGCCGGCCGCTCCGCCCGCAAGCCCCCATTCGGCGGATTCGATCTTGCCGTCAATCGTGGGCGGTGTGGCCAGTGGCAATGCAATCTGGGTTTTGGTTTTGTCCGGCGTTGCGCGATCAGAATAGCCGGCCAACGAACTCAGAATCAGCAGAAAGGATACGAGAGCGTTTCGATGCATAAGATTTCTCAGGTTTGATGGTTGATCAGAATCGTGCGCGAAGACCGCGCTCCATTGCAACACTGTTTCTGTGCGAAGAATTGACTCAGATCAAATCCGCGGACCTCATTCAATCTCCCAACCTTGGCGATACTCGCGGTGGAGAAGTTTGTTGGCTTTCTCGTCATTGGTGATCCGCAGGTTGGCACCGTCCCAGGCAAGCTTCTTTTGCGCGCGCACGGAGACGTTTCCCAGCAGGCAAACTTCCGTCAGCAGCCCGGCGTGATCGACGAAGTTTGAGCCGGCGCGAGGCCCGCCCCGGCATGCGGCGACGAACTCGTGGTAATGTCCGGGCGAGCGGGGCAGCGTCTGGGGCGGGCGTTGGTAGGTTTCCATGCGCGACTCAGGGATGAGCCGTTCGCCCATGATTTTGCCCTTGTCGCCGACGTAAATCACGTCGCGCATGACGCCGTCCGGTTCGAGTTCGGGTGGACGCGGCGGCTTCAATCCGCCGTCATACCAGTTGAGCGTCACCGGAGGCATGTCGCCACGCGCGGGGAACTCGAAGCGCGCGAGGACGCCGAGCGGATACGTCTCCGAGTTCAGCTTGGTCGAACTGGCCTCGACGCTCATCGGCTGCCCGAGTTTGAGCGCCTTGAACACGGTCGAAAGTTTGTGGCAACCCAAATCGCCGAGCACGCCGGTGCCGAAGGCCCACCAGTTGCGCCAGGTCCACGGATGATACTCGGGATGATAAGGGCGTTGCGCCGCCGGTCCGAGCCATAAATCCCAATCCAATCCCTGGGGCGCCGGCGGGGTCTCCTTCGGCAGGTCCTCGTAGAGCGACCATTTCCAAAACCGCGCCGGACTCCAGACTTGCACTTCACGCACCGGACCAATCGCGCCACCCCAGATCATTTCGCACACCGCGCGGGCGCTGTCGGCGGCTTGACCCTGATTACCCATCTGAGTGGCGACGCCGGCCTGACGCGCAGCCTCGGTCACGCGGCGGGCTTCGGCGACCGAGTAGGTCAGCGGTTTTTCGCAATAGACGTGTTTGCCGCGTTTGAGCGCGGCCATCGTGATTACAGCATGGGCGTGGTCTGGTGTCGCGATCATCACGGCGTCCACGTCCTCGTTGGTCAACAGTTCTCGGAAATCGGCGTAGGCCTTGCAGCCGCGATACTGTCCTGAACGCTGCTGTCTGGCGTAGTGCTCGTCCACCATTCGCCGCGCCGGCTCCCGGCCGCAGCGCCGCTGTTCCCGGCCCTGCGACCAAGTCCAGGACAGGTAATTGTCGCGCTCGCGGTCCACATCGCAGACTGCCACGACTTGGATTTCAGGGAACGCCAGCAGCGCCTCGATGTTCTGCATGCCTTGTCCGCCCAGTCCGATTCCTGCCAGCGTGATCTTCTCGCTCGGCGGCACCTGGCTTGCCCTGCCCAGCACGCGCCGGGGAACAATCGTGAGCCCCGCGGCCGCGGCTGACTGAGTCAGGAATTCACGTCGAGCGATGCCTTTGTGACTTCGGTTCAGAGCGGTTGGTTGCGTGGAGCTGTGATTTTTCATGGTTGTTTCTCCAGTGCCTTTCCGGTCCTGTCTGATCTCTGCGATTGAGGAAGCGATAGAAGGCCGCCGCATGCTGGGCTCCCAGCTCGCGCGCCATGGGCGAAACCGTTTCAATCCAATGCAGACTTGTCAATACTATTGACTGACCCCTTTGGGGCCGCTGACCTTTCCGCGCGAATGGACCAAAGATTCCCGAATCAACTGTTGCGCGCAAATGGGGATTTAGTAAATACTATAAAAATTTTATTCAAAAACTGTCGGCAAGCTGATTACATCTCGCACCCAAATGACGAAAAAAGAGCATGAGCTAAGCAAGAAGGCCCCGGCAAGACTGGCAGGGCTGCCTCCAAAACAGGGGCTTTACGATCCCTGGTTCGAACACGATTCTTGTGGCGTCGGCTTTGTGGTGAACACCAAGGGGAAGAAGTCCCACCAAATTGTCCGCCAAGCCATCCAAGTGCTGATCAACCTCAATCATCGGGGAGCCTGTGGTTGCGAAGCGAACACGGGTGATGGCGCCGGAATTCTCATGCAGATGCCGCACGCTTTCTTGTCGCAAGCGTGCCGCCGCGCAGGCGTCCCGCTTCCAGGCCCAGGCGAGTATGGCGCCGGCTTGATTTTCCTCCCGCAGGACGCCGCCGAACGGAAACACTGCGAAGAAATGGTCGGCAGGATCGTCCTTGAAGAAGGCCAAGAACTCCTCGGCTGGCGAACTGTCCCAACCAACAATGCCATGCTCGGCGCCACCGCCAAAGCCGGCGAGCCGCTGATACGGCAGCTCTTCATCGGACGACATTCGAAACTTTCAGACGATATGGCTTTCGAACGAAAGCTCTACGTCATTCGCAAACGGGCTGAGAACGAGATTCGATATTCGAGTCTCCCGGGCAGCCAAGCCTTCTATGTTCCGAGCCTCTCTTACAATACGCTCATTTACAAAGGCATGCTGCTGACCGAGCAGATCGAGGAATACTATCCCGATCTCGCCGATCCGGCCATGGAAACAGCTCTGGCGTTGGTGCATTCCCGATTCAGCACCAATACGTTTCCGAGTTGGGCCAGGAGCCATCCGTATCGCTACATGGCGCACAACGGGGAAATCAACACACTCCGGGGCAATATCAATTGGATGCACGCCCGCCAGGCGATGTTCGAGTCGGACCTGTTCAGCGACGACATCAAAAAGATCCTTCCTGTCATCCATACGGATGGGAGCGATTCGGCCATGTTTGACAATTGTCTCGAGATGCTGGTCATGACCGGACGGTCCCTGCCGCATGCGGTGATGATGATGATTCCTGAGCCTTGGGAAAACCATGAGAACATGCCTCCCGAAAAACGGGCGTTCTACGAGTATCACTCCTGCCTGATGGAGCCATGGGACGGTCCGGCCTCGATTGCCTTTACCGATGGCATCAGGATCGGTGCGGTGCTCGACCGCAATGGCCTCCGTCCTTCCCGCTACTACGTCACCAAGGACGATCTCGTGATTATGGCTTCAGAGGCCGGCGTACTGCCGGTTGAGGCGGACCGCATCCTGCTCAAGGGCCGCTTGCAACCCGGACGGATGTTTCTTATCGACACGGAGCTTGGGCGCATCGTCGCCGATGAAGAACTGAAGCATAAATATGCTGTCGAACAGCCGTATCGACTTTGGCTCGACCGAAATCATGTGTTGCTGGAAGACTTGCCCGAACCTCAGCACGTGCGCGAACCGGGCCACGCAACCGTACTGCAACGGCAGCAGGCCTTTGGTTACACGTTTGAGGATTTGAGGTTCATCATCGGCCCCATGGCGCAAGATGGAGTCCAACCGCTTGGCTCGATGGGCACCGACACCCCGCTCGCGGTGCTCTCGAACAAGCCCCAATTGCTCTACAATTATTTCAAGCAGCTTTTCGCACAGGTCACCAATCCGCCGATCGATCCAATTCGGGAAGAGATCATCACTTCGACCGAAACGATGGTCGGCGCCGAGGGGAACCTGCTCAAGCCGGGCCCGGAAAGTTGCCGGATGATCAAGCTCGATCATCCCATCTTGACGAACGCGGAATTGGAAAAACTCCGGCACGTCAGCCGGCCGGGCTTCAAGGCCAAGACCTTGCCGATTCTGTTCAAAGTTGCCGATGGAGCCCGGGGGCTCGAGTCGGCGCTCGGCGAGCTGTTCGCCGCTGCGGATCGCGCGATTGCCGAAGGCGCGAACATTCTGGTGCTTTCTGATCGAGGCTTGAATCGCGGATGGGCGCCGATCCCGGCCCTCCTGGCAACGTCGGGCTTGCACCATCACCTTATCCGGCAGGGGACGCGCACCCGAGCCGGTCTGGTCTTGGAGTCAGGCGAACCGCGTGAAGTGCATCATTTCTCTTTGTTGATTGGCTATGGCTGCAGCGCCGTCAATCCTTACCTGGTCTTCGATACTCTAGACGACATGATTCAAGAAAGACGGCTGCCGAACATCGACGGTGAGAAAGCCACCGAGAAGTACATCAAAGCCGCCGTGAAAGGCGTCGTGAAAACCATGGCGAAGATGGGCATCTCGACC
>JACQWK010000656.1 GCA_016209525.1 Verrucomicrobiota bacterium
GAGCCAAGACTGCAGGCACTGTTTTGGCTCGTTTGCAGAGTCGCCTCCGGGACATACGACACCGTTTGGTGTTTCAAAGTCGCGTTTCCCCACACCCTGGCCCTCTCCCTCAGGGAGAGGGAATGCTGCGGCTCGCACATAGACCGATCGATCACGCCCGACTTGCCGAAGCACAGCGAACGATTCTCCCTCTCCCCTGTACGTGGTAGGGACATCGCGCTGCGATGTCCCCGCCCGCGCACTAGCGGGCGGAAGGAGGGTGGAGCACGCGTCCTTTCGGGGCCAAAGCATTGCGCCGCTGCACGCGGCGCGGACGGTGCGGCGCGCCATCCCTAGCTCGCCAAATACACACTCTCCATTAGGGAGGAGGTCGTGGTGAGGGGGAAGCGCTTGTAGCTCAACCTGCGGCTTCCTCGGTACGGAGGCCCTAACAGACGGTTCGAGCCGCGCTGGATAAACCCACACGTCCCAATTGTTTTCGAACCGCGACTTCAGCTCAGTCTTCCCCCCGGTTCGACCGCCGATCATCGAGACGGTGGGGAGGCCTGGCTCCAAGCTCACGACCAGCTTGTATCGCGCAGGTGCCGGTATGGCGCGCAGGCTCACGGAGAGCGTTCCCAGCGCGATTCCGTTGTCCACCGGCACATCGATGGCAGGCATTGCGCCGCTGGCGACCGCCTTCCCTGAGTCGTTCACAAGCTTCCACGAGGTCATGACGTTCTTCAGCGGCGCCGCGCCGAAATGGGCGACTTCCACTTTGGCTTCAAGGATTTCTTCTGTCGTGAACACGCGCTTGCCCAGCCGCGCCAGCGGCACCGTCGGGCCGCAGAAGCGGCTGAATTCCTCCGCAGTCACGTAGCCTTTGCTTTCCCAGAATGGGTCCAGGACGCCCACCAGCGCCGTGCCCTGGCCTGGAAAATCGTGCAGATCGAGCAACTCGAAGCCGCCCATGCCCGGCGTGCGCAGCGCGGATTCGATGTCCTCCTTGTAACAGAGCGTCTGGAGTTTTCCCGACGCGAGGAGGAATTGTCGCGCGAGATCGCCCATTCCATGAGCGCGCAAGGAATCGCGAAAGATTTCGAAATTCTTCGGTTTGAGATAGCCAGTATATTTCGGAATTTCGTCGAAGTTCGGATAGACGCACCACTGGCCAATTTCATGACTGATCACCGGCACGCTGCGCGCCCGGATATAGTCGCGGTAATCCGTCGAGGTCTCCGGCGGCCGAGCGTTGATTCGCGACTTGAGTCCACCGCCCCAGGCCTGGATCCGCGGATCGGGCGTGACGTGAAATTGATTCTCCGCAATCTGCGGCCAGCCGGCGCCGCTCGTGTAGAGCCGGCGCGAATCCTTCGCCTTGAAATGCTCGATCCACTTCGCCAGATACTGTTTGTGATAGCGGCCGCCAGGCTCGTTGCCGTAGGCCATGAGCACGAACGACGGATGATTGCCGCAGGCCTTGAGGATGCGATCGGTCTCCTCATAAATCCATAGATCGACAGGTTTGCCGTCACCGAGAGTAGTCGAACCGTTGGCCCAGGACGCGGCTTCGACGTGAAAGTAAAAACCAAGCTCGTCCGCCGCAATGAACGCCGCTTCCGGAGGACACCACGAATGGAAGCGAATCAAATTCAGCCCGTGCGCCTTCGCGACGCCGATGATGCGCTTCCACGAATCAACGTCTGTCGGAGGATGCCCGGTCTTGGGAAAAATCGCGCATTCCAGCGTACCCCGGAAAAACGCTTTGCGTCCATTGATGAGGAACTGCGTGCCCGCCGCCGCGATCTCGCGCAAACCGGCACTCACGACGCGTGTGCTCTCGACCCGTTTCCCGCCCAATTCTCCGTGCAGTTCCGCCCGAATCAGGACGAGCTTCGGCACGAATTCGTCCCAGAGCGGCGTTTCCGGCGGCACTTGGACTTCATCCTCGGTGCTCAAATCCGCGGCGGTCGTCTTGTAATTGGAGCTGAGGGGCAGTCGCAAGGGTTTGCCGTCCGCTTCGAACGAAAGCGTGAGTTTGCCTTCAAAGAGTTGATCGGTCGCGTTTGTGCTTGTCACCACGACACGGAGGGATCGCTTGGCCGCGTTCGGAAATACCCGCACATCGTCGATCCAGACCAACGGCGTGGCACGAAGCTCGATGACGCCGGCAATTCCATTCCAATTGCCTTGGGTGTGATCGCTGACGCTGTGGGAATTCTCCCCAACGTCGATCACCAGGCGGTTATCCACGCGGATTGTGAGCGTGTGCGGGCCTGGCTTCAGGGCGCCCAGATCGTACGTGTGCGGCGTGGAAAGACTCACGTTGGTTCCGGCGGACCGGCCATCGATCCAGACGCGCGTCTCCCAGTGCGGCCTTTCCAGCGTGAGCGCGACGCGTTTCCCGCTCCACTCTTCCGGCACGTCCACATCGCGTTGATACCACGCCGCGCCGGCATAGTATTTCTCCGGCTGCAGCCAGAAGGGCACTTTCAGATTTCCCGGCTCGCGGTATTTCGCGTATTCGGGAGCAGTGAACCACGAGCGATCGACGATCTGGCCCATCCAATACGTGTTGGTCGTAATGCTGTCGCCGATTCCTTGTCCCGGCAGCGAACCGGGCAGTCCAATTTCGCCCTCCAACTTGCGTTGGTACCAGCCATCGCGAATGCCGGCGTCATTTCGGTCCAAAGCGAAGCGCCAGCGGCCCGCGAGCGAGAGGCCGTCCTGCTGAGACGGCGCCGCAAAGGAGGTGAAGGTGATGGTCACCCCGCCGGCAAGGAGCCCGATCAAACTAAGTTGAAGTTTCATGATTCCAGACATCCTGAGCGCGAGTTTGAAAAATGTCTTCTGGGTGGAACAGGCCACTGGCCTGTCGCGGCAGGCTACCAGCCTGACGCTCTTTCGGTCGGCAGGTTGCCGCCCAAAACGGGCTGGTAGCCCGTTCCACCCAAATTGCAAACAAGCCTTAAGTACACAATCGGAATTGGGGAGCGCACGCGCCCTCGCGCGCCGTGGGCGGCGCCCTCGCCGACCACACGGGTGTGTTGGAACAAATCACCACAAGGTGATTGCCCTACGCATTCATTTCGACGGGCGAGGCGCCGGTCGAAACAAGCGGCGCGCGTGTGCTCCCCAATTTGGCTTGCATACTTGCGGTTAAGACGATTCGCCGGGCCGACAATCCATTCGTCAATTCATGACTTGCCCAACACGGTCTCCCCTCACCCGGCCTTCGGCCACCCTCTCCCCATCGGATGGGGAGAGGGCTGGGGTGAGGGGTATGTTTCATCTCGGATCACCTATGAACTGCTTAATGATCATCTCGTCCGAGTTCGCTCACGTAGTCCTGATAAACCTGAAGAACTTCTCTATCATCCAGAGCGCTTCGGAATGCGAGCCGGCTCCGCGCTCGAGCGATTTCGCCCGCCTTGATGTTGCGTCCGAACAGCGACAAATACATCGAGTAGTGCCCTTCGGTTTCATAAGGCGACCCGATCGCAAAGCAATCCTCAGGCGGGGCCATGAGCAACGCGTTCAGCTTCAACTCCGGCGCCCGGCGAACCGCAAGCGGGTGCGTGAGTTTTCCACAGACGGTCCACTCGACCGGGTTCGGAGGAGAAGTCCAGCGCCCATCCTTGATCATCGCCACGGCAGCGTCATCGCGCGCGAACATTTGCCAATGCGCAAGGCTCCTGTCAGCGCGAATGAATTTTGGCGCGGTGTTTGTCATACCGCAAATCACCGCATTTGTGAATTGCGGTGCGAAGTATGATGCAAGGAATACTTCGAAGCCGGGAAGTTCCCGCTCTGCCTCCACGATCGTGGCGAGATCAAGAGTCGAAGCATCGTGCCACCGGTAGATTGCGCGAAGCTCGAATGGGCGCTCCGGCGATGGCTTCACCGTCATTTCCACCGAACCGTCGGCGCGCAGCTCAGCGCGGCTCGGCAGGTCCCAGACGCCGCCACCATGTCTCTTGGCGGCGGTGAACAGCCGATAGTGACTGAACAATCCCATGCTGCGGTCGAGCGTCATTCCAGTCGGGATGTGGATCACGGACGAAAGACCGAGCGATTTCGCGCCCGCCCCCAACTTGCCGCGCAGCACGCCCGTGTCGAACGTGAACTCGTTGTTGGTCGCGCCGAATCGAAAAGCGCATTGCGAAGTGGTGGCGTGGGTGGGCGGCGCTGCCATCGCTTCGACGTAGAGAATCAACACCCCGAATGCGAGGCACGTTCTGGACCATGTCCCCTTCATGATCGTGCTGGAGTATTTTTCATGCCGCCAGCCCATTTTGCCGATCGGGCGGGAGCCGCACCTTGATCTGTATCAAATCGACGGGCCGTCTCCTCTGCTATAAACCAATTCTGCCACCGCGACACAATAGAGCGTGAGGGCCGGAGCAGGTCATCTGAAATGAGAACTCACGAACCGCTTGGCGCGCATCGCGCCCCTCAACTGGAGCGCCGGTCTCCGACCCGGCGCTAATCAGTCTGGCCTGAGACCCGTGCCGGGTCGGAGACCGGCGCTCCGAGGCTCATGGACAACTTCCAAGCGGTTCCCGCGTGCGTTAGGACCATGAACCGTAGCCGCCGACGTAAGTCGGTTCTGATCAAGAAATGGAGCGGACTCACGTCCGCTGCTACGAAGTTCATGGAGAGAAAGCGCGGGGCAGCGCTTTTGCTTGTGGTGATTGTGGTGGCAATCGCTTCCGTGCGACTTGTTGCCGCCGGTCCTGACTTTCTCGCGGACAGCAGCGCCCTGCGATCGGTGATCGCAGTGATGCAGCAAACCCATGGCGCGAAGTACGCCGCCGCGGATTCGCACACTCAAGCCTTGAACCGCTTGGAAGCGGCCGTTCGCAAAGGCGAGGAAACTTCGGCCGAATTCGAGCAACTCCAGCGCAATGTGCTGCTGTTCGATGTCGAGCGCCTCGTGGCCATCCAACGTCATGAGATCGACGCCTCCCACGTTTACACCTACCACAACGAAGGTTTTCACCCGGGCGGCGGGCTCTACGTCATCAACCTCAAGCCGCGTCCAGAAGCGCGCGTTCCGCAGTACCGCGAGATCGTTTCATCGCCGAACGGGCAGATTCTCGATTGCGATCTGTCGTTCGACGGACAGAGGGTCCTGTTCAGTTGGAGGCAGCGCGAAGACGAAGGCTATCACCTCTGGACTGTGAACCTTGACGGGACGCGGTTGCGCCCACTGACGCGCGGCGAGTGGCACGATTACAATGGCTGCTGGCTGCCGGACGGCGGGATTGCGTTCGTCAGCACGCGCAACGCGCAGTTCGCTTATTGCTGGAACTCGCCCGTCGGCGTGGTCCACCGCATGGAAGCGGACGGCTCGAAGGTCGTTCGCCTCTCCGCCAATTATCTCAACGATTTCACGCCGCATCCGCTCGACGATGGCCGGATCGTTTACACACGATGGGAATACGTGGATAAGCCGGCGATCCCCATTCAAAGCCTGTGGACGATGAACCCGGACGGCACCGGATTGGCCGGCTACTTCGGCAACCGCGTCCTCTCGCCCGGCACCTTCATGGAAGCGCGTTCGATCCCCGGCACCGACTTGATCATTTGCACCATGACGGGCCACAACGGTCCGACCCGCGGCGCCATTGGCGTCATCGACCGCAGCCAAGGCGTGAATCAACAGGAAGCGATTTGGAACGTGACGCCCGACGTGCCGGTGCCGCGAGTGGACGAGGGCAGCGGCAACTTCGACGGCGCGAAGCCCTACAGCAGCCCGATGCCGTTGGACCAACATCGCTTTCTCGTTTCGGTGCGCGGACCGGTGCTAGTGCGGAATCTTTCGGGCACTTGCCAATCGGTCGCGCTGGCAAAGCCGGGGAACGGAATGCAGTGGTTCAACGCGCAACCCGTGAAACCGCGCCCAAGACCTCGAGTCATTGCATCCATCATTCCAACCGTAGCAGCCGAGGTCACGAGGCTCACTTCAAGTGTCGGGAAGGAATCGGAGAATTCTGACGGCGGCTCCCGCGTCGAATGGAAGGACCCGCCCCCGGCGACTCTGTTCGTCCAAGACATCTACGCCGGCCTCGAACCTCACGTCGCGCGTGGCGAGATCAAACGCCTCCGCGTGGTGCGCGAGATGCCGAAAACAGTGCGCATCAATCCGGATAAACGCGCGTTTGGTTTTCAGTTTCCGGTAATATCGTGCGGCGCGACTTACGCCGGGAAGGAGGTGCTTGGCGAAGTCGATGTCGAACCGGACGGCTCGGCGTGTTTTGAAGTGCCCGCCGGTGTGCCGATTTACTTTATGGCGCTTGATCAACATGGCCGCGCGGTGCAGCGGATGCGCAGCTTCACGCATCTGATGCCGGGAGAAGTGCAAGGCTGCGTCGGCTGTCATGACACGCGAACGCCGCATGTGCCCGTTCAGTCGGGCGCGTTGGCGCCGCACCGTCCGCCCAAGAAGCTGGAACCCGCGGAATGGGGCGTGCGCGGGTTCGATTACGCGGCCATCGTGCAGCCCGTGCTCGACGACCATTGCGTCCGTTGCCACAGCGGCGCAAGGCCCGACGGCAATGTCGATTTGAGCGGCGACGCTACGGATTTTTTCAACGTCTCTTACGAAATTCTGGCGCGTGGTCGGAAGAAATCCGGCGAAGCGCAGTGGGACAGTCCTTACGTGAGTTGGATTCCAACCTACAATGGATTCGAGAAAAACATTCTCGAGGTCACGCCAAAAGCTTGGGGTTCGCCGCGAAGCCGACTGGCCGCTCTGATCCTCGATGGCCACCGCGATCAGGATGGCCAACCGCGCCTGCGAATGGATGCCGCAAGCCGACGCCGAATCCTCGCGTGGATCGACTTGAACGTTCCTTACTATGGCACCTCGGAAACAACCCATCCTGAAGCCCTTGGCAGCCGGCGCATTTACCCACCGGATCTCGACAAAACGCTTGCCGTCGTCGCCCAGAGGCGCTGCGCCGAGTGCCATCAGGGCGGAAAAGTTCCACGTCAGTTCTGGACGCGCATCCAGAATCCGCAGTTCAACAGTTTCCTGCTTGCGCCGCTCGCAAAATCGGCGGGCGGCACCGGAGTATGCGGAAGCGAGATTTTCGCCGGCGCCAATGATCCCGACTATCGCGCGATCCTGACAACATTCGAACCCGCGCTCGCTTCGTTGCAAGAGACTCCGCGCAACGACATGCCGGGCGCGCAGTGCTCGCTGGCGGTGAACCGCTCGTGCAAGTGAGCATGGCTGGAGGTTATCTAGTGACCCGACCACATTCCCATTCCGACCGGCGAGACGCCGGCCGGGACACGCGAGGGCGCGTGTGCTCCCCAATCCTCGCGGCATGGTTACGGTTTGTCATGCAGACGTCCCGCGCGACCAGGGTCAATGGGCTGAAGGTTCAGCGCCTGAGCCGGTGAACCGGGTTGGTAACGGTAATCGCCTGCGCTGAGGTTCACAAAAAGCGGATCGGCAACCACGATGCCGCCTGGTTTGCTGTCCCGTGAAGCGATGCGTGAATAGTCTCTGAGCTCCACAAACTCGATTTTTCCGGCGGCGCTGTAGAAAAGGTTGTTTGACCACGCTGCGACGGCCGCCGGATTCTGGATGGCGATCTTGCCGGTCGCATAGATCACATTCCCGTCCAGCGCGTAGCCGATCGAACGTGGAAACGTGAGCTTCGCGTCGCCCGCCACAATGAACACATTTTGGCGAATGACATTGTTCGTGGCCATGTGATTGTGCGATGGCCAACCCACATTCAGGCTGAAGTTCTTCTCGACCACGCAATTGGTGCTGCGCTCATCCAGATAATCTGACTTCGCAGTTCTCGACCCGGATGCCCATGTCGGAGCGGCCGCGGTTGTTGATGGCGTGGCCGGCGACATGCGCGATGCTCAGGTCCGCCAGCGCGCAATTCTCAGTGTTCTCCAGATCGATGGCGCCGTCGAATTTGGCCGCCGCGAATCACTATGCGCCGGGGCTGGTCGGAGCTTGATTTGCGCGCCGCGTCGCGTGCTTGAGTCAACGTGGCAAACGGTTGTTCGGACGTCCCCGGCCATTGTTCGTTCCCGCTGGGAGCGACATAAAAATCCACTGCGACGATTGACAGCAATCCAGCGTGAACGGCCGCCAAGGCCAAACTAAGTAGCTTGAGGCGATGCGGCGGATCGATCCTCAAACCGGCGGTTTGATGGCCGAAAAAAACGAAAAATGCCGAAAGAAAGGAAGTTCTGGGTCTCGTGCCATTCCCGCGGCAGGTGAACGACCGAGCTTGCTCAAATGCCTCGAATTCTTTGGCTTCTTTCGTTTCTTTCGGCCGGACTGCTGTTCCGAGGTTGATCAGCCTCATCATCGACCTGAATTCTAACGCTCTGACCGGCGCAAAAATTGATGCGCATCAAGGCGCGCCGCCCGTTTGAGCTTGCGAGGCTCGCCTCGCGCGCTCCCGGAATTGTAACAACACGGCGGAGCCGCAGTGGAATCGATGAACATTGAACATCGAACATCGAACTTCCACCTTCGAACATGAAGTGGGCTCTTCCGACATTCAGGGCTCGATGTTGGCTGTTCGATGTTCGTTTCTTCGCCAAGACGTTGCCGCCGCTTGTGGGCAGTTCCGACGATTGCAGTGCGGCACTCGGGAGGCCGCAGGAGGGACTACACTTGCGTTCTCCTCACCTCGGCCCCGCTGCTGTTGAATTAAGGAAGGCCGATCGGGTCTTGGTCTTACTGAGGAGACGCTAGCATGGATTACGCGATAAGAGTATGTAGTCCCGCCTTTAGGCGGCCCGGACTAAAGCCGGGACTACGAACGCCGAGCTGTCGTCCATCTCACGGTCGTCTCAATAATTCTCCTGGGGCAGCGCCGCTTGCCATCCTGATTTCAGCATTGCCGCCAACTCCTTCACTGTCTCGGCGTGCTGCGCCTGCTTGGCCAGATTCACATTCTCCTTCGGGTCGGCCAGGTGGTCGTAAAGTTCGTATTCGACAAAATTCTTCTTCGGCACGGCCCATTCCACAAACCGATAGTGATCCGTGCGAATGGAGTATCCCATGCACTGGCCAACACCGGGGATGTTGCGCGGGTATTGGCTGAAGGCCGCCTTCTTCCATGTTCGATTGGGATTGCTCAGCAAAGGCGCGAAGCTCGTGCCTTCGACGCCGTCGGGTTTTGGCAGGCCGCAAAGCTCGGCGAGCGTCGGGTAGATATCCACGAATTCCACGAGTGCCTTAGTCTTCTGTCCCGGCGCTTTCTGTCCGGGAGCCGCAACGATGAGCGCCGCCCTCGCGGCGTCTTCGTAATTGGCGTGTTTGCACCAAAGGCCGTGCTCGCCCAAGAACCAACCATGATCGCCCCAAAGGATCACGACCGTCTTCTCGCGCAAGCCGAGGCGATCCAGTTCCTCGAGCACGCGTCCCACTTGTGCGTCCATGTAACTGACCGATGCCCAATAGCCGTGGACCATTTCTCGCGTCTGTTCCTCGGTGAGCGGCCCTTTGGCCGGAATGCCGTGGTAAGCCCGCACCTCGCCGAAGTTGTGCAGCGCATAAACCGGGGCGTCTTTGGGTGGAAACGGATTGTCCGCGAGCCGAATGTCCTTGTCGGAGTAAAGCTCCCAATACTTCTTCGGCGCGACAAACGGCAAGTGCGGCTTCAGAAATCCGACGGCCAGAAAGAACGGTTTGTCCTTCAACTCGCGCAGACACTCGATAGCCTTATCTGCTGTGGCGCCGTCGGGGAGGTCGCTGTCGCCAACGCTCGCGGCTTCCCAAGCCGGCCCGCGAGGGCGGTTCTGCGGCTTGGCGGGCAGCTTGCCGGCGGCCTTCGCCTCCTTGATCGCTCGGTTTTGAATCGCCAATCCTTCCGGACCCCAACCCGGTTTCCGAGGCGTCCAATGGGGCACGCTCCACGAGGGCGGGTCATCATAACCGCCGTGGTAAATCTTGCTGAACCCTTGCGCGTGATAGCCGTGCTGCTTGAAGAATTGCGGCAACGTGACTACGTCCGGCAGCGCGGTGCGAAAATGCGTGACCAAATCATAGACTTTCGTCGAGTCCGGTCGGCGGCCGGTCAGGAGCGAACTCCGCGAAGGCGAGCAGACTGCTTGTTGGCAATAGGCCCGATTGAACACCAAGCCGCGCGTGGCGAGGCGGTCGATGTTTGGTGACTTGACCACCGGATGCCCGTAGCAGCCTAATTCGGGGCGCAGATCATCCACGGCGATGAACAGGACGTTTGGTTTTTGGATTTGAGCTCCAGCCAAGCTCAGGGTCAGAAGAAGAAGCAAGTTCAACGTGCAGCCGACCGGGAGACGAGTCAGGAGAGGAAGCCGTATACGGTTCATGGCGGATACTGAAGGAGAAATGCCGGAAACTTGCGAGAAGAAAGGCTCGCACCCGAAGTCCAGAGTCCAGAGGAGTTTTGAACAGGAGGCAACGGAGAGAACAGAGGAGAAAGAAAGTAGGGACGCCGCGCCGTGCGGGCGCGGAGCTCTTTCGAACGGGAGTGGCAACGATTTTCACTGGCACGTCAGAACGTTAGTCCGCCGCTGCACGCGGCGGGGACGGCGCAGGGTATGTGTTTGGCGAACGTGGCGCGGGCGTCCACGCCTGCGGGTTCTGGCGCCGTCTCGGCGCCACCATCGCCACGACTGGCAGCGAGACGCCGCCAAAACCCGCAGCCGCGACGGCTGCGCTACCCATGGCTAAACACATACGGCGCAGGCGCGCCGTCCCTACCTTGAGAGTGTGCATGGCCCAACCGATCGTTAAGTGAAAGTCAGGGAGGCGTTGGAATGAGTCCCCCTCTGCTTCCTATTGGGGAGGGTGCAGGCTGGATTGCGCATGCTTCCCCCCTCACCCCGGGCCTCTCTCTTGGGGAGAGGGAGAACCGTCCACAGCGCGTGGAACATCCGGCAGCAATGGACTGGCCTGGCGCGGAAATGGCGATTCCCTCCCCTTGGGGAGAGGGCCATCGTGATGGGAACCACGGCATCCAACAACCAAACAATGTAGCCTATCCCACGGACGACTCAGTGGGCACAAGATTGGAGGCTACCGCGAGATCGGCTGCGAGATGCGCAAGTAGGCGAAAAGGTCGCGCAGTTGTTTGTCGTCCAAATCGTCCAGTAAGCCCTCCGGCATCAAGCTCCGGCCCATCGGCTGGATGTTTTTGATTTCGGAGGCGCGCAGCGTGATGTCTTCGCCCTCCAATCCGCGCAAAACCGTCACTTGCGTGTCGCGATCCGCCAGGAAACCGCTCAGACTCCGGCGATCGTTGGTTTCCACCAGGTAGTATTCGTAGCCTTCCCGGATTTCCGCGTTCGGATTCACCAGGCTCATCAGCATGGTGCCGAGATTGTCACGCTGATAATTCGTCAGGTCGGGACCAACCTTGCCACCCTTGAAGAAGAGCTTGTGGCAGCCCGCGCATCGATCCAGGAAGATTGCTTCGCCGTTGTATGGGTTTCCAGCGCTCCGCTTGAGAATCGCTTCGACGTCGGCCATCCGCCTCTGGTAGGCGCTCGAAGGAACGGCACCCTGTTTGGGAAACAGTTTTTCGACTAGATCTCCCGATGACTTGTCAGCCTGCGAACGCATACGGTCCACCGCGTCCTCCGGGATGATGGAAGGCTGCACCTGGCCGCTCTGGACGGCCTGCAATAGCTTCAGACTCCAGTTTGCACGGCTGGCCAGCACGGCAAAGGCCGAGGTCCGAACGTCGGTGGGGAGCTTTGGCAACGCGGCGATGATCGAATCACCGATGGATTCGTTTTCGTACGCGCTCAGAGCCGCCAGAGCCGCCTTGCGAAGGCTATTCTGAGATTCATTCGGCACCAGATTGAGCAGCGCCGGCAGGGCGGCGCCGGGGCGGACTTCTCCGAAGGACCGCGTGTAGAGCAGGCGATCCTCAATTCTTGCCTTCGAATTTTTGACGAGGTCGATGGCTTCCGCGACGGCCATGGGATCCCCTCGGCGGACGCGCACGATGAGGGGCGATGGGCCCGTGCTGTCGATGGCGTCCATCAATTCCTTTGGCAGATCAGCCATGGCTCGTCCGCGGTAGGCTTCTTCAAAACCTTTCATGAGTTGCAGGGAATGGCGTGGCGACGGAGCCATGCGCAGCAGCCGCGCGCAGGTCAGCAAATCTTGACGGCGGCCTTCCAGCGCATAACGGCGCATCAAGCGCGGCAGAATGTGCTCGAAGACCATGGGACGGTCCCAAAGACGCGGCGCGGCAAAAAGCCCGAGGATTTCCTCGCGGTGTTCGGAAGCATGAGCCTCCAGCACCCACCAACAAAGAAGCGGCAGATAGGCATCGTTGAGGTCCTCGTCATGTCCGAGCAACTCGGCGACGATCGGCAACGCCTGGCTCGAGGCCAGGCGTCGAGCGGAAGACGCGATTTGCGATCGCACCTCGGGATCGGCCTCGCGTTTTGTTTGTTGAAGAACGGCCTGAAAAAGCTCCGCGGCGAGCGCACTCGCCTCCGATGCCATCAACGGCGCCCCTGCCGTTGGTTTTGATGAAGCTCCGGTTGAGACACCGGCCCGAGCGGGTGGCACGGCTTCAGGCAGGGCGTGCCTTCCCTTCAATCCCAGTCCGGGATTTGTCCCCCATTGGTCGCCGGCGAGCCGAACGGCCCACAGTCGAACCGCGGCGTAGGAATGGTTCAGCGCGGTGAGCACGTCGGCCACCTCAAGTCCGTCGATTTGATGGAGCGCCCAAAGCGCGCAGAGGGCGGTGAGTCCCTTTTCCTCGTCGATGAGCCGCTTCAGCTTTGGCCGCGCACCCGGGTCTTTGCGTTCGCCAAAGAGTCTGACCGCGGTATGACGGTGCCATTTGTTCGGATGCGACAGCAGGCTGAGAAGCTCCTCGGTGGACTTCCTGGAGAGGTCGAGGTCTCTTTCGAGCGGACGGTCCTTTCCACGGAGCCGATAGATACGGCCGGTGGTGCGATCGATCTGGTTTTGGTAATGCTGGCCGTGGGCGATGTAGTATTCGTAGAAGTCCGCGAGGTAGAGCGCGCCGTCAGCCGCGTTTGCAATATAAACCGGCCGAAATGCAACGTCCCCACTGGAAAGCACCGGCCCGACATCCAACGTGCTGAAGGTCGCACCCAGCCCGCGGCGTTCGCTGGCGATGACGACGTTGTGCAGCGGATCGACCGAGCAGAACATGCCGGCGTATCTCCAAGGGAACGCCGTGCCTTCCACCACCGCGGCAAAGTGCGAGAACCGCTGCACTGTGGAATCGCTTTTCATCATGGGCAACTGCCCGAAGGTGTAGGGATTTCGCGCCGGACCAAACTTGCCGGGATCGAAACCTTGCTTCAAATAAAAGCCGCCTTGCACATAATGCCAACCGCGCGTCGTGCCGCCGTTGTGGCCGGAAAAGAGCCGGCCTTGGGCATCGACTTCCAGGCCAAAGGTATTGCCCGAGCCTTCCGCGAAGATTTCATAAGCCCGCATCTCCGGGTGATAGCGCCAAACCATGCACCCTTCAAACCAAACGCCCGGCGCATTGGGCGGATCCATTCCCGGCCGGGTCACTCGGCTGGAAGTCGTGCTGCCTTGCCCTCCGTAGAGCCAGCCATCCATTCCCCAAACGAGGCCGTTGGCGACCGAATGTGTGTCTTCGAAACCGAACCCCTGCAAATGCACAACGGGCGGACCATCCGGGACATCGTCAAAATCTCGATCCGGATAGAACAGCAGATACGGCGTGTGCATGACCCAGACTCCCCCGCGGCCGCGCACGGCGGCGTTGGCGAGATTCAGGCCCTCGAGAAAAACCTTGTGCCGGTCGAATTGGCCGTCGCCGTCGCTGTCTTCATGAATGGAAACGATGTCGCGGCCCCGGTCGTGGTTTGGTGGCGGCGCAGGGACTCGGTCGTAGTGGGCGCGATAATATTTGTCACGGCTCAACATCTTCAGGCCGGCCGGATACGGATACTGGCGGTATTGCGTCAGCCACATGCGGCCGCGTTCGTCGAAGCTGAAATGGACCGGCTGGGCCACGATCGGTTCGTGCAAGACATCCTCGACGACGAGGTCGTCCGCGGGCTGCATTTTGGCGAGCGACTCGTTCGGTGGAAGGCGAGGCCCGGTCACGATTTGGGCCGCTTCGCCAAGCACGCGATTGGACTCGTGGAATTGGTCGAAGGCCGTGGTGACCGGCCTGTTTGTGAGCGGGCCACCCACCCAGTTGGAGTCGTCGCCCAGGCGAAACTGCCATGGCCCTTCGAAGACGCATTCCATGAAGTAATCCATGATGAACGGCGCTTCGCTGACAAAACCGCCGGGACCGGATGAGTTGTAAACTCGAAGCGCAATCTCGTTCCACTCGCCCCTTCGCAGCGTGCCGACCGGCACCTTGTGGCGGTGGATTTGGTCCTTGCCGCTTCGGAAATTCGGCGGGAACTGTCCGCCGGCGCCGATCTTCTTGCCGTTGACGTAGAGCTCATGCGCATCGGCGAGGTCGCGGATGTTGACGGTCACCGATTCCTCGAAAAGATTTCGCTCGTGCTTGGTGAAGAAACTGTCGCTGGGTTTGAGCCAAGTGCGGTACCAGGCAAAGCCATCGTGGTTTTTTGCTGCAGGCGGGCCATGGACTTCCCAAGCGCCGGGGACGTTGATCAGGCGCCAGTCAGATGGAGCGGGCTGGGCGATGGCGTTCACCTGAGCCAGTGTGCTCAAGGCCAATATGCAAATGGCGGAGAAATATCGATTGGTCATGGTTGTCGGCCTTTCTGAGTTCACTGGGGAAAACATAACACGATGCCTGTCGCCGGGTATAGCTCGGAGCGCGAGATTCGTGTCGCAACCAGGACGGTAATTCGGCGCTGCGACGGAAATCCTGCTCCATTCGTTCCATCTCGAGCTCGAAGCGGCAGGAATGCCGCGCTCCTATGGGAGTGTTCATGGCAGCGTCCCTCGGAACTTCCGACCCTCTTGGCTCCATTGAATCGGAGCGCCGGTCTCCGGCCCGGCGCGAAGCAGTTGAGGAGAGAGGAGCGCCGGATCGGAGATCGGTGCTCCGTGATCCTGGCTCAGAAACCTTGACTCAGCGCTAGTTCCTCTTCACCCGATGAATATGACTTTTCCGATACCTTCGATTGAGGCAGTCTCCGCCTCGCAAGCAATCACATGACACCCGAAGAATTCCGCCGTATTGGGCACCAAGTCATTGACTGGATCGCGGATTACCGGACCCGAATTGCCGATTTTCCGGTGAGGTCGTTGCTCGAACCAGGCCAAGTGCGAGAGCAACTTCCCAAAGCGCCTCCGGCCCGACCCGAAGCGTTCAACAACATCCTTCGCGACCTCGAAAAGATTGTCCTGCCTGGATTGTCGCACTGGCAGCACCCGAGCTTCTTCGGCTACTTTCCCGCGAACGCGGAGTTGGCCTCGGTCTTGGGCGACTGCTTGAGCACGGGATTGGGAGTTCTCGGTCTTTCCTGGCAGGCCAGCCCGGCCTTGACCGAGTTGGAAGAAGTCGTCACGGATTGGACACGACAGATGGTGGGTCTGGCGGACGTCTGGAGCGGCGTCATCCAGGACACGGCTTCGAGCAGCACATTGGTCGCGCTATTGTGTGCTCGTGAGCGCGCTTCCAAGTACTCGATAGTGCGCGGCGGATTGCAGAGCGGCGCGCATCCGCTCATCGTCTATTACTCGGCGCAGAGCCATAGCTCGGTCGAAAAGGCCGCGTTGCTGGCGGGCTTTGGCCGGGCGAACCTCCGCGCCATCACCACAGACGAACGCTACGCGATGCGGCCCGACGCGCTCGTCGCCGCAATTGAGGCCGATCTGGAGGCGGGCTCCATCCCTTGCGCCGTCGTCGCCACCACAGGCACCACCACCACAACTGCGCTCGATCCTGTGAATGCTATCGCGGACGTGGCCAGACGCCATCGACTGTGGGTGCACGTGGATGCAGCCATGGCTGGTTCCGCGATGATCCTGCCCGAATGCCGTTGGATGTGGGACGGGATCGAAGGCGCGGATTCGATGGTGTTGAACCCGCACAAATGGCTCGGCACGGCCTTCGATTGTTCCCTGTATTATGTTCGCGAACCGGAACATCTGGTGCGGGTGATGAGCACGAATCCAAGCTATCTGCAAAGCGCGGTGGACCAGCGAGTGAAGAATTTCCGCGATTGGGGTATCCCGCTAGGCCGTCGGTTCCGCGCCTTGAAGCTGTGGTGTCTTGTTCGCGAGCAGGGTGTGGAGGGACTGCAAGCGCGGCTGCGCCGGGACCTCGCCAACGCGCGCTGGTTCGAGTCGGAGGTGCGGATGGCTCCGGACTGGCGGGTGCTGGCGCCCGTTCCTCTCCAAACCATCTGCTTGCGACACGAGCCGCCGGGTTTGGCCGGCGAAGCTTTGGACAAACATACGCTAGCCTGGGTGGAGCGGGTCAATCGTTCCGGTGCCGCCTACCTCACGCCCGCTCTCCTCGATAGTCGCTGGATGGTGCGCGTTTCGATCGGTGCAATTCCTACGGAACGATCGCATGTCGAATCGCTTTGGGCTCTGATGAAGCGTGAGGCCGAGCGTTCGGGGTTGGCCCTTGAAAATAGAATACGCGATTGAGCGCCTCCCTGCGCACCCAATCGCGTGTGTTCCCGATTTTGGTTGGAAGCGGCTCAGTGATCGTCCTCGCCATCACTGCGCCAAGCCCGGATACCACGAGCGAAGGCGAACGTCGATTCCCAGGTCGTGTCCGACCAGTTTCTTGAAAGTCAGGTTGTCCTGGATGTTCAATTCCATGCTCGAGTAGTAATGGTAGGGATAAACGATCTTGGGCTTAAACTCGCGCACGGCGCTGGCCGCTTGATTGATGTCCATGGTGAAGGGCAGGTTCATGCAGATGAAGGCGGCATCGATATTTTTCAAAGCGCGCATTTCCGGGACGTCTTCGTTGTCACCGGAGATGTAGATGCGTTTGCCACCCAGGGTGAGCACGTAACTGTTATCTCGGCCCTTGGGATGGAAGGTCAAGCGGTCCGGCGTGATGTTGTAGCTGGGCATGGCTTCGACTGGAATTCCATGGACGGTTTTGGTTTCGCCGTTTTTCATCACGCTGGTGAGGCTCTTGAGCGAATCCGGCATGGCGTCGAACGCATTTTGCGGCGCTAAAATGACCGTGTTCGGCCCCTTGATCGAGTTGAGCGCGTTGGTGTCGTAGTGGTCGGGATGAATATGAGTGATGACGACGAGATCGGCCGCGCCAACCGGCTGGAACGGGGCCACCAGACCCGAAGGATCCGAATAGATCAACTTTTCGCCCCACTGGAACACTAACGTGCCGTGATGCATGGGTTGAACGACCACGTCTTGATTGAAATACACAACCGGCGTGACGGTCTTCGTGGTGAGATTCAGCTTGAGCAATCCGGCCTGGAGCGTATTCCCGAACAGGAGCGGGGAAGCGAAGTTGCACACGTAAAGCGTGTTTTGATCGCCGCTCGACGAGAAAGCCACGCTCGACGGGATGTGGAGCAAGCCGCCTTCGGCCACGGTTGAGAATTTTCCGTCCGGCGTAACTCGAACGATCCGGCTCTGGGAGTTGACGGCGACATAAAAGGTGCCGTTGACGTCCGTGGTCATTCCGTCGGCGCCCACCATTGAAGCGTCTTTGACCAGGACGCTGGCCGGCCCGGCACCGCCATCTTCCGCGTCGATAGGAATTTGCACGATGCCGCCCAGCGTCGTATTCAAGACATTCACGATCCCTTTGGCTGTGTTGATGGCGATGCCGTTGACGCCTGGGCCTGGGCTGAAGGGGAATGGGACGACCGGAGTTTGCGGCAAGAGCAAGGAATCTTTTTTCCACAGCTTGGCATTCCCGCTTTGGTCAACCTTCCAAATGATGCCTTTCGGAGTATCGGTCACGTACAGGTTCCCGCGCTGGTCGAACGCCAGATCATTGAGGCCCCCGGAGGCGGGGATCGCCGAGAAAAGGCTGGCCGTGCCATCGGGAGTTATCTTCCAAACGCCGGTGCGTGCGGCATCGCTGCGGTGGACGGCAAACAGATTGCCGATTGAATCGAACTTCAAACCCAAGACCGCGCCGGGGCCTGGAAGTTGGGCAAAATCGCTGGCCACGCCCTCCGGGGTGATTTTCCTGATTTTTTTGAGCGTCACGAACGCCAGGTAGATGTTCCCCTTGCTGTCGATGGCCATCGATTCGGGAGTTTCTGCCTGGCCCGTCGTCAGATGGTCGCCCGTGAGCGCGTTTGTGGCTGCTTGGACCGCGCGATAGAAGCGTGAATTGAGCCACGGGGCAGTGGAATCCGTGCGTCGAACCGGCGCGCCGTTCGCGGCGGCGACAGTCAGCCAGTAGTTCCAACGGTGCAGGTCGTCGGACACTTGGAGGTCATACTTGTCGGTCCCCGGGGCGCGGAAGATGATCAGGTTCTCTTTATTGTCCAGCCGTTGGACACGCTCCATCTTGGGCACTTGTTGAGCGCCGACCGAGGCCGTCAATGCCGCCCATAGGACCAGCCCGAACACTTGACGGCAAGGGGTGTTCCGGATGGGGATTTGAGGATAACGGGTTCCTGGGCTTTTAGTTTCTTTCATACGCTTATGATCGGTTTGCTGTGCTTCCCCGCCGTGTCGCGGCCCGGGAAGCACAGGCGTTGTTTGTGGCGCTTCTTCTTCGCTGTGGCCAACCGGCATTCTCCCTTCTGCGCGCGGGCGCGTCGGGAAGAACGCTCTGAATCAGTCGTCAATGAGGTACAAAGGAAAAATTTGGCCGAGGGGACAAAGTTTTTTGCGGTGGATCAGCCTGCTTCGTTTTTTTGAACTCATTGTGATATCGGAGTGGGCATTGGAACTGTGGAGAACGTACTGAGTTCAGAGGCTTCCATGCGCGACTTTTCCAGTTTCAGTGAGAAAAACTGGCCGCCATCAACGCAGCGGCGCCGGCCGGATCGACCAGGCTGCGCTGGCCGTTGTCGCGGGTCGTGGCCAGGAGCGCTGCGCCTCCGAAGCCAATCAAAAGGCCCGCCGCAGTTTGGAGCGTTGGCCGCGTTCCTTTGGGCCGAATCCATTCGAGCAGCGAGAACCAGAGCGGGGTCACCGCAATCAGCAGAGCCGCCACGCTGGATGGGACTTTTTGCTGCGACCAATTGAGGCCGCCATTGCCGATTCCCAGCATGAGCGCCCCCGCAATGGCGGCATGCACCCAATGCAGGCCGAGGGGGGCCGGGGTGCCGGTGATCCGCAACAGAACGTAAAGCATCAGTCCGGCGAAAAGAAACCGCGCGCCGCCCATGAAGAAGTGAGGAATAGTTTCAACGGCGTACCGGATAGCCAAGTAGTTGGCGCCCCAAATGACGTAAAGCGCCGCGAACGCCGCAATCACGAGGCCGCGGGCGGGCGTAACGCCTTGCTCGCATTGAATCATCTAAACCTTAAGTATGCAGTTCGGATTGGGAAGCACACGCGCCGTCGTGTGTTCCGACCGGCGCCCGTCTCTCTTTAGCGTAGCGCAGATTTTCAATCTGCCGTATCGCAGAATTGGATTCTGCGTCGGCGGCCAACGGACCGCGCGTGCCGGAACTTTCGACGCCCTGCCGACTTCAAGTCGGCGATACAGCTCAGCGCGGCGAAGCCGCAACCAAAACGGCGCGCGGCCTTCCAGGCCGCAGCGGCTTCGAAAGCCCGCGGCGTCCGAGAATCTCCGAGCCTCGCCTTCCGTGTGCGGCCGCTGCGGCC
>JACQWK010000666.1 GCA_016209525.1 Verrucomicrobiota bacterium
CTGGGAATATGATGAGCGCACGATACACATCGCGAACACACCCAATACACCAACGGAGGGAGGAGAGGGCCGGGGAGAGGAGGGTTCGCGGGCGTGACGGATTGCCCCTCTCCCCAGCCCTCTCCCCGCTCCTGCGTCGCGGGGAGAGGGAGTCGGCAGCGCAATGCGACCACGTTGAATTGGCCGACTTGAATCAGGAAGCCGCCGCGCTGGCGAAGAAGATTCAGAAAAACTTTGAGGAGTTGGGTGCATGAGTTCCTTCAACCGAAAGCGCGTATGGCGGGACAGCAAACTTGAAGACCTTGTTTTCTTCCAGCGCGGGTTCGACATCACGCAGTCGCAGCAGCGGGAAGGTCCTTATCCCGTCATTTCGTCGTCAGGGGTAACGAGCTATCACGATGAATTCAAAGTCAATGGACCGGGCGTCGTCATTGGCCGCAAGGGGACTCTTGGGTCAGTCCACTTTACCGCTGGCGACTACTGGCCGCACGACACGACGCTCTGGAGCAAAGACCTCAAAGGGAACAATCCGAGATTCGTCTATTATTTCTTGCACTCCCTCGATTTCAAACGCTTCGATGTCGGCAATTCCAATCCAACGCTCAATCGAAATCACATTCACGATCTCGCCATCAGTATTCCTCCGCCTTCGGTCCAGAACAACATCGCCGACGTGCTTTCCGCCTACGACGAGTTGATGGAGAACAACCGGCGACGGATGGAGTTCTTGGAGGAGGCGGCGCGGCTGCTTTACCGGGAGTGGTTCGTCCGCCTCCGCTTCCCCGGCCACGAACACGCCCGCCTCACCAACGGCATCCCGCAAGGCTGGGAGCGCGTGCCGACACCGGAAGCCATCGAAATCAATCCGACGACCAAGCTCTCGGACGAGGAAGAACACTGGTATGTCGAGATGGCCGACTTGCCCACGGATTCGATGGTGATTCAGAACGCCATCAAGCGCGATGGTCGAAGCGGTAGCAAGTTCCGCAACGGCGACACGCTGCTGGCGCGCATCACGCCCTGTCTGGAGAATGGAAAGACGGGCTTCGTGAACTTCATGGCAGACGGCGCGGCGGGCAGGGGATCAACAGAATTCATTGTGTTGCGCTCAAAGCGCGTAACCCCAGAGTTCGTTTATTGTCTGGCTCGGACACATGCTTTTCGCGGGAACGCCATCAAGAGCATGATCGGTTCGTCCGGGCGTCAGCGTGTTCAGGAAAGCTGCTTTGAGAAGTTCATGGTTTTGATTCCGCCGCGCTCGTTGCTGGATTCGTTCAGCGAGTCAGCCGAACCAATCTTTCAGCAAATCAAAGTTCTCCACGCACAAAACCAAAAGCTCCGCGCCGCGCGCGACCTGCTGCTGCCGCGCCTGATGAGCGGGGAGATTGCGGTATGAATGAAAGGCGCCTCCTCTCCCCGGCCCTCTCCCCCGCTCCGAGCGGGAGAGAGGGAGAAGAAACGCGCGCGGCATGGTCGGCCAACACCGCTACGAACGCAGCACGCTTCTCCCTCTCCTCCATTCGGAATGGAGGAGAGGGCCGGGGAGAGGAGGCGCGTGGTTGCCTGCCAGCCTCCGAAACGAGTAATCTGTGCGCATGAATCCCACCGCCATCGCCCGCCGTCTCCGCCGCGACCAGACGGACGAGGAAAAGGAATTGTGGCGCGCGTTGAAGGCGGGGCGTTTCGCGGGTTTCAAATTCCGCCGTCAGCATACAAAGGGGAAATACTTTCTCGACTTCTATTGCCCGCTGGCACGGCTGTCGGTGGAGATGGACGGCTTTCAGCACGGGCTGCCGGAACACCTCCAGCGCGACGAGGAGCGGGCCAAGTTTCTCGCGGCGGAGGGCATCGAGGAACTGCGATTCTGGAATCATCAGTGGCGCAAGAACCGGGAGGCTGTGCTGTTGGACGTCTGGGTAGCGCTGCGTCGCCGCACAGGCTGCGTGAAGGTGATGCGGAAGGAGCAGAATCATCGCTTCGTGCCGCCGAAGCCGGAGCAGTTGATTGAGAAGCCAGCGAGGCCGTCGGGGTGTCGTCCGCGCCAATGAAACGAAGGGCCTCCTCTCCCCGGCCCTCTCCTCCATCGGATGGAGGAGAGGGAGTGGTTCGCGCCGCGCGCGACCTGCTGCTGCCGCGCCTGATGAGCGGGGAGATGGCCGTCTGAACTGCGGTCACGGTGCTTGTCCCGCCACATGCGAAACGGCGGTTGCCGGGCGAACGCAAACTGTTTAAGCTAAGTCATGCTATTTGAGCGTCAAAGACGCCTGTTGGCCCTGCTGGACGCTCACGGCGGGGAGATCGGCAATCTGGATTTCCAGAAGCTCCTGTTCCTGTATTGCCACGAAGCCGAAGAGATTCCCACTTACGAATTCGTTCCCTACAAGTTTGGCGGATTCTCGTTCACATGCTATGCGGACAGAAGGCGGCTCACCGAGCAAGGGTTGCTCGCGGATGAGGAGCGAGTCTGGAAGTTGACGCCCAAGGGAAAAGCGGCTGCGACGATCCCTCCAACCGCCCGGATGAGAATGGACAAGTTTGCGAAGCAGCACAGCCACTTGAGAGGCGACGCGCTCGTGGCCGAAGCGTATCGCCGGCATCCGTATCATGCGACGCGGAGCGAAATCGCCGAGCGCGTGCTGGCCGGCGACAAACTCGCCCTGCTGGCGATTGACGCTGCGCGGCCCGCCGCCGGCCGCCATCGCCTTTGCACGATTGGCTACGAAGGGCGTTCGCTTGAGGCGTATTTGAATTGTCTGCTCAAGGCGGGCGTGACGCTTCTTTGCGATGTGCGGCGGAATCCATTGAGCCGGAAGTATGGATTCTCAAAAGGGACGCTCTCCAAAAGCTGCGAAGGCATCGGCATCCGCTACGAACATCTTGCCGAGCTTGGCATTGCGTCGGAGGAACGGCGCGAGCTTGAAACTCAAAAGGATTACGACGCGTTGTTTGCGTCGTATGAGCGCGAGAGTTTGCCGCGGCAAGGCGAAGCGTTGGCGAAGATCAAAGGTTGGATTGAGTCTGGCGAGCGCGTGGCGCTCACCTGTTACGAACGTTCTCCGGGGCAGTGCCATCGGCACTGTGTGGCGGAGGCATTGGAACGAGAGGTAGGGCGCAGATGCGCCGCGCTGCATTTGTGACCCGGGGGAAGCATGGCCAAAGAGCGCGTCCTTATCACCGTCAAAACCTACCCGACGCTCTCGCGCAAATATGGGGAGACGGTCTGCACGGCAGGGGTTCGCGAAGACGGCTCATGGCTCAGGATTTATCCCGTTCCGTTCCGGCGGTTGGATGAGGCGGAGCAGTATAGAAAGTTCGATTGGATCGAGTGCAAACTGATCAAAAGCCGGAGCGACCCGCGCCCGGAGACTCGCCATCCGGCAGATCTCAAAGAGCTCCAGCCCGTCGGCCACATGGAGGCTGCCGGCAATTGGCGCGAGCGGCGAAAGCTTCTGCTGGAGACGGCGAAAGTTTACACGCAACTGCAACCGCTGATTGAGTGCGCAAAAGCGAATACCGTTTCGCTCGCCGTGTTCAAGCCGCCAAAGATCATGAACTTTGTTTGGGAAGAGGAGGAGCGGGAGTGGGACGCGGCGAAAGTCGCTGAGATGCGGAATCGGACAAATCAGGGCGAACTCTTTTCCGAGGAAGTGTGGCGGCAGACATTCAAAGTGATTCCAAAGCTGCCTTACAGCTTTTCGTACGAGTTTGAGGACGCGGTTGGAAAGAAATCAAAGCTGCAAATCTTGGATTGGAAGATCGGCGCCCTATTCTGGAATTGCCTTCGGCGAAACGCCAACGATGAGAAACTGGCGCTGGAAAAGGTCCGTGTAAAATACGTTGATCAGTTTCTAAAAACCGACCTCCACTTTTTCCTCGGCACAACGCAGCAGTTCCATTTTGTTGCCCCGAATCCCTGGGTGATCATCGGCGTTTTTCCGATTCCTCACGAGCATCAGGCTCAACTTTTCTGAAGCATGGCTTTCACCGACATCAACAGCGACACCGGCTCGTCCAAAAGACGTTCGCCGAGCATCCGAGCGACCTGCTGCTGCCGCGCCTGATGAGCGGGGAGATTGCGGTGTGAGGGGTGGTTGCCAAGATGCGCGATGGCTGGCATAATGGCTGGCATGAAGACACTCGCCGAGATTGAGCGCGCCGCCGAGCAGTTGCCCGGAGCGGAGCAGACGGAATTGCTGTATTTCCTGGCGCAACGTCTGGACGAGGCGAATCTGCCGCTGCCCGAGCCGCGTGAGTTTTCCGCCGAACAACTCCAGCAATGGATGGACACCGATGAAGCGGACATGCGTCGGTTCAAAGCCGGCACGTGAGAATCTTCCTGGATGCGAGCGTGGTGCTGGCGGCCTGCGGACGGCCCGCGGGTGGTTCGCGGGCCATCTTTGATTTTGCGCCCAGGAACGGCTGGCGTTTGTTGACGAGCCGCTACGTGCTTAACGAGGTGGCCAGAAATCTGACAAAGCTTCCGTCCCCAGCCCTGACCGTGTGGCCCACCCTGTCGCCGAGGCTCACCGTCACGCGCGATGTGTGGACGATGGATCGTCCGGCGGTTTTCGAGCCAGCGAAGGACCGGCCCGTGCTCTTTACCTCTGCCGCGTGGGCCAAGGTGCTCTTGACACTCGACACGGGCGATTTTGGCGGCGTGATGGAAACGGGCTTCTATCATTTGTCAGTGATGAGACCCGGTCCGTTTCTGGAACGCGAACGCGCGGCGGGCCGCCTCAAGTAAGCGCTTCCGACGATGGCCTACACCGATATCAACAGCGAAGATCGGCTTGTCCAAAAGACACTTGCCGACCACTTGCATGACAATCTCGGCTGGGAGAGCGTTTATGCCTGGAACGAGGAGACGTTCGGGCCGGACGGCACTCTGGGCCGCACCGACACGCGCGAGGTCGTGCTCACGCGCGACTTGCGCGCGGCGTTGGTGCGGCTGAATCCGCAATTGCCGTCGGCGGCCGTCGCCGAGGCGGGGCAGGAAATCACGCGGCACGATTTCACACGGTCGCTGCCCCAGCACAACCAGGCGTTCTACAAGCTCATTCGCGACGGCGTGCCGGTGAGTTACAAGGACGCCAACGGGGTGCAACGCGACGCACGGGCGCGGGTGATTGATTTCCAGAACGGGCGTGGTGAGGACGGCCAGCCGAACAACCGTTTCCTCGCGGTGCGGGAGTTGAAGATCACCGGCCTGCGCACGCCGGGTTACAATCGTCGCGCGGACATCGTTTGTTTCGTCAACGGCCTGCCGCTGGTGTTCATCGAATTGAAGGCGGTTTATCGGAACATCCGCCGGGGGTTCGACGACAACCTGCGGGATTACATGCAGCAGGACACGATTCCGCACGCGTTCCATCACAATGCTTTTCTCATCGTCAGCAACGGGCATCGCGCCCGCTACGGCACGATCACGAGCGGTTGGGAGCATTTCGCCGAATGGAAGCGGCAGGATGAATCCGAAAAGGGCAGCGTGGAGGCGGAGGTGTTGCTCAACGGCATGTTGGCGCACGAGCGGTTGCTGGACATCGTGGAGAATTTC
>JACQWK010000667.1 GCA_016209525.1 Verrucomicrobiota bacterium
CATGCCAAAATGAGAACTCCCCGAACCAGTGCGCGCTCCCCAGAAAGGCGTGTGACATGTCCGGATCAGCCTACGACGCGATCCATCGTTCGATCTTGGCCGGTCTCATCGGCCATGTCGCGCGGCGCGAGGACCGCAATTCCTACAAATCCGCGGGGAACCGATTGGTCACTGTGTTCCCCGGCTCCGTGCTTTACGAACGCGGTGAACCGCCCCAAAAGCGCTCAAGGAAACATGGGCAGGAGCAGCCGAAACCTCGCTCGAACCGCCCGCAATGGATCGTGGCCGGGGAAATCGTGGAAACCTCGCAACTTTTTGCCCGAACTGTCGCTGCGATCGATCCGCAATGGATTTATCAACTGGCGCCCCACTGCTGCAAGGTCACGCACCAAAACCCGCACTGGAGCGCGGCCGCCGGCCGGGTGTTGGTCGAGGAAATCGTCACATGGCACGGCCTGGAGGTTCAACGCCGAAAGGCCGGCTACGGCAACATTAATCCGAAAGACGCTACCGCCATTTTTATCCGGTCGGCCTTGGTGGAGGAGAATTTGCTCCCGACTCCCCGTAGCAGCCGACGTGAGGAGGCTCTGGATGCAGTGGACAGTGGACAGTGGACAGTGATCAGTGGTCAGTTGTCAGTGGCTAGTGATCGGCGGTCAGTGATCAGTGGTCAGTCAGCGCAGCACAGTCCTTCCAAATCAGAAGTCAGAAATCAGAAATCAGAAATGAAGACCCGCCTCCTCACGTCGGCGGCTGCGGATGAAGAAGAACTGCCTCCTCAGTATCGCTTCCTGGCGCGCAACCATGCCATCCGCCAGAAGATCGAGAACTGGCAAACGCGGGTCCGGAGTCGTGACCTCGGCGATTTGGATCAGGCATTATTCGACTTCTACGCCCGACGCATTGAGAACGTTTCCTCGCTCCTCGAACTGAACCGGCTGCTTCGCGGCCAGTCCGATCCCAACTTTCTCTGTATCACAGAAGCCGAACTTGCGGGCGGCCAGGCGCTGACGTACGACGTCAAAGCGTTTCCCGATGCCGTGGTGGTCGGGGGCCAGCCACTGGCTCTCGGTTATGCCTACGCGCCCGGCGAGGAACACGATGGCGTAACCGTCAAGTTGCCGTTCACTCTGGCGCAAACCGTCTCTTCCGCCTTGCTCGAATGGGCTGTGCCCGGCCTGAGGGAGGAAAAGATCGGCCAACTCTTGCGTTCCCTCCCCAAGGCCCTCCGGCGTGAACTGATGCCATTCCCGCCCAAAGTGGCGGAGATCGTCCGGGATTTTCACCCCACCGGCTCTTCGTTTCTGGACGACCTGTCGCGCTTCATTCAGCAGCGTTACGCCATCAATATACCGCCGTCGGCATGGCAAACCGGCGACCTCCCGGCGCATCTGCGTCCGCGCCTCGAGATCATGGGCGAGAACCGCAAACCGCTCGGCGCCGGTCGCGACCTGGACCGGCTTCGGCAACAACTCGAACCGGTGAAGGTCGAGCCCGCCAAGGAACCGTCCGCTTGGCAACGCGCGGCCCAAAAGTGGGAGCGCTTTGCTCTGACCGGCTGGACTTTCGGCGATTTGCCGGAACGAATCACGATCATTGAAGGTGCTTCGGACGCGGAGATTGGCCGCGGCAGTGAGGTTGGCGTGATGCCTCCCTCTCTTCCCGAAGGGAGGAGAGGGATGGGGAGAGGAGGAGCCGTTTCATCTAAAGATTCTGCCTCACCACTGGACCTCAAGAGGGACCCCTCGCCCCAACCCTCTCCCATCGGAGGGGAGAGGGAGAGGTCCGTAGGAGGTTCAGCCTCTACAGCGCTGGATCTGCCGCAATATGCTTGGCCCGGTCTGCAATTCGAGGATGGCAATGTGAATCTGCGCCTCTTCCACAGTCCCGATGCCGCGCGGGAAGCCAGCTTGCCCGGGGTGCGGCGGCTCGTTGAACTGGCCATTCAGAAAGATCTCGGCTGGCTGGAAAAGGATTTGCGCGGACTGAGCCGTTTCGAAGCGCATTATGCCCCCATCGGGACCGGCGAAGAATTGCGCGAAACGGCGCTCGAACATCTGAGGCGCCATCTTCTACCGACATCGCCGCTGCCCGCGCTGACCGAAGCACACTTCAAACTCGCTGTGGATGCAGCGCGCCGCCGAGTGCCTGGCCTCGCTCTGCAACTCGTCGATCGCGTGGGCGCAATCCTGGAACTTTACCAACAAGCGTTCAAACGGATCGGACCGGTCGGGCCCTCCTATGCTCTGAGGTCCGAGGACGCGGAGGTGAACGTAGGGCAGGCTTCTAGCCTGCCTTTCCACGGGACATCCTCGCTCCGTAATTCCGGCGGTGGAATGCCGCCGGAACAGGCAGACAGGATGTCTGCCCTACGTTTTCGGGCAAGCTCCAAGACCCTTTCCGGGCTCAGCCAGCTCCAAAGTAAGGTTCCGGCCGCCCGATCCCACCCGTTGGCGGGTGAACTTGCGGCGTTGTTGCCACCGCGCTTCCTGGAACGCATCTCGTTCGAACGCCTGCCTCATTTCCCCCGATATCTGAAGGCGCTCCTGATCCGTGCCGAACGGGCCGCATTGAATCCCCTAAAGGACCAGGAACGCTCCAGGCAACTCGTGCCGTATTTGGAAGCGTTGAAGACATTAGAGGCCCAGGAGGCTCGCTCCGCCCAATCGCGGCAACTGGTCGAAGAATTCCGCTGGATGATTGAGGAGTTCAAAGTTTCCCTGTTCGCCCAAGAACTGGGCACTGCCGTGACGGTTTCACCCAAACGCCTCAACGAGCAACTGGATCGGATCGCGTCGAGTCCTTGAATCGGAGCGCCAGTCTCCGACCCAGCGCGAACTCCGTTGAGCAGCAGACCTCAGAGAATTGGGGAGGACGCGCGCCCCCGGGTGTTCTGACCGCCGCCTAGTCTCTGTTTGGCGTGGCGCAGATTTTCAATCCGCCGAACGGGTGCGCGGTTGCGGTACCAAATGGTGCACTTGTTCCAACATGCGAATGTGGTCGGCGAGGGCGCCAACCACGGCACGGGAAGGCAGGTGCGCTCCGCCTGCAAACCGATCTGTAGCGCCTTATTGACGAGACCGTTGGATGAACGACAGGTCGGCGTTTGTAGTCCCGGCTTTAGCCGGTTCGGGCCGCCTACACGGGACTACAAACTTTCCGCGTGTAGTCCATCCCACGGTCTCCTCTGGAAGGCGTTCCAGAATTCCCGTTACTGACTACCGATTTTTTTTGGCTTTTTGCCCAATCAAGGCGCCACAGTGGATGAACGTGGGGACGACGGCTCCGGCTTCCAATCCGGCTTGAGTCAACCATTCCCGATACTCGGCCGCGCAGTAAGCTCGGCCTTCGGTGAGCACAAATAGGGCGGCAGAATAGAGCGCCACAGGCAGGGGACCGTCAAGTTCGTCGCTCAGGAAGACATCGTGGATCAGCAATCGTCCATCCGGCGGCAAGGTGGCTGCGCAGCGTGTCACGAGTTGAAGGCACTCGGCGACATCCCAATCGTGCAACACATTTGAGAGGAGGCTCGCTTTTCCTCGCCTGAAAGTCAGAGCCTTCTCACATTGGCTCCTACGGTTCAGAGTCCGAGTGCGCGGCAAATTTGGTTTCGAGGCTTTCGACTAATTCACCACGTTCTGGGGCTTGCCTTCCAGGAATGCCTTGATGTTTGCCACGACCGTACCCATCAAGCGCGACCGCGCCGCCTGCGTGGCCCAGGCAATGTGGGGAGTGATGAAACAGTTCTTGGCTTTCAGAAGCGGGTTTCCGGCGAGCGGCGGTTCGACGGCGAGCACGTCCAAACCCGCGCCGGCGATCTTCCCCGAATTCAACGCCTCCGCCAGCGCCGTTTCGTCGATCAACGGCCCCCGGCTCGTATTGATGAGCATCGCGCTTCGTTTCATTTGCGACAGCCGCTGGGCATTCACCAAGTGCTTTGTTTCCGGCGTCAATGGGCAATGCAGAGTCACGACGTCGCTCGCTTTGAACAGAGGATCGAATTCCACAATCTCCACGCCGGGTTCTACGGATGAGAGCGGGATGCAATCGGACGCCAAAACTTTCATTCCAAAGGCCATTGCCAAATGTCCGACCGCCCGGCCAATCCGGCCGTATCCAACGATGCCGATCGTCAGGCCTTCCAGTTCGATGAGGGGATTATCCCAATAGCACCAATCCACGCTGGCAGTCCATCGTCCCTCGCGGACTGTCCTGGCGTGGTGACCGACTTGCTGAGTCATTTCCAGCAGGAGCGCCATCGTCATCTGAGCGACTGACCGGGTGCCATAGGTGGGAATGTTCGTGACGGGGATGTTCCGCTCGCGAGCCGCCGCGACATCGACGATGTTGAAGCCCGTCGCGAGCACGCCGATATACTTTAGTTTCGGCATTTGGGCGATTTGTTCCCGGCCCACCACTGTTTTATTCGTCAGAATGATTTCTGCGTCCGCGGCCCGGGCCAGGACTTGGTCCGGCGGTGTGCGGTCGTAAATCTCGCAGTGGCCGAGCGATTTCAGGCTGTCCCAAGTCAAGTCACCCGGATTAAGAGTGTAACCATCCAGAACGACGATTTTCATAATCAATCTGCAAATCGGAAGTACTTGAGACTTTCAATGAACCCACCCCTTCCCCTCCCAGGAGGGGAACCGAGTACGGCGGTCTCCCTCCTGGGAGGGGAAGGGGGTGGGTCTTCGCACAGGCAGGCTATCCAATCAGATGGCTCAATATTTCGCCACGACTTTACCGGGACCCAGGCCCAGCGCCGAAGTGATCTCTCGCGCTTTGGCCAGCATCATTCCCGATTCGCTCGCCACGGCAATGAACTGGAATCCTTCCTCAATCCGGCGTTTGGCCGCGACCGCGTCCAGGACATGGATCCCCGGAGCCACGCCATGCTTTTTCGCGGTCTTCAAGACGTGCTGCACGGCATCGACAAACTCTTTACTGTCACTGTCGAACACCGGCCGTTTGCCCATGGACTTGTGGAGGTCGTTCGGGCCGATGAACACCACGTCCACACCAGGCACGCGGAGAATTTCGTCGGCGGCTTCGATGGCTTGAACATGTTCGGCCATGAGAACCACCAGAATCTCCTCGTTGGCGCGATCGTAGTAGGTCGCCGGATCGGTGTCGAAGTTGGCCGCGTGCAGTTGTCCTCCGACGGAGCGCTGGCCTTGCGGCGCGTACCGCGCGGCGTTGACCGCCGCCTCAGCTTCCGCCCGGCTGTTCACCATCGGGACAACGATTCCCCACGCCCCGGTATCGAGGACGCGCTTAATGTTTTCGCCGTTGTTCCAGGGAACGCGCGCGAGCGGCGCCGGGCCGATGGCCGCGATGATAGCGAAACTCTCAGCCGCGGTTTCCATCGTGATGGGAGTGTGCTCCAGTTCAACCGTGAGCCAGTCGAATCCAGCTCTGGCCATCAGGTGGGCGGCCGTTGGGTCCGGGAGCGTCAGCCAAGTGCCGACGCTCGGTTCGCCGCGTTTCAGTTTCGCTCGGACGTGATTTTGTTTCATTTTCATCAAAGCCGGGCACGAAGGGCAGAAGAACTCAACACTTCCGGATTCACCAAAGAGTGCGGCTGCTTCCCGTTCATCAAATCCACGATGGCCTGTGCGGCGGCGAGGCTGACTCTCATCCCGTTCTCGCGGGCAAAGGACGCCAGATGGGGCGTCAGAAGCACATTGGGCGCATAGCGGAGAGGGTGGTCCGAAGGCAGCGGCTCCTTCGTGAACGTGTCGAGCGCCGCGCCCGCGATCCAGCCGTCTTGCAGGGCCCGCACCAGCGCGGACTCATCGAGGAGTGCGCCCCGGCCGGCATTTATGAGAAAGGCGGTGCTCTTCATCTTTCGGAGTTGTTGCTCTCCGATGAGCCCCCGGCTCTGCGGAGTGAGCGCGGCGTGAAGCGTCACGAAATCGCTCTCGGCGAGCAATTCGTCCAAGGCGACCATTTTGATCCCAAGTTTTTCCGGCTCTGCGCTTGGAACGACATCGTGGCCCAGAAGCCGCAAATTGAAACCTGCCGCCCGCCGGGCCACGGCCAAGCCGATGCGTCCGCAGCCGATGATCCCGAGTGTTTTGCCGGAGACGTCGCTTCCCCAAAAAAGCTTCCAATCTCCTTTGGCCATCCAAGCATGTCCTTCGTGAACGCGTCGCGCCAAAGCCAAGAGCAGCGCGAAGGTGTAATCGGCAACGGTCTCGTTGAGCAGGCCGGGGACGTACGCGACGGCAATCCCGAGCCGAGTCGCCGCGGCGACATCGATGGAATCGTATCCGACCCCCCATCGGGAAACGATCTTCAAGCGAGCGGCTCGACTTGAACTCAGCACGGCGGCCGAATAAGCGTCCGGACTGCAAAGGACGGCATCGACGCCTTCCAGCAACGGCAGCAATTCGCTGTCAGCCAAAGGACCGAATCGAGGCGGAATCACCACCTCGCAACCGGCCTTCTTCAAGGCCTCCATCGCCGGCCCGCCCACGTCTTTGAACGTGCGGGCCGTCACCAAAACCTTCCAGGACATGCGGCGGAGTGTAACGGCTGAACCCGTCGCTGCAAGCGCAGTGTGCGGACAGCAGGGCTGCATCAAGCTCTTCCTCCTCTCCCCGCGAGGAACGAGTGGGGAGAGGACCGAGGAGAGGGGAACCAATAACAGCGTGCCTCCTCTCCCCAACCCTCTCCTCCATCCGATGGAGGAGAGGGAGGATTCGGGGATCAACCACTGTGTCCACCTCGTCACCTCGGCGGCTACAAGATGACGGTTCATAGAAAGTCTCCAAGCACGAAGGGCGTGCATTGAGACCATGAGTCGTAGCCGCCGACGTGAGTCGGCTCTGATCAAGAATTGGAACGGACTCACGTCCTCTGCTACGAGGCTCATGGGAAATGCAAAGCTCCGCTGCGATCTAGAAGAAGTCGAACTATCCTGGCCAGCGCCAACGCGTTCGGTGTATCCGAATGCACGCAGAGGGTCCGCGGACGCAATGAGATTCTCCTGCCGGAAATCGTTTCTGCTTGGGCTTGCTCGAGAATCATTCGGGCGCGGTGCCGCGCCTCCCGCGGTTTCGTCACAAGAGCGCCCGGCTGGTTCCGAGGCACCAGCGCGCCGTCGTCTTTGTATCCGCGATCAATGAAGCCCTCTTCCCAAATCTCTATCGCGGCCTTACGAGCCAAGCGCGCCACGTTGCCATTCGCTTTGGCATAGATGATTGCGCCGGGCCACCATCGAGTCACGCTCTCCAGGTAGCGTCGCGCCAACCCCTCATCGGTCTCACTCGCGTGATAGAGCGCGCCGTGGAGTTTGATGTGATGCAATCGCAGGCCGGAATCGCGGGCAATCTTCTCCAAAGCGCCTACCTGTTGCAGCAGGAGCAACTCGATTTCGCCCGGCTTGATCTGCGCGGCGCTACGCCCCAAATCCAGCCGACTCCAAGGTCCGGGATGCGCTCCCAGCCGGACGCCAAACTGTTTGGCGAGGCGAACACAGAATTCCATGGATGCGGCGTCGCCCGCGTGTCCGCCGCAAGCGACGTTGGCCGAGGTGATCCTGCGCATCAGTGCGCGCGTTCGCGCAGCGGGCTCGCCTTCTCCGAGGTCGCAGTTTAGATCCAGCTTCATGGCGTCCACGAATAACGCCAATCAGCGCAAATGCAAACACCGGCTCGGGCGCTCCGAACAGGCCGGAGCGTTCGACTTTCTGCCGACTGCAAGTCGGCGATACCGCGCAGCGCGGCAAAAGCCGCAACCAAAACGGCGCGCGACCTTCCAGCCCGCAGCGGCTCAAAAAGATGCGGGCCACCGGCTGCTGAAGGATCCCAAGCACTGCTCAGGCCGTGCTCAACGCCGCCGCCAGACGGTCGAGAAATGGGTGCTGAGTCTCCTTGAGCTTCCGGCGAGCGTCCGCGAGGGAGAAGAATTCCACCCGGTCGATTTCGGGGAATTGCCGGATTTGGCCGGAGCGCGGGGGCCACTCCATTTCAAACGTATTGCAGCGGTGCGCCCGGCCTTCGGGCCAATCACCACAAAACGCCCAGGCGTAAACAGTTTTTCCGCCCTTCTGCCGGATCGACTCGAGAGGAATGAACTCGCCCGAAGGCCGGATGCCCACTTCTTCCTCGAACTCCCGAATCGCTGTGGCAAGCAATTCCTCACCGGGCTCGGCTTCACCCTTCGGAATGCTCCAATGTCCCTCGTCTTTGTGTTTGAAGATCGGGCCGCCGGGATGCGCCAGGAAGATCTGAAGCTGCGCCTCGCGAATGCGGTACATCAAGAGGCCGGCGCTGATGCGGCTTCGAGGGGACAGGGACATGCTAACTCCAGTGAGCGATCAAGTTGAAACTCATCGTCTTGAAAGTGCGTTTCATTCTTAACATTCTTAATTCGACAGCAGTACCCCATCCTTTGAGGAGTGGGATGGGGTAAAGGGAATTCCTCGTGTCTTGGGACCGACTCGGAATAAGGTTCATCTTTTTGCTGGTTCTAACGGTTCCTATTATTAGACAGTTCATGAGTGACTTGACATGACAAATGCCCCCACCCCAGCTCTCTCCCCATCAGATGGGGAGAGGGTGGCCGAAGGCCGGGTAAGGGGCGTGCGTTTACTTTTGAACTCACTAAGAAGTTTATCCTCCATCTGCCATTTGAAAAAAGAAGAAATCCTGGGGCGTCCTGGCGGAGAGCGCGAATCGGCTTTTGAACACCAATCCTGAGGTAGCCACGGAGTGGCGGAAGATAGTAGCCCGCGGCGCAAGCCGAGGGGACTGGACGTATAAGCCAAAGCCCGGGAGGGGCGATTGAGACCCGCGGCCCACAGCTTCTTTCGCTGCTCCGCGACTCTTCGACTCAGGTTCTTTGACCCGCGGCTCACGCCGTGGGCTACGGTTCGTCGCTGCTCCGCAGCTATTCGTGGCCGTTTCAAAAAATCCTATAGACAGCCGCACATATGAACGCACACCCACCACCTCCCACGGGCGACGCTCCCCACCTCCTGCGCCGGTTCGGAATGCTCCAGGCCACGGCGCTGAACATGTCCAACATGATTGGCATCGGGCCGTTCATTACGATCCCACTGCTGATGTCGGCGCTGGGCGGGCCGCAATCCATGCTCGGCTGGTTCGCGGCCATTCTCATCGCGATTCCGGACGGCATGGTCTGGAGCGAATTGGGAGCGGCGATGCCGGGCTCCGGCGGCACTTATCGCTATTTGCGCGAGGGTTTCGGTCGCGAAACCTGGGGCCGGCTCATGGCTTTTCTTTTCATTTGGCAATTCATCATTAGCGGCCCTCTGGAGATCGCCTCGGGCTACATCGGATTTTCAAAATATATCGGGTACGTCTGGCCGGGGATGACGAGCGGCCAAGGATTAGCCGTCGCCGCGGCGCTCGGAGCCGTCAACATCTTGTTGCTCTACCGGCAAATCACCGCGATTGGCCGCATCACGGTCAGCCTTTGGATCGGGACGATGCTCACCACAGGTGCCGTCATCGTCACCGGGGCGATGCACTTCGACTCCAAAATCGCCTTTGATTTTCCGCCGGGCGCCTTCGATTTTTCGATTGGTTTCTTGCTTGGGCTGGGGGCCGCCTCGCGGGTCGGGATTTACGATTACCTGGGCTATTACGACATTTGCTACATCGGGGACGAAGTGAAAGATCCCGGCAAAGTCATCCCGCGTTCCATCATCATCAGTTTGGTCGGCGTCGCCTTGATTTATTTCGCTATCAATCTGTCGATCATCGGCGTGGTACCCTGGCGTGAATTCGTGCCGGCTGACAAGAATCCCAAGTCGGACTTCATCGTCTCGATCTTTATGGAGAAGATTTATGGATCGAACTTCGCGACGTTTTTCACGGCGATGGTGCTCTGGACGACATTCGGCTCGGTTTTCGCCTTGTTGCTCGGATATTCGAGAATTCCTTACGCAGCGGCCCTGGACGGTTACTTCTTCAAAGTGTTCGGACGCCTGCATCCGCAGAAGAATTTTCCTCACATCTCGCTGCTCGTGATGGGCCTGGTTTCGATCGTCTGCAGCTTCTTTTCGTTAGGAATGGTCATCGACGCCTTGATCACGACACGCATTCTGATCCAGTTCATCGGCCAGATTTTCGCCGTCATGCTCCTGCGCAAGCGTGCGCCCGATATGCCGAGGCCCTATCGAATCTGGTTTTATCCCATCCCGAACCTCGTGGCCTTGGCCGGATGGATTTTCGTTTTCGCGACGTCCGACGTGAAGGTGATCCTATTCGGATTGGGCTCGCTGGCGTTGGGCGGCGTCTTCTTCCTGCTGTGGTCCAAGGGGACCAAGCGATGGCCATTCGACGCCTCGGTCTAGCCTGCATCATTCAGACGCGGCGCGACGTAGGGATGCCGCGCCGCGGTGCCTCCGCGCCGTGCAGGCGCGGAACTCTGCTCAACGAGAGAGGTGATTCCTTCCTCGAAAACTCACGCTGATCCGCCGCTGCACGCGGCGGGGAAAGCGCCGGCGCGCCATCCCTACCTTCAAAGAACGCATCCGGCAAGCGATTGTGGGAAGAATTCTACCTGGCAGGCAGCCTGCAAATGCGATTCCTCGCGGCCTTTGATGGCGACGACGAAGGAGGCGAAGAGGGTTTGCGGCGGAGTGGCCTCTGAGATGGCTAGGGCGAGATGGACCCGTGCTCTTGGAGCCACCTCAGGTCCGGATTGTCGGGAGAGGCGAGCTGATGCCGGTGCCAATCGATGATCCCGGAGGACTCAGGCTCGGGTTCGAGGCCCACGCCCGTGGTTCGAGCGTCCTTCCAACGTTTCGCCTCCACGTGGCCGTCGGCCCACGCGATCATCCCGCTGCGATTGTGGTAGCTGCCCGGCAACATGAAAAACTCCGGCGCCTCCTGGATGCCGAAGAACGGCCAGCAAATGCTCTCGGGCTGGATATCCGTGAAGACGATTAATCGGGCCGGCGCCGCAGGTTCAAGGTCGCAGGTCTTGTGAAACTTTCTCCACTGGGGCGGCGGGCTCCGGAGCTGCGGCTGCTCGATCCAGCCAAGAAACCAGTTCATGCCGTAACTGCGGATCTTGACCACGCGGTCCCCCGGCTGCCCCTTGGGCGCATTGAGCTGAATCGTGTGCCGATTCGCCGGGCAATGATAGGTCTTTGCACAGGAAAGGTACGGCGCAAACTGGGCAAGACGCCGATCCGTCAAGAGCAGCGCATTGGTCGAGTCGGCCGGGTAGATGTTGTGGTTGTAATAGCCTTGAACCCACATCGGGCGGTCCGGATCGCCCCCGCCGCGGATGTATCCATTTCGAGCCAGCCTCTGGTCATTATCGTCCGCATAGATCGCCCAAGTGAGCACAAGTTGGCGTTGATTATTTTGGCAGTGCGCGCGCCAGGCTCGTTCTTTCGCTTTAGCCACAACCGGGAGAAGCAGTCCCAATAAGACCGCCGTCGTGGCCAGCACGACCAAGAGCTCGATTAACGTAAACGCGCTTTTCCTCTGCACAGAAGAATTTCGCCTTTGTCCATCGAGCCTGACAGTGGGATTCCTACCCAAATGCCGTCCAGAATGGCCCCGAAGCGCGCTTTCTCAAACCCGCACCATTTTGTTAAGCTCCACGGCCTTTCCGGCACGAAGGGACCCCAGGATCACGGCCTTCGCCTTCATAGAATCCCCTCGAGCCAAATTCGTAGGACAGCCAACTTCGGAAGACCTCTCGTGCCTTCGGCGCGTGACAACATTCCGCGTCGCGCCGACTTGAAGTCTGCTGTACCGCCGATTTGCAATCGGCACGACGCTGGCAAGGTCCGGGGCGCTGGAACTTGTCGGCGCGCCGCAGAATGCAATTACTGAACACCAAACAAGAGGTCGCCACGGAGTGGCGGAAGATAATAGCCCACGACGCAAGCCGTGGGAACAGGCCGCATATTGACGAGACCGTTGGATGAACGACAGGCCGGCGTTTGTAGTCCCGGCTTTAGCCGGCCAGCGCGAGAAAACCGGCTAAAGCCGGAACTACAAGCGGGTCGCAGGTCGTGCCTGTCGTCAAAATGAGAATTGCTGATTAGGCTTGTTGTTCGTTTCGGAACGGCTAGCCTTCCAGCATGCACTGCATTTCCGGCTGAATTGGCTTAGCCCAAATCAGCCGCAACGCCGAGCTCCAAGATGAAAAGCATTCGTTCCGTCCTCTGGATTCTCATCGCCCTGATCATGACCGCGCCGTCGCGGGCTGAAACCAAAGTGACCGTCAAGCCGGCTCCGTTCGCTGGACGGCGTGTCAGAACCATCACCGATGCGAAGGACGCCGTTCACTTTGTCTTTAATCGGGAGGGGAATGTTTTCTATAGCCGCCGGGACAGCGGAACGACGGAATTCTCGGAGCCCATCCGCGTCAATACCATCGACAAGTGCGCCGCTGTGGCCGATCTGGCCGTCGGAGCCGATGGACGGATTCATATTCTCTACCACGGAAACATTTTCTACGTGCGGGACCGAATCAAGAACGAGAACCGAAAGCTCGACGGACGCGACATCAAGTACACCTTTTACAGCCGGCTGAACAAGGCGGGGGATAGCTTCGAGGATCAGCGCGAGATGAGCGGCGGCGTTTGGGGATTTGACGGGGGCTGCGCGGTGGCGGCGGATCCGAGCGGAAATGTGTACCTGTTTTTCAACGGCACCACGACCGCCGGCGGAGAGCAAGTTCGGCACGTCTTCTTGTCGCGTTCCACCGATAACGGCGACAGTTTTTCCAAGCCGGCACCCATCGATTTGGGCAAGGGCGTCTGTGCCTGTTGCCATCTGAGCGCGACTGTCAACGCCAAGGGCGAATTGCTCCTCGTTTATCGCGTGGCGGAGGCCGGTGTGAACCGCGATTCCTACCTGCTCACGTCCCGCGACCAGGGAAAGACGTTCCGCCCGTCGGCGTTGGACCATTGGGAACTGAGAGCTTGTCCCGGAAGCCTGTATTCCTTCGCGACCAGCGGCGGGTCCACCTTTGTCTCTTGGCACAATCAAGACGACATCTATTTCGCCGCGGCGGGCAGCCGGAACTTTCTGCGCCCTCCGGACAAGACCATGAAACGGAGGGCGGCTATTTTGGGAGGCAACGCGAAGGGCGAGGTTCTCATTGCTTGGAGCGAAGGCGCGGATTTTAACAAACCGCATGACCTGCGCTGGCAGCTTTACGACAAAACCGGCCAACCCATCGGGAACGTCGGAGTGAAGGCCGATGCGTTCGAACGTTGGGGAAACCCGGCGATTTACGCGGACGCGAACGGCGATTTCGTCATCCTTTTCTGACTCTTCGAGCGTGCGGCCTGCCGTGCGCTGCATGAAACCGCTGCGTTCCTAAACTTCTCGTTGCACACCACTCAGGTCATCGCCGTCGTCGTATTCCTCAGCGTGGCGGCTGGAGAGCAGACAACAAGTCAGGGGTTCAGAAACCAACCGACACCCCTGCCCATGAACCTCAAGGCAGGCCTCTCACCAGAAGGGCAGAATGGAGCTTCTTCCCCAGCAAAAAGTCTGACCGTGACTGTGACCCGGGAGAACTTCAACAAGGAAGTCCGGCAGGCCAAGATTCTGGTGCTCCTGGATTTTTGGGCCGAATGGTGCGCCCCGTGCCGGGAATTGGACCCGATCCTCGAAAAGCTGGCCGCCGAATTTGCGGGCCGGATCAAGATCTGCAAAATCAATGCGGATGATCAACCGGGTCTCGTGGCTCAGCATGTCCCGGACAACATCTTCCCCTGCCTGATCTTGATGAAGAACGGCAAGATGATCGAGCGCCGGTACGGAACCGATCCCAAGATGAATCCGGAAGCGTTTCTGCGTCGGTGGATCACGGCAAACCTATCGGCCCAAGCTGATACGCGTTAACCTGTGCATTTCACGACCCAAATTCAGGCTGGGAGGGGTACGTGGGTGGGTTTGCGGTCCTAATGCGTGGTGGATCACCAGGGACGCCGGCCCATCGACGTCGGAGCGCCGGTTTCCGATCCGGCGCGGTATTTCGTGCTATCTCATGCGCTGCTGCGCCACGCTATCTGGCCTTGATCGGACCAAGTTGCTTCGTTCCAACCGCCAGTTCGTCAATCCAAAGAGTCTGTTCGTGAGGCAGCAATCCCGGCCCAAAGTATGGGGTGAGAAGGAACTGGTTGAATTTCATCTTCGGGAAATCCGTCGAGCGCAGCACCACATCACTCCGGCTGATCACCAATTTGCCGTCGAACCAACCGCGCACGATGCCGTCGGCGTTAGGCCTGTCCGCTTTCAAGTCGAGGCTGTTGAGCTGGAACATGGCCTCGACGCAGTGCCAGTCCTCGTCGTCAAAGAGAACTTGTTCGCTGTCGTAGAACTGGCCGTTGTAACCGCCTCGGAGAGGACCCTGCGTGAGGCCATGGGGCTGGTCCTTGTTCTGAATGTCCTGCGCCGCCAGGCGCAACTTGCCATTGCACGGCTCGATATAAACCGTGAGATGACTGGCCGCCGGTCCGTGGAATTTCCCGTTCTCCGTGGTCATGAAGTGCGTGAGGTGAGGGTGATAGGGCCGTCCCGTCCATCCCCAGCCTTTCGACAATCTGATGTGGAAGCGAAGAAAAACCCTGTCGCTCGGATCGAAAAGATGGCGGATCCCGGAAGAATTGTAGGGATTCGTCGTTCCAGATTTCCAGGAATACTCAATGCAGCCTTTGCCGGCGTAAGGCCGGAGTTCGGAGATCGTGAACTTGCTCCCGTCGTACCAGCCCCGCGCGAGCAATTGCGGATCGTCGAAGCTCTCGCCGAACAAGACAGGCGGCGCTTGTTCGGTCAGCTCCGCAGCCATCGCGGATGGTTGTGTGTCGAGAAGCATGGCGAACGCACAGGCAAGCCACACCATCCGGCACCAAATTCTCGCTAAAGGAAATTCTTTCATAGCTCTATTCTGATGAATTTGCCACCCGGAGCGCGGGCAGCCATGTCCGCACGCATCGGCCCGAGACGACACGCTGAGATGTCTATCGGCTTTCCTTCATCCTGGCGATACTAAGCATAAATTCTAGTTGACGCCAAAAAAAGGCCGGTGGAGGTTCCTCGCATGAACCCAAAGTCGAACCGATCCTTCCCTCCCAACGCCAGCCCGAAAGACAAATTCCAATTCACATTCGGCTTCACGCTCATCGAGCTTCTGGTCGTGATCGCCATCATCGCCATCCTCGCCGGGATGCTTTTGCCCGCGTTGGCGCGGGCGAAGGCCAAAGGGAAACAAACGGCTTGCCTCTCCAACATGAGGCAAATCGGAATGGGCACCGTGATGTACTCGCAGGATCATCAAGATTACCTTCCGTACGGCTACGCTTACACCTGGCCAGGCCAACAACAGCTCTTCTGGTGGCAGGACCTCTTGCGGACGTACATGCAGAGCGAGACGGTCTATAGCTGTCCGAGCGCTCAGCCGCACGCCACCTGGACGGACCGGCGCCCGCCAGGCACGCCGAAGCCGTTGATCAAGGACTACCTTTGCAACGCGCAGGGCGGAGCCTATGAGGAGAGCGGAAAAAAAGATTGGGTGCGGGCAAACGGCCCATTCATCAACAATTGGGACAACCCCAGCCGCCGCATGTCTGAGGTCCAAGACACGACCGGCACCATCGCCATCTGCGACGGCAGCACCAACGTCTTTGAAATTTGGCGCCTGGAGCAGGTCGAGGCGTGGTACAACGCCGGCTACGGCCCCGCTTTCTACGGCAACAGCGCGGACAAGAAGAACCCAGAGCAAGGCCACATCGCCAAGCGCCACGGCAAAGGCTACAACGCCAGCTTCGTCGATGGCCACGCGCAAGCGATCAAAAAATCCACGCTCGGCATGTGGACCAACCGGGCCAACGACTGAGGATAATTGCACGGTATGGGCATGACCGCATTTCCCGAATGGGTTCAATCTCAGAAGCTGGTTTCCGAGTTGGCGGAGCGGCTTGGGAGCACGTTGAATGAGGCTAGTGCCAGAGCGATTCTGGGGCTCCAGTTGGACGGGCCGACACCCGAACGGCGACGTGAACTTGCCACAAAAGCAAATGAAGGGCTGCTCACGACCGAAGAGTTCGCAGAATACGAAACCTACGCTCAGTTGCGTGGCCTGCTGGCAATCCTCCAATCCAAGGCCCGCCTCTACCTCAAGCCCTCCGGCCAGGCATGACCGGTGGCGACCGCGAATTGGTGAGACAACGAGCCAGTGCCCGTTGCGAATACTGCCGTTTGCCCGATTTCGCGATGTCGCCCGAGGATTTCCATATCGAGCATATCATTGCCCGGAAACATCGGGGTCAGGATGATATGGAGAATCTGGCTTGGTCCTGCATCTTCTGCAACCTCTACAAAGGTCCTAACCTCGCCAGTTTCGATCCCGACACCGGTGAATTAACCCGCCTGTTCCATCCGCGCCGGGATCGGTGGGATGAGCATTTCCAGATGCTGAGCGCACGCATTGTCGGCCTGACTCCGGTGGGCCGGACCACGGTTTGGTTGCTCGAGATGAACTCCGAAATTCTCAACAGCCTTCGCTCAATGGCAAGGAAGCCGGCACGCGATCAGCGTGGCCACGGGCACAGCCGCGTTGCACGTCGCGCTTTCGGCGCTGGGCATCGGGCCGGGCGACGAGGTCATTGTGCCGAGCTACACGTTCATCGCCACGAGCTTTGCGGTCGTGCAGGCCGGCGCGGTGCCGCGTTTTGCCGACGTGAATCTCGACGATCACTGCCTCAGCCTTTCCTCCGCCGAGAAACTCGTGAACCGACGCACCAAGGCCATCCTGCCGGTGCATCTGTATGGCAACGTCTGCGACATGGACTCGGTGCTGGCCTTTGCAAGGAGGCACAATCTTTTCGTGATCGAGGATAACGCCGAAGCCTTGGGCGGCGTGTACAAGGGCAAAAAGACCGGTTCGCTCAGCCATGTCGCCGGTTGCAGCTTTTGCCAAAACAAGACGTTCACCACCGGCGGCGAGGGCGGAATGGTCACGACGGACGACGAAGAAGTGGCCTGGCAGGCGCGCAGCTTCCGCGACCATGGCTACGACGTGAAGGAGCGGCTGAACCTGCTCGCGCTGGAACAGAAACTCCCGTACATCCACAACCGCGTCGGGTGGAACTACCGCTTGACCGAGATGCAGTCGGCCATCGGCCTGGTCGAACTCGCGCGCCTGGACTCGTGGAACCTGCCGCGTCGCCGCCGCAACGCGCACATCTTGCTGAACGAACTGGGCCCGCTCAAACAGATCAGGCAATTGCCCATCGACACGCCCGAGCGCCAAAACGGCTGGTATGTCTGCGCGTTCTCCTTGGACATCGAGAACATGGGTTGCGATATCCAGCAGTTCGTGGCGGCGGCCACGGCCGAAGGCGCGCCCGCGTGGAAAGTCTTCTGGCCGCAGTGCCACACCGAAATGGCGTTCCAGGAGCACAAAGGCTTCGGCAACTCCGGGTTCCCGTTCAGATCGAAGGAGTTCACCGATCCAGCCAGTGTGGACTACACTCGTGTGGACGTTCCCAACGCTCGCTGGCACGAGACGCACACCTTCACCTGTTTCGCCTTCCCGACCTACAGCGAACAAAACATGCAGGAAATCGCGGCGGCGTTGGTGAAAGTCACCCGTGCGTTCGCTTGAACCTGAGAAGGATGAAATCTGATATCGTCAATTTCGGCGTCATTGGCGCCGGCGGCATTGCCTTCCGCCAGACTATCCCCGGAATGCTGAAGGCAAAGAACTGCGGCCTTGTCGCGGTGATGAATCCGTCCGGCATCGACCGGGTGGCTCGGGCCTTCGGCGTGACCAAGGCCTTCGACAACGAAGCCGACTTGTTAGCGGATCCGGAGGTGGACGCAGTCTATATTGCCTCGCCGGTTTACCTCCACGGCCGGCAGATCGCGATGGCCGCAGCCGCCGGCAAACATGTCCTCTGCGAGAAACCCCTGGCCCTGAACCTCCGTGAGGGCCGCGCCGCCGTGGCGGACTGCCGCCGGCATCGCGTTTTCCTCCAGGAAGGTTACATGATGAAATTCCACGGCGCCCATGCGCGGATCAAACAACTCATCGACCAAGGCCGGTTGGGCCGGCTCGTCTTCTTGCGGGCGCAACTCTCTTGCTGGTATCCGCCAATGAAGAATGCGTGGCGCCAGAACCCAACGACCGGCGGGGGCGGCGCACTGATTGACATGGCCACGCATCTTTACGATTTGCTGGAACACTTCGCCGGTCCGATCAAGCGCATCGTGGCGCTTACGGGGAACCTCGTTCAAGACTATCGGTCCGAGGACGCCTCGACGACGTTGCTGGAGTTCAAGTCCGGAGCCCACGCCACGGTGGATTGCTTTTTCTGCATTCCGGATGAGGCCAGCCGCACGCGCTTGGAAATCTATGGTTCGCGCGGCTCGATTCTGACCGAAGGCACGATTGGCCAGGGCGCCGAAGGCAAGATGGAAGGCATCTTTGACATTGGCGACGCCGGTTACGACGCCGCGCAAGGCAAGCATACGCCGCGGCGATTCAAGCGTATTCCATTCCGTCCGATCAATCCTTACACCGCCGAGTGCGAATACTTCGCCGGCTGCATTCTGCGCGGAGAGCCGCCCACGCTCAACAACGCCGAGAACGCTCTGCACATTCTGGCACTGGTCGAAAAGGCGTATTCGTCGTCCAGGAGGAAGGTCGTGCTCAATCTTTAGGCGTAAGCATGCCACCTGAATTGAGTAGCACACGCGCCCCCGCGTGTTCCGACTGGCCTGTCTGCCGAACAGGCAGGCGCCCCGCCGGCCGGAACGGTGTTGAAGCGGAGTCAATAAGCAGTGACCGCACCGGGCGCACGAGGTTGGTCGGCGAGGGCGCCGACCACGACACGCGAGGGCGCGTGCGTTCCCGGTCTGTACAGAATCGCCAGGGCCGAGCGTTTCGAGAGACCTTCGATACCGCTAAGCCTGGCAGCGTCCTAATTTGGTGGTGGCGGTGCTGCCGCACCGCCGTGCGCCGCAGCAGCGGCGCATCCACCACGCTGAAATTAGGACACAACCCGAATCCTGAATCATCCCAGTTGATGTATGAATCGCGAACCCAACTCATTCACCACCACGCGCCGGAGCTTTCTGAAATCCTCCGCGGCGCTCGCCACCGGAACGCTGGCCGGCACGGTGCCGCTTGAGCGCGGCGTCCACGCCCTTGGCAGCGATGTGATCAAGGTCGGACTAATCGGCTGCGGCGGACGCGGCTCTCAAGCGGCTATCAACGCCATGAACGCCGGCGAGGACGTCCAACTTGTAGCCATGGCCGATCTTTTTGAAGATTGGCTCCAGGCCGGTCACGCGCGTTTGAAAGCCGCCAAACTCCGCCAAATGGGGGCCAAAGACGACCATTGCTTCGCCGGCTTCGACGGCTATAAGCAACTCCTCACGAGCGGCGTGGACGTCGTTCTGATTGCGCCCGCATCGCACTTCATCCCGGAAATGCTGAGCGCCGCTGTCGCTGCGGGCAAACATGTCTTTTGTGAGAAGCCCCACGCCATTGACATTCTCGGCTTGAAGGTTTCGCAAGCGGCCTGCGAGCAAGCCAAGAAGAAGGGGCTCAGCCTCGTTTCAGGCCTTTGCTGGCGTTACGACACGGGTGTGCGCGAGACCATCCGCCGTGTGCATGACGGCTGGATCGGCGATATTGTCGCCATCCAAGAGAACTATCTGAGCCAGCCTTACGTCGTGCGTGAACGACAGGAGGGCTGGAGTGAACTCGAATACCAATTCCGCAATTGGTACCACTTCAATTGGCTGTCCGGAGATCAGACCGCGCAGCAGCTCGTCCACAGTCTTGACAAAGCTTCCTGGGCGCTCGGTGATCAGCCGCCGGTCAACACCTGGGGCATGGGCGGGCGCCAGACGGCTCGCGATCCCGAGTTTGGCGACCAGTTTGACCACCAGGCGGTCGTTTTCGAATATGCGAATGGCGTCCGCGTGTTTGGTTTCACGCGGGACCAGCAGGACTGTTATCGCGACACCAATGACTATGTGTTTGGGACCAAAGGGCGGGCCAACCTGATCAAGCATCGAATCGAAGGCGAGAAGCCGTGGCGCTTCGAAGGGGTGAAGCCGAACATGTACGACGTCGAGCACTCCGAACTCTTCGCCGCGATTCGTTCCGGCCGACCGGTCAACAATGGCCATTACATGTGTTTGAGCAGCGCGCTGGCTATCGTCGCGCAAATGGCCTGCTATAGTGGCGCTCAGATCCTTTGGGAGGAAGCGATGGAATCGAAGCGGTCCTTCGCGCTGCCGCGTTATGCCTGGGACATCGAACCGCCGGTGAAGCCTGCCCCGGATGGCTCCTACGCGACGGCGGTGCAGGGAAAACTTTAACGATTCTGACAACGTCCATTTCTCACCGCTTGCACGCGATGCACGTTTCTGGCACCGTGAATGTGTGAGTGCAGCCGTAGCAACAGCCGACAGTTTTAGCTCGGCGCTGGCCGAGATGGCCCGACGTAATGTGGAATCGACCTTGGCCGCGTGCGACCAGTTCCGGCGCTGGCACCGTGAGAATTTCATTCTCAAGCGGCCCACGGCGGAACAGAGGGCAGAACATGCCATGGACGTTCGCATTTTGCTGCTGATGGTCCGATGGCTGCAAGCGACCCTCGCCGACCCCGCCAGTCCCGCACGCGAACTTCTTCCCCGTGTCGCTGCTATGATTCGCCTGTTGGAGGACTGCTGGCAAAGCGTTCACGAACCCATGGACGAAGCGGAAGCCGAAATGCTCCTTTCGGAAGTGTTCCCGGGATGAGCCCGGAACTTGAAGAACTCATCCGGGCTTACGACGCGGTGACTCTCGCCGACAATGAACAGGCCTCGGAAGCCTGGAAGGCGTTCGAGGCGCTCATGGACGCAGCAGTCGCCCGACGAGCACACTTGGACCGTGAGCGGCTGAAGCGCGCTGTGCATCACGCCCATCGACGACGGCAACGCGCCCATGACAAACCGACAACGCTTCCGCCTAAAGCGTGAGCCAGTATTGGCGACGGAGATCCCCGGCAGAAAAACTGGCCCAAAACCATTTCTAACGCCTGTTTTGCCGCGGTCCAATCTGCGTCCGCGCGGCGGCCGGCAATTCTCGCTTGGCCAGTAAGGTGGACAATCCTGTTCGCACATTTTGGCGAGAGTGCGGACAGGAGTGTCCGCGTTACGGCGTCGAAATGACTTCCGGCCGGGCCAAGAAATCCACGTAGCGCGTCCGGTGCAGCGCGAGGGTCAGGTCGAGACTCATTGCGTTGGTTTGCGCGCGGAGCGCAAAGGTGCATTCACTTCGGCTATCGAACCAGGTTTCCAACTTGGCCTCTTGGCCACGGTCATCCACCGCCTTCACCAGCGTCATCCGGTAATCGGGACGGCTCGGAGTCACACGGAAGTTGAAGTGATGATCGCCGCCCAGCCCGGATCGCCTCGCTTGGCCGGTGTATTGCAGCGTTGCGCCCTCCAAGTTGGTTTGCCGTAGCGCCGAGTCTGTGGCGTCAGGCCCTGAGAGAGACACGCCACGCAAGGTCCAGAGTTCTGACGTCACGAAGCTGGACCGCTGGGAAAATCCGACGCGCAGTTTCCAGGCGGATTCGGCGGGCCAAGGGTGAGGCTGCAACTCGGCAAATTCTGCGTCCGGCTCGGACGATGTGCTCCACAGATCAGTGATCATGTTGCCGGTGGCGTCGCTTGCCTCCACGCTCACGATTCCCCACTCGCGCGTCGTTTGGCCATTCCGCTCGACGTGAAAACCTGCGCGGGTCTGGGATACCGTCGGATTCGGCGCTGGATTCCACTTATTGGATCCGCGGCCAACACCCGCCGTGAGGTCGAAGAGCGTCACCGAAAGGTCGCCCTCGCTTGCGGTTTGCGGCAGCGGCGCGGCATGCCACTCCGGATAGTTGTCCGGTGTCGGGTTGCGGACGGTAAACTCTCCGATCAGACGGGCATCCGGATATTGAAGGCCGCGCTCGTAGATGCGGAGTGTGAAGGTCCGCTCGCGCCGCGGCCAGTAGTCATAGTTCCAGCCTTCCACACAGTTGCCGGGCGGCCCGATCCTCATCATCGAATGTCCCCCGCTGACACCAAAGCCGCGCGCGTCGCACAAGACAAGTTGCGGGTCGCCGTTGGGTGGCCCGTTGCCGCGGCGGTCGAACCAGAACACGAGAGAAGGCCGCCCCACAATCATTTGGCTGCGCCGCAAGCCCAACTTCCCGGCGAGTTTGCGCGGCAAAAGCGCCAACAGACGCTTCCAGAGGTCCTGGCCGTGATAATAGTGCTCGGTGCCGAACGTCACCTGTCGGAGCGTCATCGTCGTCCCGTCCAAAAACGCGACCCTGTGTCCGAGGGATGTCCAGGATGACGGGAACAGAAGCGCGATCCCTGCGACGAGGATCACCGCAAACAACGAAAGCAAAATGCGATTCAGACGGGCGGTCCTCTTCATCAATGGTCATCAGAGAAAATCAGTCCAAGCGATCGCGCAAGCGCAGAGAAAGCTCCGTCCGACTCGAAATCCCTGGCCGGAGCGCGGGCGGCTCGCCCGCAATTTCTGAAGCGGATTGCAAATCTCGCGGGCGAGCCGCCTGCGCTCCGGCCCGTCCGTCGGTTCAAGGACGCGGTGGAACGCATCCCTGCCAAGTTATCATTAAGGAGCGGCGTCGCGCAGAGTCAGCGTGGCCACGCGCACGGAAAAGCAATCGTCGCCGGAGAAAACGAGATGGAGGGTCTTTCCGTCGGCACTCATCCATTTCGTCGGGAAGCTGCTGGTTTCGCCCGGCCCCATGTCCCACTCGTCGGTGAAGTACACCGTGGTCCACGGTCCCCACGGCTCGGGCGCGTCGTAGATGCCGAAGCCGCCCTGGAAACGCGGGCCTTGCGGATGTTTGCTCTGCGGGAGGGTTTGGCACCAGAGATAGCGCTTCAGCGCCGAATTGTAGGTGATGCCGGAACGATAGCATTTTCCAGGGTGCGTGAAAACCGTTCCGCGCTGCTGGATGTCCGTCGTCCAAACCGCCCGACCGTCCGATTGGACCGCCTGGAAAAACTTGTAAGCTGACCGGTCCTTGAGGCGGTCTTTGGGCACGCGAGCCAGCACCATTCGGTCCACCGCCAAGTACGCGCTGTCGGAGTCGGGCGAATAGATATAGACCAAGTCGTCTCGGGCGCCGGCGTAGTTCTTGGCGAAGTTCAGGAAGGTTGGGCAGCCGAAGCTTGTCGTGAATTTCCAGTCGCTCCATGTCCACGTCGCGCCACGATCGCTGGACCAGGCGAGTTGCGAGTTGCCGGCGTTGCGGGCCCAGAGGTGAAGCACACCATCGACCATGAGCAGGCCACTGGCTTTCTTGCCTGCTTGGCCCTCGCCTCGTTGTTCAACCGTGGGAGACCGCAGGTTGATGCCCTTGAAGTCCGGCGGCGAGCCGAGCACCTTGGCCAAGCCCATGCTCAACTTCTCCGGGACAAACGGCTCGAATCCGTTGCCGTCGCCGTAAGCCGTGTAAAGCGCATCATCGTCGCCCCAAGTCATCGGCCAATTGTCCCCGCCTTTGGCTTTGCGGACGATGGCTGATTTCGGCGCCCACCGGATTTCCTGGATGACCGGGCTCGGCGGATACGGCGCCGCGCCGGTTTTGGACGCGCGCTCCGTGACGGCTTCCACGAGTGGTTCGAAGAGAATCCGCGACCGGTAATCGTGATACTTCGTGAACACGTTGTCCTGGCGGACCGGTGGTTCGTCCGAACCCGGTTCGAGCGTTTGGCCATTGCGAACCATGATGAGGTTCAAGCTCGGGATAACGAGCAGCAACTGGTCCCCAGCGCCGGCGCCCCAGACCGCGTCCTGCGGCAATTTGTCATAGCGCCGACCGCCGTTGCTCCACCATCCCATTCCGCAATTTCCGGGAAGTCCGGCGTCCGTGGTGACTTGGCGCACGACGTCCTTGCTCAAGATCTGCCGGCCATTCCAATTTCCGTGGTGAAGCACCAACCGCCCCACGCGCGCCGTGGCACGAGCGGTGAATGCAGCGCCGCCCCAAGCGCCGACCAAGGGGAGACCTTCCACCCTGAACGTCTTCCCATACCCTGCCGACCATTCCGCATCGGCGATGCCGATGGGCCGAAAGACGCGATCGCGCAACAAAGTGCAGATATCTCTCGGGCTGGACTCGTCGAGGGCCGCGGCGACACAATACGTCAGCATCCCAATGCCGGGGTTGCTGTATTGGAGCTTTTCCCCGGGCTCAAAGAGCAGGGGCGTCTCGTCGCGCGCGATGGTGAAGGGGTCGCGCGGCGGATCAAGCCGCTTCCAAAAATCGCCCATCCAGCCGGGCTGATCTTCGTGCCTCACGCCTTCCGTCGTGGAATCCGAAAGCCCGGACGTGTGGGATCCAAGGTGCCGGATGGTGATTTTTGATTTGCGCGGATCAGTCCTCCACTGCGGAACGAACTTTGAAGCTGCGTCGTCCAACGCGATTTTGCCATCCTGCATCGCAACCGCCAGGGACATGCCAGCGACCAGCGCTTTGGCGAGGGAAGCGGTGCCGTGCCGGCTCATCGCCGATTGGCCGGGCGCATACCATTCATGAACAATGCGATCGTTGCGGACGACCAGAAAGGCTCTCGTCTTTTTGGCGGCCAGACGGTCTTTGATCGCTTCCAACTTTGCGGATGACATTCCCTGGCTCTCGGGCGAGGCGACCGTCCAGTCCCAACGTGGGCCGCTGTTTTCGGCGGCAGACGCAGCGATTGCGGTTTCTTCCACTTCGACGAAGAACGGCGCTTCTTTTGGCGCCGCGGCGTTTTGGGTGTCCAGTCCTGGCTCAAGCGGCCAAAGCGATACGAGGCAAAGCAGCGCGCGGTGTCCGATTCGGTGCGCTGTCGAATTTCGAAGATTTCGATCCATGCGCGGATTGTTGCACGCCTGAATAGCGATGTCAGCCGCTTTAGCGGCCTGACGCGGGCAAGCGGCACATCTCAGTTTTGGGACATCCTCGGAGTGCTGCCCCGAAGCTGCGGAGCAGCGCCAGTTCGAGAACCTTCCTTCTTGGATTAGTCGCGAACTACCTCTCGATCCGCAGATGCTAGATTGCCGGCACGAGGCTGATTCGGAGTTCTTCGGTTCTTGTCCCAAACCGCGGCCAACAGAAGAAGAAAGGCCGCGAGCCGAACCAGGTACAAGTAAGGACGGGCCTCGTTCGTGGGATCGACCGACAACAGGGTCAGCCGCTCCAGAGCCAGTCCCCAGAACGCCACGGCGAAAATCAGAAAGAGCCGGTCATGGGACTTCTTCCAAAACTTCAAGAAGAACAGGCCGATGGCCCAAGAAGCCACCGCAATCGCGCCGGAAAGCACCAAAGTCATCATGCTTGCCTCTGTTGGGAGTTCATTCGGAATTCCAGATCAAACCGTATAGGAGCAACAGGAGACCCAGCAAAGTCACGCCGTTGCGCCAGACGGACAAGTCCACCTGCAGCACTACCACCAAATCGAGAAACAATAAAATGTTCGCCACGGCCAGGCCGACAAAACACGCGCTGCTCCAGAGCAACAAGGCGGCGCGCGAACGGCGGTAGCCGCGAATCAGAAGACTCGCGACGCCGATGCTGGTGAGCGTGCACAAGAGATAGACAAAGACTGCCATGCGCTAGTCCTTTCTGATTCTGAAGGCGTCGGCGAAGCTTTGGATGGCCGAAGACGGCTTCGAGTAAATCAATTCTAAAACCCGGTGCATGCGTTGCTGAAAAAGGAGCGAGAGTTGCCGCACCACCGTATCCAGTTCCGCGCGGGCCGGCCGAAATTGATAAACTGTCCTGCCATTTGCTTCCTTGCGGGCCATGACCAGACCCTGTGCACAGAAACTTTCGAGCCGGCGTGACACCGAATCAGGACTGGTCAGGACCTGCGTATAGATGTCCTCGACCGTTCGGAAATGTTCCGGGGCGCTGCTCAAGAGCACCAAAATCTCGACCTGTTCCGAACATTCGATATGGCGGTTGATGAACTGCCGGACCTCGGCGGGAATGTCGTCGTTCACGTTTCACTGGGCTTTGACGCCTTTGGTGGGCAACCGTGCGAAAAATTGATCAGAGCTTGCGAGTGGGCGCGCCGTTTCTCGAAGGGCCTGCATGCTTCCTGAGGCGCATTACGACCATCAACCGGGTCCATAGTTTGGAGTCCCGGCTTCAGCCGGTGAGGCGTTCGATCAACTTGATGCGCCTGAATATCGCGCGCTTTGCCGCCTGAAGGCGAGACTCCGAACGCGTCGGTTCACGCAAAGGTTGCATTGCATGGGCGTCATGCCTTGGACAAACCGCGATTGATGATCCCGAAATCGAGGCCCATCCGCGATCGGCGAGCGGGGCGCCGTGCGACACCTTCGCGGGATGGGCCTCGCCCTTTCTTGCCGAGCGGCCTTCCGTCATCGCCCGGCAAACGGGCCCGCTCAATTCGGCAAAGCCAGCAAGTTATCCGTGCCAGATTGGATGAAGGCTGCCCGGAGCCGGTCATCACTCACCGCCGAGACATGGCCATCCCCAAAAACCACGTTGCCTTTGTTCTTCCACGCCGCGCGCTTGTCAAAACCGGCGTAAGCGAGGTCGGTTTTCAGAATCCGGCCGCGCAGAACTCGGAAGTTCAGGACCCGAGCCATTTCCACGGAAGTTCGGATTCGGTTGGTGATGCCGCGATTGCCGGCGAGCAAGGACAAGGGCATCGTCTCGTCTGAATCCAAGCCGACGAAGTAGCTCACATTCAGATTCGTGTTGAACGGGATTTGGCCGCGGACATTCGCCCGGAGAAGCGGCGCGAAGGTCGTCGCTTCCACCCGCGGCTCGGCTTGCGGGCAAGGTGAAACCACAATTCTCGGTGTGCTCAGTTCGTTGGACAGCGATGCAAAGTGCTTCCAGACGAAGTCCGCGCGCCGGCTGTACTCGGACGATCCGCCGTCGTTGGTTGTGACGTTGAAGGGGAAGATGTCCTGGTGATCGCCCGCGAAGAGTCGAAAACCCAAACCAATCTGCTTGAGGTTATTAATGCCTTGCGTCTTTCGCGCCTTTTCCTTGGCTTTGGAGAGCGCCGGCAAGAGCATGGCGGCAAGAATCGCGATGATCGCGATGACCACGAGCAACTCGATCAGCGTGAAGGCCCAATCTTTGGATACCGGTCTGTTCAACATAGCTTGTTATGGTTTGGCGCGTTTGTTTCATTTTCCTGTCTTCACTCCCTGCCGCGGAACTTGGGCGGTCCACTTTCGCCCGGCTGATACGACCGTCGTCGGCAAGATCTATGAAGCCTGCATCAGACGAAAGCTACCGAATCGTCAGAGAATCCGCCATTGGCGGAAGCACCAAATCTTCGCGGTCGAATCGACCAGGCAGGGTCAGTGAAACACCGATGTTGTGGTATCGAAACGAGCGTTCGATGAACCGAGCGATTCAGACTGATCGAGGCGCGGCCGACCTCACTTCCCTCTCCCTGGAGGGAGAGGGGCAGGATGCACTGCTGTTGAATTAAGGAATGAAATTGAAAATGTCGCTTGGATTTCCCCCTCTCCTCCCTGCGAAGGGTGGTGAGGGCTGGGGAGAGGAGGGCCGTTTTCATTGGCTTTCCCCTCTCCTCGATCCTCTCCCCACTCGTTCCTCGCGGGGAGAGGAAGAAGATCGGAGGTCGCTGCATTGCTTAATTC
>JACQWK010000658.1 GCA_016209525.1 Verrucomicrobiota bacterium
GAACACGACGAATGCCCCTCACCCCGTCCCTCTCCCCATCGGATGGGGAGAGGGTGGCCGAAGGCCGGGTGAGGGGTTTGCAGCAACTTCTGAACTCATTAATAAAACACGCTCAAAGGGATTTTGCGGACAGGAGTGTCCGAGTTACGGCCATGATGGGGAGCGCCGACGAAACCGGCGGCTCGACACAGGAAAAACCATCCACTAATCTGCGGCCGTGGGATAGACGCCACCGCACTATGACGAACTACGTTGAACTGCCCTACAACAAAAAGCTGAACCTCTTGCGCGCCCACGACGGCGACTGGCCGGACCTCAACCATGAAAAGTGGTGTCTGCATTGCGGGATGAAATTCAATGGCCATTCCGTGCGGGTTTGGAAAGATGATCAGAATCGCCTTTGGCTCGAATGCGGAACGCCCGACTGCGATGGCTCACCCATTGATTGGGCCGATTATCCGTGGTGGGACGAAAAGCACCGCCGGCCGAAGAAGCGGCGGAAACGAGCCAAAGGCTCCAGCGATGGAACAAATTCAACCGATGCGAGTGACCTCCCGTTTTGATCTGTCCAGCGTAGCGCGGATTTTCAATCTCCCAGCATCGTGCGAAATCGTCGCAAGCCGCGCAGCTTTGTTGGTCGGGCGAGACTCACGTCGAGCCCTGACTTCTTTGCCAGTAAGGATTGCAGGGCTCGACGGAGTCTCGCCCCACCGCACCTGCTCGCTCCCTGCGAGGAAGTTCAGCGCTTGTCGTGCGGTCATCGCTCTTGCTTTGTTGATATTCATCCAGTTCGGCCGCGCCCAGGGCCAAGTCCTCATCTCCGAATTCATGGCCAACAATAGCCGGACGTTGGCCGACCGCGATGGCGAGTATTCGGATTGGATCGAGTTGTACAACAGCGGGGTGTCTGCCATGAACCTGGAAGGCTGGTATCTCACGGACTCCGCCACCAATCTCGCCAAATGGCGTTTTCCATCTGTCGCGCTGCCGCCCAATCGGCACTTGGTCGTTTTCGCCTCGGGCAAGGACCGCGGCGCCGCGGCTTCGGAATTGCACACCAACTTCCGGCTCTCGACCGGCGGAGAGTATTTGGGGCTGGTCGCGCCCGACGGCAAAACCATCGTGGCGGATTTCACGTCCGGATTTCCGGTCCAGGTCACCGATATCTCCTACGGTGTTCCGATGCGCCAGAGCGTGACGCGGCTGATTCCCGTCGGCGCCACGGCCAAATTCCTGGTCCCGACCAATGACGTTTTGGCTGCTGGTTGGACCGACCCCGAATGGTTCGACGGCGATTGGCAGAACGCAATCACGGGCGTCGGATACGTCGTCGGCGAGCAACCCGCGGTGTCGGTGCTCGCCGGCGATTCGGCGGCTGAGTTCTCCGGCGTGCAAGGCCAAGACCACTGGCTCTACGGCTACTACAACAAAACCGCCGACAAGGTCGCCGGCTACCAAATGGAGGATTTCGTCCCCTTTCCGAGCGGCGAGGGTCCGCATCGCGCCGCGAATTTCTGGAATGGGACGACTTGGGATTGGTTTGGCGGTGATCCTCCATGGACGGAGTTGGGCCAGGCCTATATGCGGCCCAACGGGGTCAATAGCGGCGCCGAACACTGGGCTATACGGCGGTGGGTCAGTACAGTCAATGGATCGGTGTCCGTACGGTGGCAAGTCGCGAAACAGGCAGCCTTTGGGAATGGTGTGACGGCGCGCGTCTTTCACAACGGCACACAAAAGGACAGCGTGGTAATTCTCGGCCAAGACGTCATCGGAGTGACGCGGACCAACTCGATCGCCGAAGTCAAGACAGGCGACTTCCTCGATTTTGCCCTGGCGCCGACAGGCACCGCCTCCACGACCGATGACAACTCGGACGGCTCCTACCTCAGCGCGATGATTCAGACGACGAACACGCTCGCCGGCCAGATCGCGACAAGTGTCGAGAAGGCGATGTGGAACGTGAATGCCACGGCCTATCTGAGAATTCCATTTCTAGTGAGCGACCCATCCCAGTTTCAATTCCTAACCCTGAGGATGAAGTACGATGGCGGTTTCGTGGCTTATTTGAACGGACAGGAAGTCGCGCGGCGCAACGCACCGGCAGAGCCCGACTGGACCTCTTCCGCTATGGCGATGAGAGAATTAACGGACGCGGTGCAATTTGAAGAAATTGATCTCTCGAGCCGAAAGGGCTTTCTGCACGTCGGCGCCAACGTGCTGGCGATCCACGCGCTCAATGCCAGCCCCGCCGACTCGGATTTTCTCATCGTGCCGGAATTAAGCGCAACCACCCTAACGGTCGATTCGACTGCGAAGCGGTACTTTTCGCTGCCGACCCCCGGTACTCCAAATGGGTTTGGCCAGGCGGACTTGGGTCCTATCGTGGTTGATGTCTTCCGTACGCCGAAAATGCCGCTCGATGATCAGGACCTAGTCATCACCGCGAGGGCCGCTCCGACCTTCCATCCCGTTCGTCAGCTCACGCTCAAGTACCGAGTCATGTTCGGCGCCGACGTCATGGTGGAAATGCACGATGACGGGTTGCACGGCGATGGCTCCGCCGGCGACAAGATTTATGGAGCCACGATTCCGGCCTCGGCCTCGACTCCCGGCCAGATGGTCCGCTACTTCATCACCGCTGAAGATTCACAGGGGAAACTGTCGCGCTGGCCGCCGTATCAAGACCCGAAGAACTCTCCGCAATACTACGGAACGATGGTCGCGGACCCGGCCGTGAACAGCGCGCTCCCGATCTTGCATTGGTTTATTCAGAACCGGAGTGGCGCCGATTCTGAAACCGGAACTCGTTCCTCCGTTTTCTACGCGGGCGAGTTTTACGACAACGTGGGCGTGAATCTGCACGGCCAATCGAGCACGTCCTTTCCGAAAAAGAGTTACGATTTCGATTTCAACCGCGGCTATCATTTCCGCTACTCGGCGGACGAGAAGCCAGTGGAGGATTTCAACCTCCTCACCACGTATCCGGACAAGGCTCAGATGCGAAACATCCTCGCCTACGAGACGTACCGGGACGCTGGCTCCACCTACCACGTCGCGTTTCCGGTCCGCGTCCAGCAGAACGGCGCGTTCTACAGCGTGGCCCACTTCGTCGAGGACGCCGATGAGGATTACCTGGAGCGGCTCGGCTTGGACCCGCGAGGCGCGCTCTACAAAATGTACAACACGCTGGATTCTTCGACCGCCAACGTGGAGAAGAAGACCCGCAAGCACGAGCGCAATACCGATTTGCAGGCCTTGATCACCGGCCTCCGCCGGACGGGCGTGGCGCGGACGCAGTTTATCTACGACAACATCGACATCCCCGCGATGGTCAATTTCCTCGCCGCCATGATCATTACCGGCGGCGTCGATTGCTGCCACAAAAACTACTACGCTTACCGGGACACCGAAGGCACGGGCCAATGGCAATACTTGCCTTGGGATGTCGATCTCACCTTCGGCCGCAACTGGAATTCCGCGAACACTTACTACGACGACACCATGTTCGCTCAAAACGGGCTGTTCGTCGGCCAAAACAATGCCCTCATCTCCGTGTTGTACGGCACTCCCGCGATTCGCCAAATGTATCTCCGCCGCGTGCGTACGCTCATGGACGAATTGCTCCAGTGGACAAACACACCGCCGAAAAATCTGAAATACGAACGCCGCATCAACGAACTGGCCACTTTGCTCACGCCGGACGCGGCGTTGGATTTCGCCAAATGGCGCACGTGGGGACGGACTCAAACTCTGGCCCAAGCCGTCGCCATCCTGACCAATCAATACTTCCCCGCCCGGCGCAATTACCTTTTCAGATTGGCCGAGATTCCGCGGGCCCAGACCAACAGCCCGGCCATTGCCTTTGGCGACATCGACTTTAATCCCGTCTCGGGCAATCAAGATGAAGAATATCTCCAACTCACCAACGCCAATGCTGTCGCGGTCGATCTCTCGCGCTGGAAGTTGGTGGGCGCAGTCAATCACACCTTCGCCCGCGGCACGGTTTTGCCAAGCCGGAGTTCCCTCTACGTTTCGCCGAATGTCGTCGCGTTTCGTGCGCGCAAAACCGCGCCGTCCGGCGGCCAGGGCTTATTCGTGGTCGGCGGCGACACGGGCCGGCTTTCGGCGCGAGGCGGGACAATTCGGTTGTTCGACGACGCCGGACGCGAGGTGTCCTGGAACACGTACGCTGGGAAGCCGAGTCCTGCCCAGCAGTATCTCAGAATCACTGAGATCATGTATCATCCATCACCCCCGCCGGCCGGCAGCTCATTTCTCGATGAGGATTTCGAATTCATTCAATTGAAGAATATCGGACCGGTGAATCTGGACGTGGCTGGAGTTCGCTTCACTTCAGGCGTCAGCTTCAGTTTCAATACCGGCGGCGCTCCAGTTCTTGCGCCCGGTGAAACACTCTACTTGGTGAAGAATCCGGCGGCCTTCACAGCGCGTTACGGCAGGGGCTTCAACTTGGCGGGACCGTATGTCGGAAGTTTGGACAATGGCGGGGAAAAGCTTCGAATGGAAGATGCCGCGGGGGAAAGCGTTCTGGAATTCGGCTACAACAATTCGTGGTATCCGAGCACTGACGGACAGGCATTTTCACTCGTGATCGGGGACGATCAAGCGCTATGGGACTCGTGGAGCAACAAGGCCAGTTGGCGCTCAAGTCAAGTTGCAAACGGTTCTCCGGCGCTGGGCTCCCCAATGCTGAAGATCTGGAAAACCACGCACTTCACACAGACTGAACTGGCCAATCCCGCGGTCAGCGGCGACGAGGCGGATCCGGACAACGACGGCCCGACCAATTTGGATGAGTTCCTCACCGGCACCGATCCTCGGGAGGCCCGCAGCTATTTCAAGGTCGAGTCTCCGGAACTCATCCACGGCGCGCAGACCTTCGTCAAGTTTCGCTTCATTGCAACTTTGGGGAAATCGTATTCGGTCCAAGTTGCCGAGTCCTTAAGCCGGCCCGTTTGGACGAACCTGACAAACCTCACCGCCCGGACCGATTCCGGCTTCCTCGAGGTGATGAGTCCCGTAGAGCCGCCCCTGAAGAGCCTCTATTTCCGCGTCGTGACCCCAGCGCAACCGTAAGGTTCACAAACTCGTAGCAGCCGACGTAAGGTGGCTCCAACCAAATCGGAGCGCGGGCGGCTCGCCCGCGAGTTTCTCAACTTCGTCCGAAAGTGCGGGCGAGCCGCCCGCGCTCCAGTCCAATCGTCGGTTCACGGTTGCAGTGCGCGCGGCGATCGCTCAGAGAGACACGAGCCATCAACCTTCCTCCGGCCTGTTCAATCTCACTGCCTGATTCTGTAAAACTTCGCTTCTTCACTGCCTCGCGGGATCGTCGCCGTGAGTTCTTGCGGCCCCGCTTTGATGACTGCTCCGGCTTCTTTTCGGTAAGGTCCGGTGACTGTCGTCGAGCTTTGGACCTCAAACGCGGCCAATTCGCTAGTCGGCGTAACGAAACTGATCTGCACACGATTGTCCGGAAGCAGAGTGATGGCTGTGATTCGGGTCTCCGAGGGTGCTTCGCCCAGCGACACTACGCGCACGTTGTCGAACACGACAAAATTCTTGAGCGATCCGATGGATGCAAACGTGTCCATGAATCCGAGCATGATGTTGCCGGAAGTGAATTCCGAGGGATTGGCCTGCTGGAAAATCACCTTGCCGTTGATCTTCCAAGTGATGGTCCGGCCGACCTGTGCCACTTCGACATCGGCCCATTGTCCGCTCGGAGCCCCCGCCGTCTGGTAAGGCGGCCTCGTGAACACCGGATCGAATTCGCGAGCGGACTTCGCCACAAAGGAGGGCGCGGCGTTGGCATTCGTGCTCAAATAACTCACGTAACTCCGGCCGCCGCCGCTGGCGGTCCCGTCCGTTTCAATGGCGAACCAGAGTCCGTCGCTGCCCGCCGTCGCGTGACGATTCGTTTTCGATCCCGAATGGTTGATCCCGAAGATGGCGTGTTCCGTCGAGCCCCCAACGTCGATGCCGTAACTCAAGAACATGTCGAACCGCAGGGCGTAGTTGCCGCTGAAGCTCCTGCCCTTGGGGTAGAGGTTGACTCCGGCGATGCCACTGGCCGTCGAGTCCGTCTTGTTCACCGCGACGCGCAGGCCCCGCGTGTTTCCGCCGGTTGAATGGGGGGCGGACGGAATGCTGTCCGCGTTGTAATCGTAAGCAAATTGCGCCGAGTAATCTTCCACGCCGTTATTCGCCCCGAAGAGCACGACCCAGTTCGCGGCGGTGTCCGAGTCGAAGTTGTCCGCAAACAAAAGCGGCGTAACCGGCAGATCATTGTCTCTGAGCGTGACCACGGCGTTGGTCGAAGCGCCAATGACGTAATTGGGGCCGCTGGCGATGCTGAGGATCACGGTCTCGTCCCCTTCCACTTCGGCGTCGTCTTCAGGCGCGAGGGTCACGACGACGTTGGTCTCTCCGGCGGGGATCACGACCGGGCTGGAAACGCCGCTGTAATCTTTGCCGGAGGTCGCAGTGCCGCCAACCGCAAGGTTGACCAAGAGATCGCCTGCGGTGTCGCCCAACCGGCTGATCGAAAACGATCCCTCGTCTTCCGCCATTCGCTCATACATGTGCGCATCCGTCGCTCTGATGCTGACCGACGTCACGTCAGCGTCGTCCAAGAGATTCACCGTAGCCCGAAAGGCCGCGCCAATGTCATAGTTGCTGCCGCCCGTCAGGATCAGAGACACTGTCTCGGCCGGCTCGCCTTTCGGATCATCCAAGGGTTTGAGCGCGACCGTCACCGAACTGGCCCCGGCCGGGATGACGGCGGACAAAGCATTGGTGGCGTAGTCTTCGCCGAACACGGCTGTCCCCGCGAATCGGAAACGCACTTCCAGAGGCGCGGTGGTCGCGCCCGTCCGTGAAATGGTGAAGGTCCCTGAGTTCGTCCCCGGTTCAGCGGCTTCCGCGTCCGTCGCTTCAACAGAAACTTCGGGCAACGCGGGCGCGGCGTCCAGGCTCACGACGCGCACATTGTCATAGAGGATGAAGTTGTCTTCCTTGGGATTGGCAATGGAGTTGAACGTGTCCATGTATCCCAGCATGACATTGCCGCTGGCGAACCCGGAAGCGTTTGGGCGTGTGGCAATGACATAGCCGTTCAACAGCCAAGTGATTACGCCGTCTCTCTGCCTAACTTCGCCCTGCACCCAGCCTTTGCCCGGCGCACCGGGTGTTTCGTACGGCGGCGACGGCAGCATTGCCTTCAATGGAAAGGTGTTCGCTTGGGTCGGATTCACCTCAAACTCAGGCGAACCGTCGCCGTCCCGATCCAGGAAACCGGCGTCCTGCCCGCGCAACTCGGCGGGCGCGGCGCCGGCCACACCCTCAAATGCCACGTAATCGCGCGTGGCCCCGGCCTCGCCCGTCACTCCGAACCACACCCCGTCACTATCCGCCGCGCCGGTCCAGTTCACCTTGTCGCCTTTATGATTGAGGCCGAAGATTCCGTGCTCCGTAGTCCCTGTCCCGCCAGCGCCGTGCGCGCCCCCGTTGTAATTCATCCACATATCGAACCGGAGGGCGTAGTTGCCGCTGAAGGTTTTCCCTTTCGGATAAATATTCACGCCGGCGATGTTCGCCACGTCGTCGTTCTTGTTGACGTTGAGTTTGACGCCACGAGTCGTGTTGCCGGTGCTATTCGGCGCTGGCGGAATCTTGTGCTTGCTGTAGTCGAAGTTGAACTCCGCGGAAAAATCGGGCGTGCCGTTCCCCGAGCCATTGAAAACGTCCCAGTTTCCGGAAGTATCGGTGTCGAAGTCATCGGAGAAAAGCAGTGCCTGCGCCTGCGAGTTTGAGGGGAGAAGCGTGGCGAGGGCAAGAAACCCGAACCAGAACCAAGATCGTGAAGTCGTGGAGTTCATAGGGTCAATGTGTATCTGGCACCGTTTTCGGTGGCAATCCGTCAGTTCCGTTCGTGATGCGCTGAAGCGCATCACTAATTTGCTCGTGGCGGTAGGCGTCTCGCCCGGCGGCCGGACTCTGAACTGGCAACGACTCCGAAGTCTCCGAAATCCTGATCCAGTTAGGGCAATTCTTGGCTGCATGGAATCCCTTTCCCCTCACCCTGGCCCTCTCCTCTGGTATGTGTTTGGCGAACGTGGCGCGGGCGTCCACGCCTGCGGGTTCTGGCGCCGTCTCGGTGCCACCATCGCCACGACTGGCAGCGAGACGCCGCCAAAACCCGCAGCCGCGACGGCTGCGCTACCCATGGCTAAACACATACCTCCTCTGGGGAACGGGCCGGGGTGAGGGGGAAGGCGGCATCGGACTGGCGGGCAGACTCATCCAAACAAATCCAATTGCACACCAGCCGGTCTCTCGCGCGGCTTGAGTTCTGACCGGGTCCGCTCCAAGAGTTCCTCCTGAATCGCCGCGAGAAACGGCGAAACTGTCTGCTGTTGCACGCTTCCGCGCCAAAGCCGCCTCCTGGCGTGCGACAAGATGAGCCGCTCACGCGCGCGGGTCATGCCGACGAAGAAAAGGCGGCGCTCTTCCTCGAGGTCCGCGTCATCCTCGGAACCAAAACACAAGGGAAGCATGCCATCCTCGCACCCGACGAGAAAGACGACAGCGAATTCGAGGCCTTTGCTGGCGTGCAGGGTCAGCAACGAAACTCGATCTGCGCGGGCGTCCCAAAGATCCGCGTCCGAAAGGAGGGCCAGTTCGGATTCAAAGCGCGCGAAATCGAAGCCGCAGCGGACCGCCAATGGTTCGAACGAACTCAACAATGCCGGAAATGAAGTTGCTGCGGATCGAGACGATGCGTGGTCCGAGGAGGCTGCCTTCAAGCGATCCAATACGGAGCGATCCGGCGCCATCTCGCGTGCCGCGAGCACCAGCGCTTGCACGACTGGATGGTCGCAGAGGGGCGCATGGGCGTGCCGTTGAAAAGGAATGCCGGAGCGCGCCAGGGCTTCGCACAACGCGTCCGCCTGTGTTTCCATCCGGTAGAGCACGGCGAAATCCGAAAACGAATAGCCGCCGCCGCTCGCGCTTCCTTCGACACGTCCGCTGTCGAGCGAAAAGAAGGCGTGGCCCCCGATGAGTTTTTCGACGGTGTGCACGACAAATTCGGCTTCGGCCTTGTCGGTCGGCGATTCGTGGAAGACGATCCGCGTTGGATCGGTATGGAGCGCTTCGAGCACGCGGCCCTCGACCAATGTCGCAGGCGTGATGGCCTGCAACGCGCCGCGCACGATGGCTTGTCCGGAACGGTAGTTGCGCCGCAGTTGCACGGTGCGCGCGCCGGGATAGTCCGCCGCAAACCGCTGAAAGAATCGCGGGTCGGCGCCGCGGAAACTGTAGATCGATTGGTCGGGATCACCGATGACGCACAGGTTGCCGCTGGCCGGAACGAGCAGCCGGATGAAACGATACTGCAACTCGTCGATGTCTTGGAATTCATCCACTGAGATCCAGCGGAATCTTTCCCTCAGCTCGGCCAGCACCTCGGCCTGCGTTTCGAGCAATTCGACCGAGAGGCAGAGGAGGTCGTCGAAATCAAGCCAGCCTCGTTCTCGCATCGCGCGGTTGTAAGAGCTGAGGAGGAGTTGGGCCTCGTTGGGAATTGTGTCTGCCAGCTTGGCTGCCGGTTGGGGAGGCGCCCTGCCGCTCGAAATACGGGGCAGAGATGCCCCGTGAACTGGCAGGCTGGAAGCCTGCCCTACGTACTCGAATGCGCGGCCACCCTCCGGGGCATGGGTGCGCTTCAACCCGGACAGCCGCCGCAGGCACCGATCCGCATTTCGTCCGGCGACATCAAGCTTCTCGGCCAGCAAGGCTCGCCGTTCGGCTTCGTTTGCGATGCGAAAGGATTTGGGAAAGCCAAGGCGCGTTGCATGTTCTTGCAGGACGCGATAGCCCAAGCCGTGAAACGTCGTGACCAGCACCTCCTCGGCCGCGAGTGGGATCAGGTTTCGCAGCCGTTCCTTCATTTCGTTGGCTGCACGGTGTGTAAAGGTGACCGCAAGGCACTGGGCGGCGGGTACAAGCTGGTGGGTCACAAGATGGCAGATGCGGTGGGTCAGCGTTCGAGTCTTGCCGGTGCCGGGGCCTGCAACGATCAGAAGCGCGCCATCGGTGAGTTCCGCGGCCCTGCGTTGTTCGGGGTCCAAATCGCCGAGCGGATCGCAAACGAATGGGAGGTTTGGGGCGGATTCGGCCAGGGAGAGGCACGACGGCTGATGGGTGTCGCTTTCCCCCTCACCCCGGCCCTCTCCCCAGGGGAGAGGGAGAACTTTTGCGCGCATCGCATTTTTTCCGACGGTCGCGGTTTCACCATCGGCAGCGGATGATACTCTCTCTCCAGTCGGGAGAGGGCCGGGGTGAGGGGGAACGGCGCGTCCTTTCCCCGTTGGACAGGTTGGAACATCAAACAGCACCCCCACCGAGTTGCCCTGCCGCAATTCATCATCCGTAAACACACGGATCACGCCGTACTCGCCATCATAACCGGCCTGCCGAATCACGCGGCCCTCACGCATTCTGGCGATGCCTTCGGCCAGGAGCGTTGAACCGGCCTTTCGCAAGTCCTCCACCGGGGCCCTTTCCAGAATGAACAGTTCGGAGCCAAGCGATCTCAGCAGTTTTTCGTGGTTGTCGCTCACTTTGCGGCTGGACACTCCGACGCGGTTGATTTCCGCCAGCACTTCGGGCAATGGGATCAATCTGCGGAAGGCCGCCGTTTGCCCGCGGCTGAGGCCGTCGGATCGATCGGCCAATTCGGCCACGCGGTGCATGACTCCGACGGTTAGTTCCTTGCCGCAGGCTGGGCAGAGGCCTCCGTGCTTCTTGGTTTCTTCCGGTTCAAAACAAACGCCGCACGCCCGGTGGCCATCGAGGTGGTATTTGCCCTCCTCGGGAAAGAATTCGACCGTTCCGCCGTAGCCATGGCCGGTCTCCAGCGCGTGGCGAATGGCCCAATAGTCCAGCGCACACTCAAAACAGCACGCTTCCCGCCCGATCTTGCCGGGCGAATGCGCGTCCGAGTTCGAGACAAGCTGGAAACGATCTAGCTGCGACAGGCGCCAGTTCATGGGCGGGTCCGAGGAAAGGCCAGTCTCGAGCGCGAAAATGTGCCGAGTCAGATCGCTGTAGCACTCCTCAACCGAATCAAAGCCGGACTTCGAGCCAAGCACTGCAAACCACGGCGTCCAGATATGCGCGGGGATGAGGTAAGCGCCCTCGCCGGCTTCGAGCGTCATTTCCAGCAAGTCGCGGGAATCCAATCCGAGTATGGGGCGGCCGTCCGCTTTTAGGTTGCCGACTCGCGAAAGCCGGCCGATGAAGCGCTCGGCCGCGGCGAGGTCCGGCACGTAGTGCAAGTGGTGAACTTTGCGCGTGCGCTCCCCTTTCTTGTAGATCGTGGAAATCTCCACTTCGAGCAGGAAGCGTGTGGGTTGTTGCGCGAAGGCGGGGAATTGCCGCTCGACCCACCGTTCGAATTCCGGTCTCAATCGAAACAAGCCGGGCTCCGCCGCCACGAGCTTTTCTTTGATTTCGGCAAACCAGGCCGGATGCGTGAAGTCGCCGGTGCCGAGGACGGTCACGCCTTTCTTGGCCGCCCACAAGGCCATATGTTCGAGATCCGAATCACCGCTGGTCGCCCGCGCATACTTGGAATGAATGTGGAGATCGGCGTAAAAGGCCACGACGGAGTTCTAGCTTCGGCGGAATTCGTGTCGATGAAAAAGACAAAAACCGGACAGTGGTTCGGACAACCGTTCGTGGCTCGTGCTCCTGTTGCTGGCGGTGGTCGTGCTGATTCCGACCGCCTGCGTGCTGTGGTTCATGACCAAAGCGATGCAAAACGAGCGGCTGGCCGTGCAGCAAAAGCTGAGCGAGGCTTATCGAACGCACTTGGCCCTCGCGCAGGAGCGCTTGGCCGAGTTCTGGAGAAACCAAGGTCAAGAGTTAGACCGTCTCGCGGCGACAACCAAGGCTTCGGCGTTCTTCGCCCAATGCGTTCGGAATGGTTTGGCCGACAGTGTCATCCGTCTTGGCACCGACGGGAGACCGAAATACGACGGCTGTGAGGGATTGGACGCGCTTCTGTCTAATCCACCGGATACAGTGATTTTGGACCCGATGCTGCCGAAGGTGAATGGCCACGAAATCTGCCGCCTCGCGCGTGCCCGCCATCTCGACATGCCAAACATCATGCTCACCGCGAAAGGCCAAGAGGACGACATTGTCCGCGGCCTTGAATTGGGCGCCGATGACTTATCGTTTTGAAACGCAGTGAAAGAACAATATGAGAACCGATCGAACTTTTCGCAAAGCCTCCGTCTTCGGGGGCGTCGCATCACTCGCTTTTGCCGCCATTCTGTCCGCACTCCTTGCCCTGAGTGTTCGCGCCGCGAGCGACACCGCCTCGTACGGCGGCCTCGAAGCGAATGCGTTTCTGAAGAACTGGCTCGCGCTCGGGCCGATCCCGGTCAGCGCGGCCGATCAATCCTCACCGGACGACGCCGCGCAGAAAAAGGCCTTCGAGTCAGACTTGCTGGCTCCGGCGGGAGGCGAAGCGGGAATCGGCGCCGCGGAAGGACAGAAAGTCAAGCTCGGCGACGCCGAGTACGAATGGAAATTGATCCGCTCCGCTCCCCTCGCTCGAACAATGGCTGGATGCGGCGTTCAAGGATGTCGTGAAAGACCTTTCGCCCGGTGCCGCCGTGCTCGTGGCCCGAGACGGAAAGATATTGCTGAACAAAGGCTACGGCTACGGATGGATGGTTGCGAAGTTGCGGGGGTTGCAGGAAATCTCCCATGGCGGCGGGCTCCAGGGATTCGTGAGTTTTCTTTTGCGGTTCCCCAGCGAGCGCTTCACCGCCGTCGTGCTGGCCAATGCGGCTGCGCCACCGCCCGGTCTGGACCCGACGGCTCGCGCCCGCGACATCGCCGAAATAAGCCTTTGGGAGCACATGAGCGCTCGGCCAGTCCAGCAGGCGAATTCCGCTGTTCCATCGAAGGCCTTCGAGGCTCTGGTAGGTCGCTACGATTACGGGGGCGCGGTTCTGACCGTGACCCAGGAAGGCGCTCGGCTGCAGCAATTCTCATTTTGGCAACGGGCGCGGTTCGTGGCCGTAAGGCGGACACTCCTGTCCGCACATTTTCGGA
>JACQWK010000659.1 GCA_016209525.1 Verrucomicrobiota bacterium
CCTCTCCCCGGCCCTCTCCTACCCTCGCAGGGAGGAGAGGGAGACATCCAAGCGACATTCTCGATTTCATTCGCGTCTATTGGCGTGGATTAGCGGTTGAACCAAATGCGTGCGCCTTAGACTCGTTCCTGCGTGAACTCATCCGATCCCCAAAGAAATATGCTTCGTGTCTAAGAATGCATCCATTCCTTCTGTCGCAAGCTCCCGGCCCCAGCCGCTCTGTTTCACGCCGCCAAAGGGGCATTGGCTCGTCGTGGGAACACCGTCGTTGATCCCAATCATTCCCGCTTCGAGGTTTTCCATCAGCCGAAACGCCCGGCGCAGGTCGTTTGTGAAAGCATACGCGCTCAGGCCGTAATTCGACGCGTTGGCGCGTTCGATGGCTTCCTCTTCCTTGTCGAAGGCGCACACCGGCGCGATGGGCGCAAACGTTTCCTCCCGCATGCACAAGCCTTGGGCGGGAACATCCGCCAAAACGGTGGGCTCGAAGAAAAAACCTTTTCGTCGCGGCAAAGGCTTGCCGCCGCACAGCAGCCGTGCTCCCTTCCTGACCGCGTCTTCGACATGCTCGCTCGCTTTGTCCAACGCGTTTTTGTCAATGAGCGGGCCGATCTGGACTTCCGGCTCCAGGCCGTCCCCCACGTTCAACGCCTTTGCCTTCGCGACGAACCGCTCCAGGAATTTCCTGTAAATGGGGCGCTCGACGTAGATCCGGTTCGCGGCAATGCAGGATTGTCCCGTGTTGCGAAATTTCGCGATCATCGCGCCTTCGACGGCCTTCTCGAGATCGGCATCCTTGAACACCAGAACGGGCGCTTGCCCGCCCAACTCGAGGGAAAGCGGCTTCACACCGGAAGCGGCCCCGCGGATCAGCAGTTGTCCGGTCTCTGTCGAGCCCGTGAAACTGATTTTGCGGCAGAGTGGATTCTCCAGCAGCTCCTGGCCGATCTCGGACGCGGAGCCGGCGACCAGTTGAAAAGCGCCTTTGGGCAATTTCGCGGCATCGACGCATTCGGCGAAAAGCACCGAGGACAACGGAGTTTGCCGCGCGGGTTTCAGAATCACGGTGCATCCTGCCGCCAAAGCCGGAGCCACTTTCCGCACGCCCAATACCAAGGGAAAGTTCCATGGGCTGATCGCTCCGGCAACGCCCATGGGCGTTTTGACGACGAGGTGCCGCTTGCCATCGACCTGGTTGGGAATGATGCGGCCATAGGCTCGCCGCGCTTCTTCCGCGAACCATCGCAAGTGATCGATCGACATCCCGACCTCAGCCTGGCCTTGCGCCAGCGGCTTCCCGTTCTCCAGCGTGATCATCCGCGCGACTTCGTCACATCGCCGTTCGAGCTGCCACGCGATTTTGGACAGGAATTCACCGCGCGCTTTGCCGGTCACCTGGCGCCACGCCCGAAAAGCGGCCTGGGCATCTTCCACGGCCTGACGCACGCGCGCGCGATCAACCGTCGAAACGCGGGCAAACGGCTTCCCGGTCGCCGGGTTGATGACCGGATTGGCCGCCGGCGTCCGGACCCATCCGCCGTTCAGGTAAAGCGGGTACGTCTTCATCGCGGCTATTCATCACCATGCGGAGGACGATGCAAAGTCAAAATTATGATTTATGATTTATGATTTGCGAGTTACGAGTTTCCGTCTCGTTGCCTCGGCGGCTAGGCAGGCACGGTTTGTCGAGAATCTTTAAGCTGGAATTGTCGATGCCGATGGACCATGAACCGACGAACTGACAGGAGCGCGGGCGGCTCGCCCGCCGATTCGGAAGAGACTGCGAAACATGCGGGCGAGCCGCCCGTGCTCCGGAAGAGGATTGCAGCCACAAGGTATGAGCGCCGGGGTACGCGAGGGCCGAGGGCAGTCCACTCCTGCGCGCATTGTTACCGAGTTCCAGCCTCGGTTGCTTTTTCCTTACCAATATCCTTCAGCGCGTCGATTGCCTTGGCGCGGAGCGATTCGTCTTCGCCGATCGCGGCCCGCCTTAGCGCTGGCAGCGCCGCCTTGGCCGCTGGACCGAGCTTGCCCAATAACTCCGCCGCCCGATCACGATCCCAGTAATCGGTTCTCTCGAGATACTGGATCAAGAAAGCAACGGCTTCCGGCGTGGTGCGCCGATCAATTTTCAGCAAAGATCGCGCGGCAGCCAACTGCGTCTTCCGATCACGGTGTTTCAGGTGATCACGAAGAACCGCGACGGCAGGCCAAGCCGTTGCCTCCATTTCTCCCAGCAACCGCACGAGGCTCAGCCGTTCAGATGATGCGATATCTCGGTGGCCAAGAATTTCGATGAAAACCGGAACGATCGTCGGCCCTTCGCCGGGATCAATTCGCCAAAGCGCTTCACCGGCGCGTTGTCGCATCAATGGATCCGGGTCGTAAAGGGCCTCGCGCAAGAGCGGGATGGCCGGCGCCGCTTCTGCTCGCATCAGTCCCAGCTCGCGAGCAGCCAGGCGTCGAAAGATGCTGTTGTTCTCAAGGACATTGAGCAACGCCGGCAGCACAGTTTTCGCTTGAGCAGGATCGATTCGTCGCAACGCCGTCGCGGCTTCCAATCGAACAGGCGCGGCCTTGTCGGCCAGAGCTTCGGTCAGCGCGGGCACTGCGTCCTTCGCCAACTCTCCGAGTTCTCCCAGCACACCGATCGCCTCGGTCCGCACCTGCTCCTCGGCATCCCCAAGCAGTTGGATCAATGCCGGGACGGCGGATTTTGCGGCTGAGCCGAAACTGGGCAATGCATGGATGAGCGGCAATATCAGACGCCGATCCTTCAGTTCGCCGAGTTCACGGAGGAAGAAAGGAAAGACGGATTCGCTGAAGCTCGGGTCGATTCGGATCAGCGCATGGGCAGCCTCGAAGGCGAGCTCTTTGTCCTCCGCAAGATTCCGGAGCATGCTCTGCAATGGCGGCAGCGCCTCTTTCGCGTCGGGGCCAAGCGCCTTCAGTGCGCTGATCGCACGGACGCGAATCGTCCCGTCCTGATCGGACAGGCCCGCCATAAGGACCGGAATGGCCGGCTGCAAAACACTTTTCTCCCGCGTGGAACTGCTCAGCGCCTGAAGCGCAAAAAACGCCTCGCGCCGGATCCCGACGTCGGTGGTTGCCGCCACCTGAGCCACGGCGGCCACGACTTCTTTCGTTTGCGGCCCGATGTCGCGCAAGGCCCGGACCGCGGCCAACTTCGTTTCCGGGTGCGAGTGCTTGGCCGCTTCGATCAACGGCGCGACGGCGGTGTTGAAGCTCTGGCCGAGACGGCTTAAGCAGGTCGCCGCGTCGGTGTGAAGCCTCGGAGGTTCGATCGGCGCCGGCAGCCATGCTTTGACGCTCGGCCGCAACTTCGCCCAAAGCGAGCGATACGCCTGCGTGAGGCGCGATTCATTCCGGTTCAGCATTCGGGCCAGAAACGGCACCGCGTTCCCGCCGATTTCAGCCATGGTCTCCAGCGCCTGTTCGCGTTCGGGGGAGAACGACAGCACATACTGCCTGAACCAAAAGCGAACCGGCTTTCCTTGAAAAGTTGGCTCCCGCGCGAACCAGAGCTGCCAGATCGCCACGCCAGCCATAACAACCAACGCAGAAACGAGAACCACTTTGAGCCGCTTGTTCATCTTCGACTCTCACTTCGAATGCTTGGGCTTGAGTGTCTCAAACACCTTGCCGCCAAATCGCAGACGTTCCCGCGTGGCCGGGTCGGAAGCGATTTCTTTCAGGGCTGCTGTCGCCGCTGAGCTCACCGTGCCGTCTTGAGACACAGCCGCGTCTTGCAGAGCCAAGACCGCCTCGCGTGATTTAGGCGCGATTTTGGCGAGGGACCGAGCCGCAGTCGCTTGCGCGAACGGCTCGCCGGCTTTGAGCACTTCGATGAGCTCCGGGACAGCTTCCTTGGCTTCCGGTCCGATTTTGCCCAGTGCATAGATGATCGGATGCAACGCGTAACCGCCAGGGGCACTGGTTGCCGCTGCCGGTTGGGTCAGCTTCTTGATCCAGGTGATGTCTTCCTCGCTTCTCAACATCGCAAGCAGCGCCGGAACGGCCGGTTTGCCTCCGGGGCCGAGACTGCTTAGAGCGTAAACGGCCGTTTGCTGGACCGCGGGATTCTCGTCTTTCAGCGCCGTGATCAGCGGATAGACCGCCTCTTTCGCTTCCAGAGCGATGAGTCCTAACACCGAAGCTGCTGATTGCCGATCACGCGCCTTTGGCGCGCGCAATTGGTGGATTAATTCCGGGACAGCGGGCTTCGCGAGCGGCCCCAAGGCATTGAATCCGAAATAGGCCTGGCGCCGGCGATCTTCCGGCGTCAAAAACTGGGATCTTAGCCAGGCCAGCTTCGGTTGCTTGCGGAGGAAAGCGCCTATCCGCTCCCGCCACGTTGAGTCGTCAGCTCGCAAGTCCTGGAGGAGCGAAGGCAGGGCTTTGGCGCCGATGTGGCGAATCGCTTCTTCGGCCGGTTGTTGGTTTCCCGATACTCCTGCCGCAAGCCAATAGCTCAATCGCCTTCCTGCATGCGAAGGCTCCCGCGTTCCGAAAGAGGCGAGCACGATCGCACCGATGACCGCTCCAACGGCCACAAGCAGCAGCATGAGGTGTCTTCGGCTCATCAATTAATGAGTTGAGAAGTTGAGAGACGCCCTTCACCCGTCCTACGAACACCCTCTCCCCTTCTGATGGGGAGAGGGATGGGGTGAGGGGTATTCTTCATGTCAACTTACTTATTAGTGAATGTCAGGGCTCGGAGGCGTTCGGCGCTGCCGCAGGATTGCATCGACAGAAGTTTTGGGGTCGATTCTCTTCACGGCCTGTTCTGCGGCCTGGCGAGTCTCTGGATCATCTTCGCTCAATCCTTCCAAAAGTGCCGGAACTACCGCTTTCGCCGCGGGCCCAATCTTGCCTAACGCTCTCGCGGCTGCCGCGAACAGGCGCATCTGGCGGGACCCCAACAGGAGTAGTGGCTGTCCATTCTGCAGCGGGGAAAACTCATCCGCATCCAACGATCCATTCCCCTTGTCATCGAGCGCGTTCACCAAGGTTTGAATCGCGCCATCGGCGGCCGGACCTATGGCGCCCAAAACTTCGCAGGCCCTCGATTTGATCTCCATGTCGTCCCCTTCGGCTTCGAGAATCTTGATTAGGAACGGCACCGATTCATTTGCTTCAGGCCCGAGTCCCCTCAAGATGGCCAAAGCGTGGCTGCGAATGCGCACATCTTCGGTTCTCCTCTCCGCCATCTGCGCGAGCTGAGTAACCGCGGGTTTCGCGGCCAAACCCAGGGCCTCGAAGGCGCGGCGCGCGCAAAATCGCCGGTAATACGCGGGGCGAAAACGCACCTTAACGACGCGTTGGCGCTGCGCCCACGACATCAAAAAAAGTCTGAGGCGCGAGTCTGTCGAGCCAAGGTTTTCCAGCAGGAAAGGAAGCGCGCCGGTTCCCATTTGCAGGAGGGCTTCCCGTCCTTCCAGCCACGACGCATGCGAATTACCAGGCGAGAAATTCTCAAGCCATGCACTCAGCCGTTTGTCTTGATAATCCGGTTCGCGGGAGCGCCACACGAAAAAACCGGTCCCTGCCACCAGCGTGGCCAGAAGACAGACTGTGAGCATGCGCTTTTGGTTCCTCATCCGCTTATGCATTTGCGGCCGCAGAAAACGCAGCGCGGCGAAGCCACAACCCAATTGGTAAACATCGAACATTGAACATCGAACATCCGACTTCGAACGAGGAGCAGGTGCTTTGGACGTTCAGAGTTCGATGTCGGATGTTCGATGTTCATTCCCTCTCAAAAAACATCTTCCCCGCCCGCGAACAATCTCGAAGATTGCAGAACAGAAGGGCGTAGAAAAACAAGGACTATCGACGATCAGAGTCAGGGCTGCATCAAGCTCTTCATCCTCTCCCCGCGAGGAACGAGTGGGGAGAGGACCGAGGAGAGGGAGGATACGAGGAGCTTGATGCAGTTCTCAATCAAAGTACGTGAAAGCGGCGCTGATGAAATGTCGTTGGCGCTCCGTCGAGCGGTTAGAAGCGGAACTCGACGCCACGCGGCCGAAAGCGACCACTTCTGCGCGCCGCAACTTGCCAGTCGCGGAGCGACTCCATGATGGTAGCCGTGGCTTTCAAGCCACGGAACAGTTCGAAATCGGCCCCTCGTCGCGGAGCGACGGTTGAAACGTGGTGTTTGATCCAAGCGGCCCTCTGAGAGGCTTTGTCTGTCCGTGTGTCGCGTTCTCTCTCACCCCGGCCCTCTCCCGCTGGGAGAGGGGGAATTGGGATCCGCTCTGCAAACGGCTCAGCGCGTGCTGAGTCTCTCGACACACCCGTTCTCCAGTCTGTCAATCTCCCTCCAGCAATTCTCATTTTGGCAACGGGCGCGGTTCGTGACCGTAAGCCGGACACTCCTGTCCGCACAGTGTCGGAGGTTTTGCGGACAGGAGTGTCCGCGTTACGGCCAAAATGAGAATTGCTGTCTCCCTCCCGCCGGCTTGACATCAAACCACCAGGCATTACCAAGACGGTCGATGTTCAACTCTGGCGAAACGCTGCGAAACGCGATGACCTTGTTTGGCGAAAACAAGATCGATGGCGCGGCGCAAGCCTTCGAACGCGTCCTGCAACAGGAACCCAATCACTCGGTCGCTCTTCATTTTCTCGGCTTGTGCCGGCATCGCCAAGGACAGGGCGCCGCCGCTCTGGAACTTCTGCTCAAGTCGATCGCTGCGGACCCTCACCAGGCGGCGTTTCACAGCAACTTGGGGTTGTTTTACGCGGAGCGAAATGAACTCGAACGGGCGGAGGAAGCTTTCGCCAACGCGATCAGGCTCGATTCGAACTGCGCACAGACTCACACGAATCTGGGCAATGTTCTCCAGCGAAAAGGACGAGTCGAGGAAGCGATTCAGTGCTTCCGGGCCGCGTTGCGCGTTGACCCCGGTTTCGCGCATGCGCTCAATAATCTGGCCGGCGCGCTCGCCAGCCAGGGACAAACGGTGGAAGCCGTCGCCACGTTTGAAAAAGCGCTGGCCGCCGCTCCGTCTGTTTCTGAAATCCATTTCAACCTCGGCAACCTCTATCTCGCGGAAGGGAAAATCGACGAGGCCATGGCGAGATTCAGCGAAGCGCTGCGCTTGAGACCCGATTATGGCGACGCCATGACCGGCTTGGCGCGCGGTTTCAAAGCCAAAGGCAATCGCGTCGCGGCCGAAGAACAGTTGCGCTTGTCCCGGAGGCTGCAACCGGGCAACCCGAAGACCCTTCTTGAATTTGGCAACTTTCTGAGGGAAAGCGGACGAACCCCGGAGGCATTGGACTGTTTCGAGAAAGCCGCGAGGCTCGACCCGGCCCACTTCTATGCCGCCTGGAACGCGTGCCTCGCCTTGCCCGTCATTTACCAAAACGCGGAGGAAATCAAGACTTGCAGGGAACGATGGCGGACCGGAGCCGAACGGCTGCTGAATTTCGTCGAGACCCGCTCGCATCCGGCGAACGCCCGGGCTTGGTTCGTCGCGCCGCACACGAACTTCTATTTGCATTACCAGGCCTTGAACGATTTGGCGGAACAAAAGCGGTTCGCCCAAATCATCGCGCGCCTGGCCTCGCAGGCCTACCCCAAACTGACGCAGCCCATTCCCGTTCGATGGTCAGCCGGACGGCGAGTCAAGGTTGGCTTTGTTTCGTCGTTCTTCAGCTTGCACACGGTCTTCAAGCTCTTCCATGGCTGGATCAAGCATCTGCGCCGCGATCTCTTTGAAATCCATTCCTTTCACCTGGGCCAAGATTACGACAAGGCAACGGAATTCATCAAAGGCCAGTCCGGCTGTTTCTCTTCCGGTTTCCGCTCTCCGGACGAAATCATTCAACGCATCCAGGCCGGCGGGCCGGATGTGCTCATTTACCCAGACATCGGCATGGACCCGCTCACCCAGAGTCTCGCGGCGCTACGGCTGGCGCCGGTGCAATGCATGTCGTGGGGACACCCGGTGACCTCCGGCCTGCCGACGATCGACTATTTCTTGTCGAGCGAAGCGATGGAAGCGCCAATGGCGGATTCGCATTACTCGGAGACGTTGGTCCGGCTGCCGAATCTCTCGATCTGTTATCCTCCGCCTGATCCCGGGATCGCGGAGATACCGTCCGGACCGAATGACTTCGACCTGGGCCGGAGTCATTGTCTTTGCCTGCAAAGCCTCTTCAAACTGTTGCCGCAGTACGACGATTTGTATCCGCGCATAGCGGCGCGGGTGCCGAATAGCGAATTCTGGTTCATCGCATTGGACTCTGCGGAATTGACCGAGATGTTTCGGCAACGGCTGGCGCAGTCGTTTTCGAAGCACGGCTTGGATGCGGCCCGTTATGTGAGGATTTTCCCGAAAATGAAGATCGGCCGTTTCTTTGGATTGATCCGGCAGGCCGACGTCATCTTGGACAGTGTTGGATGGTCCGGAGGAAACACGACGCTGGAGGCGGTCGCCTTCGACAAGCCCGTCGTGACGCTCCCCGGCGAATTGATGCGATCGCGGCACACCTACGCGATCCTCGCGTTGATGGAGTTAGCCGAGACCATCGCGAAAGATCTGGATGACTACGTGGCCATCGCTGGCCGGCTGGCGCTCGACAAAGCGTGGCATGCTCAGATCGTTTCCAAAACCAGATCGAACAAATCGCGGGTCTATAATGATCTAGGCGCGGTCCGAGGGCTTGAACGCTTCCTGTTGTCCGCTGTGGGAGAGCAGCGCTGACGGAATCGCCTGGTCCGGATACGAACGGCCCCTCCAGAGCGCGGCCCGCAGGCCGGTTTAAAGATCGATTGCAGAGCGATGCCGGAAGCAGTCTCAGAGCGCCGTATCCCGTGGAATTTCGCTGACCCGGCTCGTGCTATCTGACGAGTCCATCCCCCTCACCCCGGCCCCACAGTCGTTGAATTAAAATGAATTCGATTCCATCCCGAGCAGGTCTTGCTCTTACTCTTACTCGTAATCTTAATCTCTCCAGGGAGTTCCGGAGCAAGAGTGAGAGCACGATTAAGAGCAAGACACGGCCCGTTGTCCTTACTTTAACCGCAGTGCACCCCGGCCACTCTCCCCAGGGGAGAGTGGGCTTTTGTTTTTGCTCGGACCCGTAGCGCCGGGTCGGAGACCGGCGCTCCGCAGCATGGCCCGCAACCATGGAGTCAGCCTAGGATCCTCCACTTGGCTTGACGCAGCACGGCGCGCTCGTTGCCCTTGATCTTCTCATACCACACGCTGAGCAGCGAGCCATCGTCAAGCTCCACCGTGCTTGGATACCCGAGATCGCCGCCCTCACCATCCCCGGAAATGAGCATGGCTTCCGACCAAGTCTGGCCGCCGTCCTCGCTCAGCCGGGCCTGGTTGCCAAAGGGCGTTCGTCGGTGGCCGTAGGTCATCAAGAGTCGGCCATCGCGCAGCCGCAGCAAGTGCGATGGCAAGCCCCAAACCCCGATCGTGTGGGGCACGGACCACGTCTTGCCGCCGTCGGCGGATTCGGTCTGGAGCGTCTCGCCGGCGTTGGCTGCATTGTGGTTGCGGAGCTGAGCGACGATCCGCCCCTGGCCGGTGTCCACGGCGTGAAGTTCGTGATAATTCGCGATGGTGTCGCCGGGCCGGGCCGGAATTTCGGCTAACCAACGCCACGTTTGGCCGTCGTCGCTGGATTCGCAAACGCCGACGCGTTTTTGCCCTGTCCAGAGTTCCTTGCCCGCGTAGAGCAGGCGGCCATCGGCCAATTGAACGGGGCCGTGCGGACTGTTGACGACGCTTGAATATCGAGCCGACCACGTGACGCCACCGTCCGTCGAGCGAACCATCCACTGGCCCAACTCGGCCTGTCGCTGCGAGTCGGTAAGGCGACGGTGCGCGGCTTGCCACTTGCGAAGCCTCTCCATCGGCCAAGCGCCGGGGTCGCCCTGTTTCTTTTGTTCGGCGGCGGCCAGCGTTGACTCGTACGCGAGGGAAGTGAACGTCGTCACCAGGAGTGTCCCACGGTCCGTCTCTAAGACGCCGGAGTCGCGATCGTCAATTGCACTGTCCAAAAGCACCTGCGGCCAGCCCCAGGTATGTCCTTCGTCGCGCGAAACCATCAACTCGACACGACCAAACGGGCATACGTGCGCCTCACGCCCGCCGGAATAGCTCAGGAGCAGATCGCCGTTGCGCCGCCGGCAGACTGTCGGCCAACCGCAGTAAAGCTCCGGTTGATGACCGATGGTTTTTGTCTCCTGGACATTGCAGATGGGCGCGGCCTTTGCCGACGCGGCGTAGCTGCTCCAGGCGGCAGTTGAAAGGATGCCGGCGTTCTGGATGAATTGGCGGCGACTCATTGAGCGAACGTTCTTGGTTTTCATCGGTTGCTGAGAGCGAACTTGAAAATTAGCGGACCGGCCGTTTCGTCGCGGCGGATTGCGCCCCGATCTTCCCTGCGTCCGCCGCACGCAACGGGAGCGATTCCAGCCAAGGCAAAGTGAGCGAGATGCCGGCGCCACGTAGAAACTTGCGACGGGAGATCGAACGGTGCCACGGGCAGGAGTCGAGGACAACCATAGCGCTGACATTGTCTAACACAGATTCCCGGTGGTTGCACCAACGAAAACGGCGACTCCAAAAGCTGGGGCGTGAGACAGAATTCTTAGTGAGTTCTGTTCATGCATCCAGACCCGGCGCGCGCGGAGCGACGCGCCCCTGGAGTTTGGACATTTCTCCAGC
>JACQWK010000660.1 GCA_016209525.1 Verrucomicrobiota bacterium
CTGGCGGTGCTTCCAGCGGTTCATGGGCAGGGAAAAGTGCCCGTCATTCACCCGGCGGGCTCGTTCGAGAGCGCTGAGGGCTTTGTTTTCAGTTTGTGGCTGAGTTGCCGCAACATCTCGCGTTTGGCGGCAAGCATCTGCGCGGCCGAGGTCACTCGAAATCGGCGAACCTCCAGTTGCGAAGGAAACAACTCGAACTCGAACCGAAAACAGCAGCAGGTCCATTCAAATCTCATGGATGTTTCGCTCCAGATTCCTGATCTCTCTCCGCAGCAGCCGGGTCAGCTTGTATTTCGCATAATAGACCCGGGCCAAGCTGGTGTGCAGCGTGGCCGCCACTTTCTGCCCCGGCCATTCCTTGATCACGTGCAGGTCGAACATTTGAAACTGCTTCGGATGAACCCGGCGTTTGATCTTCTCCAAGGCGACGTCGATCAGGTTTCGCTCCCAGTCCTGCTCCCAGACCGCCTCCAAATCCAAGCTCGCCGGCTCTGCGATGCGATTCAGCGTCGAAGTCTCGGAGCTATCAGTGGACTCGCCGGACGCCAGACCAGTCGTTACTGCGACCTGTCGTTCCGGCTGCCGTTTCCGAAACTGGTCATTGATCCGCCGCCGGGTGATGGTGAGCAACCAGTTCTTGAACGATCCAATCGCCGGATCGTAGCGGAAATCGGGCATTTTTTTAGCCACGGCGATGACGGTTTCCTGGACCACTTCCTGGGCCTCAGCGTCGTGCAGGCCGGACTTAATGGCCACGCCATAGATCAATTTCCAGTAGGTGTTGAAGAACTCGCGCCAGCTTTCCTCGTCTCGCCAATCCCGCAATCGGCTCAGCAAGGTCCGCCGCGTCGGAAGAAACTCATCCTGCACCTCGGTCATAAATTTAAGGTAAGGACGCGTTCCACCGCGTCACTGACTTTTCCCGGCCTGCTGAGGGGGAGATCAGGGACGCGTTGGAACGCGTCCCTACCGCGCCAGCCGCAAACCGCGCTCCGCCATTCTTTCCAACCAATCGCATTGTCCTACTGATAGATTCGCAAGCCAAGGCGAACTTTTCGAAAATATTTTCAAAAAACTGCTCCCTCCAAAACGAATCCTTTGTGAAGACCAATGACAACGCCGTTGGTCAATCTCGGAACCAAAAGTAACCGATATCATGAAAAACCACTTCTCGACCTTGCTTACTCTCGCGGCCTTGTGCATGGGCCTCGGCGCAGTCCAAGGCCAAACCGGCCTGGCCGGCAAGATTGTATTGACCGACAGCAACTACGATCTTTATTTGCTCTCCATGGACACCGGCGTGGTCCAGCGACTCACCACCACCAAACAGAGCTACGAAGACTATCCAGAACTCTCGCTGGACGGGACCGAGATCGTGTTCCACGCGGCGGATTACTCGACGCGAGGCACGCTCTTATCCCACGGTCTTTACGTGATGCAGGCAGCGCCCGAGGGACCCTCGAATCCCCGCGTGCGACTGACTACGGGCGGGACAAAGCCGGCTTGGTCGCCCGACGGCACGCAAATTGTCTTCTCCTGCACACTCTGTAATCCCAACCCTAATAACGGCGAATTGTGGCTGATGGACGCCGATGGATCGGGAGCCCATTCAATCCTCTCAAGCGGCGTCGTTGACCCTATTGACTCGTCCTGGGCACCTTCGGGCCAGATCGTTTTCTCCGGCTATACCGACAGCAAGAATGGCCGCGACCTCTACACCTTTGATCCGGTGTCGCTTGTTTTGACAAGACTCACCAGTGGTTCGGGCGCAGACGATTGGCCAGCCTGGTCGCCGGATGCGCGATGGATCGTCATTAGCTGTATCAACAAAACGACCAGCACCTCAACCTCCGGCATTTACCTCATGCCAGCCGACGGCTCGCAATTGCCAACGTTGATTCTCAAGGGCGGCTCCCAACCGTCGTGGGGGCCGTGATTGGATTTCCGTTCACCAACGGGGCACCTGGAAATCGGGCAGAATTCAAACACCAATCCTATGCAAAGTAGATCGATCCAATCGCTCCTGGTCGCATTGTTTGCGCTTGGCTTAGGTGTCTGCGGCAATCAAGGGGCCACTTACA
>JACQWK010000668.1 GCA_016209525.1 Verrucomicrobiota bacterium
GCATTTGGCCTGGGGCGAGACGCGACGAAGGAGCATAGCCGCCAGCGCTCTGTGACTGAGGAGCAACGAAGCCCCAGGCCAAATGCGGCGCAACCCGAAGGGCGGCAGTTCTTTTTGGCGTGGACTTCGTTGCTCACGCCTCACAGACCCATGCGGGTATGCTCGGCGTTCGCGCCTCGTCCCCGCCAAAAATTCCTTGCCGCGCATGTGTCGATAATTCCGTGTCACAGTACTAGTCCGCTGTGGGTCGGCATGCCCATCCCGCGTCGGACTCCTTGGTGTCATCGGGACACTTCAGCCGCTGCGGCTTGAGACCGGCCGCGGTCCGAAGCGGACATGGATACGTTTTTCACTTGGATTTTGGTTTTCCTGCGGGCCAGCGCCCTGCTCTTGATTTTTCCGTTATTCTCCGGGGCAAACGTGCCGGCACGTCTCCGAGTAGCCACGGCGGGCTTCTTGGCATTGCTGATTACGCCCGGAATTGGGAATCGAGTGGATGTGGCCAATCTTCATCTGGTCCAACTGATCCTATTGCTTTTCGCGGAGATCACCTTGGGATTGTTTTTAGGGTTCATCAGCCGGCTCATCTTCTACGGCGTGCAATTGGCGGGCCACTTTGTTTCCACGGAAATCGGTCTTCAGACATCTACAATCATCACGCCGGCGGACTCGGTGCCTGTGGACGTTCCGGCTGCGGTACTGAACTTGCTCGCCATGATGCTGTTTCTGAGTTTGGACATTCATCACATACTCATTATCGCATTCCAACGGTCCTACGACATTTTGCCGATTGGAGCGGGTGGGCTGAGCAATGCCCTCTTTGACGATATGACCCTTCGGGTAGGAAAAATCTTCCTGCTCGGACTTCAATTAGCGGCTCCGTTGATGGCGGTAGGATTCCTGCTCAGCATCGTCCTGATGATGTTGGGACGCGCCGTTCCTCAGATGAACATCTTTTTCGAGAGTTTCACCATCCGCCTTTTGGCGGGGCTGATTGTTTTCGGGTTTACCGTGAACCTTCTGGCTCAGCAGATTTCGGATTACCTCAAAAAAGTCCCGCAGGATGTCCTGGAAGTCGGACGTCTGTTGAGCGGCGGATGAGGCTCTATGGCTGACCAAGGTGAAAAGACAGAAAAACCGACTGGCCGGCGGATTGCCGAAGCGTGGGCCAAAGGGCAGTTCCCTAAGACCATGGAGATCCAAACGGTTTTTGTCTTATTGTCCGGCTTGCTCGTGCTGAGCCTGATGAGCCATCGGATCGTCCGCGTCTTGTCCACAGCCATCGTGGAGACTTTAGGGCAGATTGGCCGGCTCACGGTTACCCCCAGCTCCATCGGAGCTTATCTCCTTACGTTCCTCCAATGGCTCGGTGCCTGTGCCATACCCGTCATGGCGGCCGCGAGCGTGGCAGCCATCATCGCCGGCGCGCTGCAGAGCCGATTCCACCTCTCACTTGACCGCTTGGAATGGAGGTGGACGCGGTTGAATCCAGCTATGAACATCCAGCAGTTGTTCCAACCTATCCCGTCGCTGATGCGCACGTTGGTCGGAGGAATGAAATTCCTGGTGATCTTGGGATTGACTGTTCTGGTGATCAAACGACTGCTCGAACATCCGATTTTCTACTCGGCGACAAGCTTTGGCGAGGTTGTGCTTTTCATGACGGAGTCGGTGCGATCCGTTGCGACACGGGTCTTGGTTGGCCTGGCCATCATCGCCGCCGCGGATTACGGCTATCAGTATTGGAAGCACCAGAAAGACCTCATGATGACGAAAGAGGAGGTCAAAGAAGAGGCCAAGAGCGCGGAAGGCAACCCCCAAGTGAAAGGCGAGATTCGCAAGCGCCGAATGGCTATTCTCCGTCAAAACTGGATACGGGAGATTCCACGCGCTGACGTGGTCGTCACCAACCCGACGCATTTGGCCGTCGCGCTTCGGTATGACCGCAAAACCATGCGGGCTCCAAGGATTGTTGCCAAAGGGGCCCGGCTTAATGCCCTGCGCATCCGGGAGATCGCCCAACAGTTTCAAGTCCCGATTGTGGAGAACAAACCGGTCGCTCAGCTTCTATTTAAGCACTGCAAGATCGGCCAGGAAGTGCCGCCGCAAGTCTATTCGGCCGTGGCTGAGATTCTGGCGTACGTCTATCGGGTGAACCGGTTCCGATACTATCTTGAAGGTCAAAAGGCGACGGCATAGCGCGAGGCAGGCATGAGCACAACAACCGCGGCCCTTCCTATCAAGCAAGTCTGGAAGTATGGCGACTTGGGTCTCGTCATATTCATGTTCGGGACCCTGCTCCTGCTCATCCAGCCGGTCCATCCGCGCCTGATGGACCTCCTGTTGAGCCTGAGCATCGCCTCGGCCCTGTTGATCCTGCTCGTGATCCTTTACCTCAAGGAACCTTGCGAGTTTACGGGGTTTCCTACGCTCCTTCTCATCATTACGCTATTTCGTTTGGGGCTAAACGTCGCTTCCACGCGCCTCATTCTATTGGATGGGTACGCCGGCGAAATCATCAACGCCTTCGGCAATTATGTCGTTCGTGGAAACTACGTGGTCGGCACGGTCGTGTTCCTGATCCTGACCGTGATCAATTTCATTGTGATCACCAAGGGCGCAGGGCGTATTGCCGAGGTGGCGGCGCGGTTCACGTTGGACGCCTTGCCCGGCAAGCAGATGTCCATCGATGCCGAACTGAATGCGGGTTTGATCAAAGAAGACCAGGCTCGAGCGCGGCGCGCGGCTCTGCAACAGGAAGCCGATTTCTACGGAGCAATGGATGGCGCCAGCAAGTTCGTCCGAGGAGACGCCGTCGCGGCCGTGCTGATTACGCTGGTCAACGTCCTGGGTGGCTTCGGCATCGGAGTGCTCCAAAGAGGATTGCCTCTGGTTGAGGCGCTCCAGCAATACACGATTCTGTCAATCGGCGACGGTTTGGTCTCACAAGTCCCGGCGCTCATCACTTCCACCGCTGCCGGCATCTTGGTGACACGGGCCGCGTCCAAGGAAAACTTGGGATACAGCCTGACTCGGCAATTGTTCTTTTCCCCGAGGGCGCTCGCCATTCTTTCCGGTTCGCTCGGCGTGCTTGCTGTGATTCCCGGGCTGCCGACCTTTCCATTCCTGGTCCTGGCCGGGGTCTTCGGAACGATGTTTCAAATCCTCAGGAAAAGCGGATTGCCAGTTTCGATCGATGTGGCGCCTGCACCGGCCGGCCAAGCAGCGGATGACACGGGGGGCAAGCAAGCGGCCGCCTCTTCGAAGGCGCCTTCGGCGCCCGAAAAGCTGGAGAGTCTGCTCAACGTGGACACGCTTCAAATCGAGCTGGGTTACGGACTGGTGGCTTTGGCGGACGTGCGGAAAGGCGGTGATCTTCTGGAGCGTGTGACCGGAGTCCGGCGCAATTTCGTGCAAGAGATGGGCTTCATAATCCCGCCGATTCGTCTGCGCGACAATCTCCAATTGGGCCCCAACGAGTATCGATTCCTTCTCAGAGGCCATCTCATTGCCAAAGGGGAAGTCATGCCTGGCCACCAACTCGCGATGAACACCGCCAACAGCAAGGCGATCCTGCCAGGCATCCCAACGACGGAGCCCGTGTTCCAGCTTCCGGCTATCTGGATCAAAGAAGTCGATCGCCGCAACGCCGAGGTGGCGGGATTTACGGTCGTCGATCCCGCTTCGGTTTTGGTGACCCATTTGAGTGAGACGATCAAGCGGAGCTGTCATCAGATTTTGAGCCGCCAGGACGTTCAGGTGCTCCTGGAGAACCTCAAGCAGAGCAATCCGGCGCTCATCAATGAATTGGTTCCCACCCTCCTCAACACCGGCCAAATCCAGCGGATTCTTCAGAACTTGCTTGCGGAGGGCGTTCCCATTCGCAATCTCGTTGGAATTCTCGAAAGAGTTGCCGATTATGCAGTGATCACCAAGAATCCTGACGAGCTCTCTGAGCAGGCTCGGCGGGCCCTGGGACCCCAAATTACCAAGCCGTATCAAACCGACCAGGGTGGCATCCAAACGATCACCATCGATCCGTGGCTTGAAGAAGAGATTGCCAAAGGGCTTCGCCAGTCACCCAACGAGACGCTTCTTTTCATGGAACCGAAACTGGCTCAGCACGTCACTTATCACTTGTCGAAGCTTGTCCAGCCAATGATTGCGGAGGGTCGCCCGCCGGTGGTGATCTGTTCCGCCGCGGTTCGGCTCGGGCTAAGACGATTCTTCGCCGCAAACTTTCCCGAAGTGGCATTCTTGGCCTATGAGGAACTGCCTCCAAAGCTTGAGATCGCAGCCATCGGTTCCGTCCCCAGCCCGGCCTAGCTCGAATTCCGAAGCGCGAAATCGGAAATCCGAAAACAAATTCGAATGACCAA
>JACQWK010000107.1 GCA_016209525.1 Verrucomicrobiota bacterium
CGCACCGCCTGACCGGGATTGGCTGGACCATCGAGAGCCCGGAAGGGCAGGATTTTTCGCGGCTCATCCAGACCGCCGGCCCGGACATTGCAAACCCCAGCCTTTACCGGCCGATCACCAACGGCCTCACGAAAGGCACGGTCAATCAGGATCAATACAACAAGCATTTCAACGCCGATATGATCTACACCCTGCCCACTGCGGCACCGATCATCTTCAAGACCGGCTTTACGTGGCGCCAGATGGAAATCGAGTCCAAGGGCGCCAGCCATCGCTGGAGTTACCTCGGCACCACGGCCCTGCCGACCGCCCCCAACATCAAATTATTTGGTCCGTTTGTGGAAGGCAAGACCATGCCGGTCTGGCAGATTTCGGATTTCATGAACGACCGTGTTCCCAAGGATCAGGCGCTCTGGCAGGAGGATCTGTATTACAACCGGCAACTCTTTTACACGGCCAACCGAGGTGTGACCGAGGACGTCACCGCCGGCTATGCAATGTTCAAAGGGCGATTTGGCTCCCACGGCTGGCTGGCCCGGACCGGTTTCCTGGGTGGGGTGCGCCAGGAGAAGACCGAGACGGAGAGCTATGGCTGGGTCCGGGCGCGGTCTCTTTCCACTGCGGCCCAACAGCTCGCTGATCCCGACGGATCCGCTCGGCGCGATTACGATGGCAACAAGCGGGAACTGGAAGGCAGCTACACCAAGACTTTTCCGAGCGTCCACCTGCATCATGATATCACGCCGAACCTCAAGACCCGGCTGAGCTGGTCGACGGGATTTGGCCGGGCACCCCCGGCCAACCTGATGCCCAATGAGTCGCCCAGCGAAACCAACCAGACGGTGACGGTAAACAATCCCTCGCTGCTCCCGCAGATGGCGACCAATTGGGACGCGACGTTGGAATATTATTTCGAGCCGGTCGGAAGCCTTTCCGTCGGCTGGTTCCACAAGAAGATCACGGACTACATCGTGTCGGGACTGGACAACGGCATCGTGCCGACCGGACCCAACAACGGCTTTGGTGGCGAATACGAAGGGTTCCGGCTGCTAACCGCCCTCAATGCCGGCACAGCGACGGTCCGGGGTTGGGAGGTGAGCTATCAGCAGCGCTTCACGTTCCTGCCCGGGCTGTTGAAGGGCCTTGGTGCCATGGTCAATTATACGCAGATCGAGACCGAGGGCGATTTCGGCAACCGAACCGGCGCGGTGTCAAAGACCGGTCAAGTGGCCGGTTTTGTGCCGAAGCTGGCCAATGTCATGGTGAGCTGGTCATACAAGCGGTTCAGTACGCGCGCCATCGCCAACTACAACAGCGATTATATTTCGAGTTACAGCGCCACCAATGCGGGGGCCAATCTCTATCGCTATTCCCGCACGTCGCTGGACCTGGGATTCGCCTATCAGGTGAATCCCAAGCTCAGTGTGACGCTCGATTTCAGCAATTTGACCAAGGAGCCGCAGTCGTTTTACCAGTATCTCCCGAGCCGCTACCAGGCGTACACGCAAAATTTCCTCACCATTACCGCCGGAATTTCCGGTCGGTTCTAAGGACGGAGACGGAGCGGGATTATCATTGCACCCCGCTCCGTCCGTTTCGCTGGTGGTACCCGACTGAGTTCGTTCGCGGAGTCCAGACTCCAGAGCTGAGAAGGAGAGCGCGCATCGCGGCTCAGGGCCGAAACCGAAGGAGCGATTGCCAAATTTCGGCTCATGCAAACTCCCATAAGAATTCGCTATGTCGCCGTTATCTTGTCGGGCTGTGCGCTGACAGCATCGGCCTGCCGGGCCGTTGGGGAGTTCAGTGTGCTCAAGACCGGCGCCGATGGCACGGCGCCGGGCGAGCAGTTCGAACGGTGGCTGAAAAGCGAGTCGTACCGGCTGCTGGATTGGCGGAAGGAGGCCGTGGAAAGACTCAAGAGCGTGGCGCAATGCCGGACCTGGCAAGGGGAGCGCCGCGCATTTTTCCTCAGGCAAATCGGTGGATTGCCAGACCGCACGCCGCTGAATCCCCAAATCGTAGGCGTATTGCAGGGCAAGGGCTATCGCGTCGAAAAGATCCTCTTCGAAAGCCGGCCCGGTTTCCATGTCACCGCGAATCTCTACCTCCCCGATTTGCCGCCGCCCTGGCCCGCGGTGATCGTGCCTGTCGGGCATAGCCATGACGGCAAGGCTTGGGGCAGTTACCAGCGCACGTGCATCCTGCTCGCGCGTCACGGCATGGCGGCGATGTGTTACGATCCCGTCGGGCAAGGCGAACGTTATCAGATGCTCGATTTGAGTCACCCGCGCACGCACTTCGTCGACTCGGCGGGACGGACGCCCGTGCCCCATCCGAACGTTCAATATCTCTGCACCATCGAGCACACCGCCATCGGCCTCGGGTCCGCCTTGTTGGGTGCGAACGTCGCGCAGTACCGGATCTGGGATGGGATGCGCGCCATCGACTATCTGCAAAGCCGCCGCGACATCCGCGCCGATAAGATCGGCTGCGCGGGCCAGTCCGGGGGCGGCACCCTGACGGCGTACCTCATGGCGCTCGATGAGCGCATTGTGGCCGCGGCTCCCGTCGGTTTTCTCACCACGCTTCGCTGGGTGCTCGTCAGCAAGAGCGGACCCCAGGACGGCGAGCAAAACATCTTCGGCCAAATCGGCTTTGGCATGGACGAAGCGGACTATGTGAACATGCGGGCCCCGCGGCCGACCCTCATTTCCGGGGGAACGCGAGAAGTGACGTTCGACATCCGCGGCACTTGGGAACTCTTTCGGGAAGCGAAGCGCTTTTACTCACGCCTCGGGCACGCCGAACGCGTTGAAATCCACGAGCCCGATGCGCCCCACAGCATGAGCATCGACCACCGCGAGGCGATCGCCCGTTGGATGCATCGCTGGCTGCTGGGCAGCGACAAGCCCATCCGCGAAGTCGAAACCCGGCCCGACCCGATGACCGACCAGCAGGACCGCGCCCTGAGCGCCGGTGATTGGACCCGGGAGCAACTCCAATGCACACCGCAAGGACAGGTGCTCCTCCTGCCCGGGGAACGCTCCACGTTTCAAATCAATACCGCGACGGCGGCCGGCCTGAAGGAGAAGCGCGCAAGCGAATGGGCCAAGCTCTCCCTGTCGGAGAAACGCCGGCTGATCCGCGAAACCATAAACTTGAGTGGCGTCGAAACGCTCCCGGCGCCTACGGTCGAGACGGTGGGCCGGATCGAGCGCGACGGCTTCGCCATTCACAAGCTGGTTCTCACGGCCGAGCCCGGGCTGCGCCTCCCCGCACTGGCCTATGTGCCAACCCGCGCGACCGGCGTGGCCACGCTCTATCTGCACGGCACCAGCATGTTGGCCGACGCCGCTCCCGGCGGCCCGATCAATGCCCTCGTGCAGCAGGGCCAAATCGTCCTCGTGGCCGAGTTGCGCGGCATCGGGGAAACGGCACCTCTCAAGGAAAGACCAGACTGGTCCAGCGGCCGTTTCGGACCCGGGCAACGGGAGTTTTTCATGGCGTACCTGCTCGGAAAATCCGTCGTCGGCATGCGGGCGGCGGATGTCCAGCTCTGGACTCAATTCCTGCGCAATTTTCAGGCTTCTGCCCCGCGCCGGTCGGTCCATCTCGTCGCGCAGGGAGGAGCGGCGATTCCAGCGCTGCACGGGGCGGCGCTCGCCTCGGAGACATTCGACACCGTGACTTTGAAAAACATGGTCCGCTCATGGGAGGAAATGGTCGCCACCCCCGAACCCACCCGGGCCACGGATGTCGTGCACGGGGCGCTGCGCAACTATACACTGGCGGATTTGGTCGAGACCGTGGGTCCCTCGAAGGTGAGCTTCGTGCAGCCGACGGGTGTGTCCGGGAGTGTCGCCGCCGGCAGCGGGAAGAATTGATTCCTGCACGTCGGCCAGCGCGCGAAAATCCATCGTGTTCATATTCACGTCGAGTCTCCTCGCCTGCCCCCAGTTTGGGCTCGAAACGCCTACCTGGATCGTCAGCGCGGCCAAGGTGGACATCATACCGGACTACCCCGAACTGCTCAACGGCTACGGCGGCGCCAGCCGCCGGGTCGAGGTTGCCAGCGCGGAGCAGCATCGTTCTGCCAAGGCGATCGCGTTTGGCAGTGATGGCGAGCAACCCGCCCTGCTGCTGACCGTGGACAGCTGCGGCGCCTGATGGTTCATTACGACCTAAATATCTCCACTGACAAATAATTCCTCCCCAAAGCTAACATGATCAACTCAAAATGGTCCCGCAGAGATTTTCTAAAAATTGCCAGCGTTCATGGCGCAGGCTTGGCAGGCGCAAATGCCCTGCCGACCTATGCCGCCAGGGCAGATCGCAAAAGCACGTCCAACAGGGTTGTCACGGAAAACGTGAAGACGGTCCTGGAGGATGGCAGCGAACTCAACACCCCCTTCCGCCGGATCGAGAGCGGGCGGGACGGGCCGGCGTTGCTGCTCACGGCCTCGTTGCATGGCAATGAAGTCATCGGAGCCGAAGTGGCCATGCGGCTCCAGGACGTTTGCGTGCGAGAACTCAGGGCCGGCTCGGTTTGGCTTGTGCCCATGGCCAACCTGCTCGCCGTCCGCAGCCGGCGCCATTCGTTCGGCCTGGGGCCGGAGCAGAGCAACCGGATGCACCCCACCAAGGTCCACAACATGCAGCGGTTTCCGGGTGATCCGAATGGCAACAACACCCAGCGCGCGGCTTTCGCCTTGGACCAGACGGTCATACGCCACTGCAGCCACTTGGTCGACATCCACTGTTACCAGCGCATGAACGCCGCGGAAACTTTGGGCGTGAATGGCCATGAGCGGTCCCGGCCCATGGCCGACGCGACGACCACGCGCTTCATCAGGTACGTACTGCCGGCCGCGACCCCCGAGAAAAACATGCTGATCAACCAGATCGTGCTCAAGCATGGTGGGTGCGCGGTCGGGATGGAGCTTTCCGGCCAGTTTGAAATTTCAGAACGCCAGGTGCAGATCGGGCTGAGTTCGATGGTCAATATCGCCAAGCGGCTGGGCATGCTGCCGGGCGAGCCGGAGCGAATCGAGGGGCCGCGGGTGACGATGACCAAGGAGAAGAGTCACGTCGCTCAAGCACCCGATTCGGGCATTTTCGTGCCCGGCGTCGCCAAGGATAAGATTCGTAATCTCGCGGCCGAGGATTATGTCGAGAAAGGCCAATCGCTGGGACACATCATCCGGGAGAAGGACTTGGAGCGAGTGCCCATCTTGGCCCCAGCGACGGGGTACTTGGCCGTCTTCGGCCTCTGCCACTGGGGCCAATGTGACGCCAGCCTCCCGGCGCAGCATCCCTATGCCGAAGCCGGTGAGGCGGTCGCGACGGTCGTCACTACCTAACGAGGCGCAGCCTCAGACCATTCAGTGCTTGCAGGCAAACGAGAATCTGGGGTTGACGAACAGGGTGGCGGCGAGCGCCTCGTTAGCAGGTCCGCTGCGCGGACCGGGTGAATAACGGGGAGCCCCGCGAAACGTGGCCTCAGTACCCGTGAATTTCGGACTGTCATTAAACTTGACCTGTTCACAACATGTTTGGGGATTCAAGGAGTCTAGCCCTTCCGGTGCGCGAGTACGGCGGCAAGGAAGCACCCGTGCGGTGAACCGTCGGCCAGTATCCGTCCAACGGATCGCAGCCCTGACGTCATAGCGAGCGGGACTATCCCCCAGACAGTTGATGAAACCAATGAAACGAACATTCCAACTGGCGGCCGTCGTGATCGCCACATGGCCGGCCCTGAGCCCGCTCTTCGCGGCACGGCCGGCAGCACCCGAGGAAGCGGTCATTCGCCGGATCTACGACGAAGCGTTGTCGAACAGCCCGACCTACGAACAGCTCCGAACCCTGACCACCCGCGCCCTGGACGATCACCTGCACACCGGCAGCACGTCATCGCACAAGCCGGAAAGCCCCACCGTGCCGGCGGCCGCCCTCAGCACCGTTGCCGCCAACGCCCTGAGCCAGGCTTTGGCTGCCGATCCCGGTCTGCGCGTCGAAATCGTGATCAATGCCAAGTGGCATCCCGACACGCTCTCCCACAATGTCGTCGGCGAGATCCGCGGCTCCGAGTTTCCGAACGAAATCATTGTCGTTGGCGGGCACCTCGATTCCTGGGATATTTCCCCGGACGCCCACGATGACAGGTCAGGGATTGCCCAGTCGCTCGACGTGCTGCGTATCTTCAAGACCCTCGGCCTGAAGCCCCGGCACACGTTGCGGGCCGTCCTGTTCACCGCCGAGGAGAACGGCGCGCGGCGCCATCGCGTATGCCAGCCACGCCAAGGAACTGGGCGAGAAGCATCTTTTCGCCGTTGAGACCGATACGGGCGGATTCGCCCCGCGCGGCTTCATGTTTGGCAGCACCCAAGGCAACGCGCACGAGCGGGCGGCCCGCTGGCGCCACCTTTTCGAGCCTTAGGGCATCCACCTGTTCCAGAAGGGTCGCGGGGGCACGGATGTCATGCCCCTCCTCGTCCCAGGGTGCAACGGTGGCCGACTTGGTGCCCGATTCCCAACGCTACTTCGCGAAGCTCGTCGCGCTGTGCGACATCGACAGCACGTTGTAATTCCTTCTGGCGTACTTAAACGGAGAATCCCTCGTCGGCATGCGGACCGAGGACATCCTGCAGTGGGCTCGATTTCTCCGTGGCTTCCAGGCTCCTGGCAGTCGGCGTTCGGTCCATCTCGTCGCTCAAGGTGCCGCTGCGATCTCTGCGCTGCACAGGGCTGCGCTCAACCCGGACGCGTTTTACACCGTCACCTTGCGAAACATGGTTCGTTCCTGGGAGGACATGGTGAGCACGCCCGAACCGGTCCAGGCCGCGGATGTCGTGCATGGCGCGCTGCGCCACTACACGTTGGCGGATTTGATCGAACTCGCCGGTCGCGAGAAGACGGCGCTCGCGGAGCCGGTTGATGGATCGGGTCGTGTGGCGGCCATCGGTCCGAGGTAGCCGGACAATGCCCTTTTTCCGGCCCAAGAATGCCCGCTCGATCGAATTCTCCTGCGACCCCGGATGCGCGCACGCGACTCCGCCGCCGGGCCACAACCTTGCCCGGACCTTGGTGCCGGTTTTAGGTTTGGAAAACCGGTGGGATCGGCTTTTGATGCCTGCGGACCCTCCCCCTAAACCGCAGGCAGCAGAATCCCGATTTCCATCACGAGTCGTTAAAACTGTCATAATATGAAAAACAATCGCAGAGAGTTTTTGAAACTTGCCGGGCTTGCCGGCGTTGGTCTTGCCGGCGCGGGGATTTCCAGTTACGCCGCTTCCTCGGATAAGAAGACAGGCCAAAGCACAACGGATCAGCCACGCCCGAGATCCGGTCAGAG
>JACQWK010000671.1 GCA_016209525.1 Verrucomicrobiota bacterium
CACGGCGTCGGCATTTAGAATATCGATTTGCGGAATGGTTCTGACAGAGCAAGGAGCATGAAGATGAACCCAGGCTGGAAGGGGATCTGGACCTCCTACGTGAACCCTGGAGCGCCGTGAGGCGTTTGATGTGGCCGGGCGAGGGGAGAGACCAGCCGTCGCGGAGGCGTCCGGAACTCTGCGGGGCCGGATAAGCATTCTGGAGTGACGGCTCCGGAGCCGAACCTCAGCATCCGTTCAACAAGGGACGCGCCAGCAGATCGATGGCGAGCTGGCGGTGGTTTCGAGCTGCGGCTCGGAACCTAGGCAGGTAGGAAGTGGGTTGGTGCTGGCGAGCCGCATCCAGGCCACAGAGGCCGATGACCAGATTGCGCAAGGTGGCGAGGTTTTGGGGAGCATGCCCGGTGCGCACGGTGGACTGATCCTCGCCGAAAGTCACGTCCCGGACATAATGGATGGGATTCTCGATGGTCCAATGACCTCGGCGGAAGACTTGGAGTTGCGCGGCGTTCATTTGGTCGGCGGGGCGGCTGGTGATGAGGATTTCGGTTTCTTGGGTCACGCGCAGGGATTTGAGATGATGGGTGGTGCGGGTAATCACTGCGGCTTGGGCGGCGTAGGGCAAGCCGGAGCTTTGCGGAGTGATCTGGAAGGGACGAACCTGCCGGGTTTCATGCCGGCCGTGGCCCTGATCCAGAGTGATGTCCGGAGGGAAAAAAAACGCCCGTGGGGGCCTGGGAAAGACGGGCGAGTCTTTCGAAGAGTTTGGGTTGATTGGCTTTGACGACCAGAAGGTAGTCGGCCTGTTTGTTCTCGACCAGGTGAGTCGCTGATGATTTTTGAGTATTGAGGGCGTCGGCGCTGACCAAAGCGCCGCGGAGATCCAGATCGGCCAGGAGATCTTTGAGGGCGGGGATTTCGTTGGTTTTGGCCGGGATTTTGATCTGGCGACAGACGATGCGGGTTTGCGTATCCAAGGCGCCGAAGAGTTGGATCGACTGGCCGTTGATTTTGGAGGCGGTGCGGAGGCATTTGCCATCGACAGCCAAGGCGGTCAAGCCCAAGTCCTGGAGATGAGAGCGGAGCCAGCCGCTGACCATGCCGTCCAGTTCTGCCGGATCCAAGTGCTGGAGCACCCGGCGGATGGTGCTTTCGCTGGGAGCGACCAACTTGCCGGTGTGGCGGCAACGGCTGGCGCGCAAGCTGCGGAGTTGGTTTTGGTTGAGCGATTGAGCAAACTCCCCGATATCCAGCAGGCAGTTGTTGCCGGCAATCATGGCGGCGGTGGCGATGGCGACGATGGAGGCCACTTGGCGATGACGCCAGCCGCGGTGGCGGCGCGGATCGCGCAGCGGTTCCAAGGCCTGGAGCAGGCTCTGGGTTTGACGCCCACTCAAGGGGTATTCCAAAGGATCAACGACGCGTTCAAAGGGCGCCCAATCTGGTGGCAGGAGCGGGGCGGAAAGGATCTGGCGCGCTTGGGAAACCAGCGGATAGAGGAAGAGGGCTTTGGGTTTGGCATGGAGCTGATAGAACTCGATGCGGGAGCGGCCGAAGCCTTTGGTCACCCCGATTTCGATCCAGTTGGCCGCGCGGTAACAGGTCCCTTCGAAGCGTTCGGGATCGACGAAGGTTTCGACCAAGGCGATGGGATGACCGTAGCGTTGGCGCCAATGCTCGCTGAGGCAGGCCAGGTTCAGGCTCAGGATTTGCGAAGCTAAGGGGCGCCCCAGGGACGGAGGAGCCAGCAGCACAAATCGGGCATGGCAGGCCACCAGCGAGCGACGACTCTGGCGCAGGGCGTCGGTCCAACCGATCCAGGCGTCGCGGGCATCGAGGTGGAACGCGGCGCTGGACCAACCGAGCAAGGCGATCCACTCTCCGTTTTGCTTGGCGACATACTTGAGCGATTCGCCCACCAGGCGATGCTCTTTGAGGTAGTGATGTTTTTGGATCAGCTTGTTCCAACGCGCTTCGTCCGCAGGGTCGCTCAGCAGTTCCAGGGTGAGCTCCGGGCTGGCGAATTCTCGAAGGACATCGGTGATCAACAAATCGGCCGGTGCTAAGGTGGGAGTCTGATTGGTTGGGCAAAGCATGAGCCCAGACTGGCAGGAGCGGATGGGTTTGTCCCGCCAAATCGTCGAGAAATTTCACTTGCAACACCTTCCGCCTAAATCTGCCGGAGCCGTGGGGTATCCGCAGGGGCGTTCGGTCGCAATCTTCCCGTCAGAGATGCTCCGCTTCACTTCCGTTACGATGCAATCCCGGTGGGATTGAACCTCTTCACCGATTCTCATCCAAGCCGCTCAAGGGCGCAGCCGGGGAACACCGCCTGCCGGGAATTTCCATTGACCTTCCTCGAAGCGCAGATTCCAAACCGATTGCACCCGGCGGCCGCCCGGCCATTCCTCATCCACGTTCAACTGCATTTCGCGAGGTGACTTTTCCTTCTTAAAAGCGACACGCCCGCCTATCAGCTTGCTGTAATCGGGTGGTTCGCTGACTGCAACTGCCGGAGCAAGCCTAATCTGCCCGCTCCGAATCTTCGCC
>JACQWK010000672.1 GCA_016209525.1 Verrucomicrobiota bacterium
GATACGGCAGAGTGCAACTCTGCGCTACGCCAGAAACGCCGCTATACAGATACCCCACGGGGAGTGGGATGGGTTGAGGGGCTTGATTCATCTCAGATTACTTAGAAACTGTTCAATACGATGCTTCTTCCCTCAATCAGCCTTTTGGCCAAACCGCGGGCTCGTTCGACCAAGGGCAGGTCTTCCTTCAAGTCCGCAAATAACAATGGCGGCACGCCGCTTTGCTGCTGCCCCAACAAATCTCCAGGCCCGCGCAGTTTCAAATCCGCTTCGGCGATCCGGAATCCATCCGTCGTCTCGGCCAAGATCTTCAATCGATGTTCCGCCTCCGGCGTGGTTGGCGAGCCGACGAGAATGCAAAACGACTCGTGGGCGCCGCGCCCGATGCGCCCTCGCAATTGGTGCAGTTGGGCCAGGCCGAACTGTTCGGCATTTTCCACGACCAGGAGAGCAGCGTTCGGCACATCGACCCCCACTTCGATCAGCGATGTTGCCAGGAGTACGTGGAGCGTGCCGGCACGAAATGCGGCCATCACCTTCTCTTTTTCCTCCGCGCGCAATCGGCCATGGAGTAGCCCCACCCGATGCGGTGCCAGCGTCTTTCGCAGCGTTTCCCACTCTTTGGTCACCGCTTTCACCTCGCCGCTTCCGCTGTCTTCCACTCGAGGATAGACCACGTAGGCCTGGCACCCCTCGGCCAGCTTTGTCCGAACGAACTCCCAAACTTTCGGCAAGTGATCGGCGCCGCGGACGAAGGTCTTGACCGGCGTTCGTCCCGGCGGAAATTCATCGATCACGGAAATGTCCAGGTCGCCATACAACGTGAGACCCAGCGTTCGTGGAATCGGCGTGGCGGTCATCACCAAGAGATGCGGGTATCGGCCTTTTCGGACCAACCGTTCCCTTTGGGCCACGCCGAACTTGTGCTGTTCGTCGATGATCACCAACCCGAGCCGTTCCTGGGCAAATGATTCTTCGATCAAGGCGTGGGTGCCGACGGTCAAAATAGGCGAGGGGCGAGGGGCGATGGGCGATGCGCCATTGGCTGTTGGCGATGGCAGATGGCCAATGGCCAATGGGCCGGAAGAATCGGTACCGAGGTTCAGTGCTTGAGGATCATGAGTAGATGTTTTGCGGCTGCCGGTGCGGAGATCAACCTGGATTCCCAATGGCTCGCACCATCGCGCGAAATTCCGGTAATGCTGTTCCGCGAGAATTTCCGTCGGAGCCATCAAGGCCACGTTGAAGCCGCTTTCCAAGGCCATCAAAGCGCTGCAAGCGGCTACGACAGTTTTGCCCGATCCCACATCCCCTTGGAGGAGCCGCCGCATGGGCTGCGTGGCCGCCATGTCCTGGCGAATTTCGCGGAGCACTTTGGTTTGCGCGCCAGTGAGCGAAAAGCCGAGCCGGGCCAAGAACGGCTTGATCAGGCGGTTGTTCCCGGCACAAGGCCAGCCTTGGGCTTTCGCTTGCAGTGTCTTCCGCCGCCATTGGATCGAGAGTTGCAGTTCGATCAACTCGTCGAGGGCCAATCGCATCCGCGCGCGGTCAATTTCAATCAGATCGGACGGGAAATGAAGCATTTGCACCGCTTGCGAACGCGTCGGCAAATCCGCGATCGCCAGGCTCGGCCAGCGTTCCATGATTTGCCCTCCCAACTGCTGAAGAGTCCTCGAGATCAAGAAGCGCAGCCAGCGCTGTGAAAGTCCCTCCGTGAGCGGATAGATGGGAACAATCCGGTTGAGGTGAATCGAATTCTCCTCGTTTTGGACAACCACTTCTGTCTCCGGATGATCGATGGTCCTTGGCCGCAGCGTGTGCACCTTGCCGTACACCAATACGTCGTCGCCTTGTTGAAAATATTGCTGCATGTAAGGGAGGTTCCACCAGCGGCAATGCAGGCGTCCGGTCCCATCTGCCAAAATGAATTCAAAGACGGACTTGGTCCCTTTAGCGTAGCGCTTCAGTCCGAGCGCGACGATTTGGCCGCGCGCGGCCGCCAGTTCTCCGAGTTGGAGTTCTCCGATCTTGCGGAAATTCCGGCGATCCTCGTAACGGCGCGGACGATGGAACAGCAGATCGCGGACGGTTTGGATGCCCAGTCGCGCCAACTGCGCCGTCCGGTCGGGTCCCACGCCCCGCAGCGCGTTGGCCGGCGCGGAGAGAGGCGATGAATTGCGAGACTCCATGGACTCCGGCATCAGCGGCACCATACAAAGAGTCGCCGCTGAGTTCAAAGGACAAAGTAGGGTCCGCAGCAGTGAAATCCGAATTCCGAAATCCGAAACAAATTCAAAACCCCAAAGCTCCAAGGCTCACAACGGCGCGAGGCGGCCTGGTTTTGAGTTTTGGGGTTCCGGCTTTCGGGTCTGTTTCGGATTTCGAGTTTCGGATTGCGGATTTTGGCCCAAGGCGCACCCCCCTCCGTTGAAGAATAACTGGGCGCGATTGGACGATGACTGTCCACAACCAGCGGTCTCCAGCTTCGACAGCCTCGACAAATCGGCCCGGCAAGCGCAATCTGCTCCCGATGGCAGACGCATCCGACTCGCCGATCGAACGGCTCTGGACTGAATACAGCCTGGTCTTCCGAGACTTCGATGATCTCACGCTGGCTCGTTGGATGGCGCAGACACTTGGCCAATTGCAGAATCGCCCCTGGCGCTTGTCGCATCCTCTTTTGGGAACTTACCGATTGGCCGCGCAAGTGGCGCACGACCGGCAGATCTGGCTGAAACGGCTGGCCAACGCGCCTCCGGCCTATCCCGAAGCGCCTTGTTGCCGCGCTCCGCTCCTGCCGTTGCTCTCGCGGGATGTGCTGGAATCGGGCCTGGTTTGCCAGCATTGCACCGGCACCGGAGTGGCGTTTGAGGATTTGCCCGCCGAGATTCAATCCCCGATCAAAGCCTGGGCGGAAGAATACGCGCCCGTCCACGCGGTGGCGCACTGGGACGACCGGCAGCGCAAAGCGGTCGCCGATTACGACCGCGCGTTCGAAAACGCGGCCAAGGAAGCGGAACGGCTCTTGACCACTGTCGGAAGGGAACTCTTGCCGAAATTCCTGGACCATTTTCCGGTCATCGTTTGGGAAGATCAGGATGAATGCCTGGAAGTCCGGCCGGAGGATATTGTGCTTTGAAGCAGACGCCGGCGGTTCAGACCACGAAACAAGCGAAAGAGACGAAAGCAAGAGAGTCTGGCTTTAAGGGGTGCTCATCCAATCCACGATCCCAAGCATGGGCATTGGGACCATGAAACCGTAGCCGCCGACGTGAGGAGGCGGATTTCTGCTTTAGCCACGGTGTCCGCCTCGTCACCTCGGCGGCTACAAGCCAACGATTCATGCAAAGAAGCGCGTGACAAAGGCGGAGTCTCCGGCAAAGGTGCTGGAGCAATCCTCCGGAACATTTGTCCGCTCGATCTGCAAGAAATGAGCGGACAGCGCCATGAAGATCGAACTCAGAGCAGTGACAAAGCGTTTCGGCAAGACCCGCGCGCTCGACAAGGTTTCTCTGGAATTTAACCCCGGCGAAATCGTCGCCGTGCTCGGTCCGAACGGCGCCGGCAAGACGACGTTGCTTCGTTGCCTTGCGGGAATTGCCGGCCCGGACGAAGGCGAGATTTACTTTGACGACCGCCCCTTGCGCAGAGATGACCTCGAGCTGCGCCAACGGTTCTTTTTTCTCGCGGACTTTCCGTTCCTCTTTTGGGACCAATCCGTGCTGCGCAACATCGGGATCACCCTCAGACTTTACGGGGCCGATGGAACCGGCGCCGAGCATCGCGTCCTCGATCTGATGCGCGACTACGACTTGCTGCCGCTTGCCGCCTCGCCGGCCAGTTCGCTGTCGCGCGGCCAGGCCTACAAAACCGCGCTGACGTCGTTGATCACGGCCAATCCTGAGGTCTGGCTGCTCGACGAGCCGCTGGCTTCAGGCATGGATCCCCTGGGCCTGAGCGCCTTCAAACGCCACGCCCGCGCCGCCACCGTCCAAGGACGCACGGTGATCTACACGTCCCAACTTCTCGATGCCGTGGAGCGGTTCTCCGACCGCGTCTGTGTCATTCACAACGGGGAAGTCCGTGCCTTCGATACGCTGGAGAATTTGCGGGCCAAGTCCGCTGACCGGGCCAATGTCCTCGAAGAACTCTTCCGCACGCTCCGATCCGAATCCCAGTGACCCTCCACTCGCCCCAGTTTGAAGCCCGTTTGCGTTCGGCAGCACGGCGGCTCATCCGCGAGAACGCGCAGCTCCGCCGCGAGTGGAAACGCGCTCCTCGCACGCCTCTGGTTCGCCAAACCGCTGTGCTCGTCATCTTCCGACTCCTGTGTGCTTTCGTTCTTGCCGCCGCAGTGTTCGCCAGCTCCGAAGCAGGATTGGTTTGGAGCACGCAATCGGCCATCGGCGCCATTTGGTTTCTGGCCTCGGCGATTCTTCTCCGTTTCCGCATCCTCAACACGTTCTACCGCATCGATTATCTGGCTGCCTTCACGGTGCTCCCGACGCCGACCGACGTGGTCGTGCGCTGGAACTGGAGCCGGGTGACCCGGTCCGCTTGGCGCACGGGTTTGGATGCGGTGGCCATTCTGTCCGCCATGGCCGTGACCAACGCGGCCGGGGTGGGCGGCTGGCTGGCCGTCCTTCCCTTGGCCGCGCTGCTCACGGCGCTCGTGCATGCGCTGGCCGTCTGGCTCACCTTTGTGCCGCTCCCGGCCGTGCTGAACCTGCTGCCGCTGGCGGGCATTGTTGCGTTTGTTGGGCTCGTGGAAGCTTCCGCATGGCGAGAATGGCTGGTCCGGTTCTTGGCGGAACAGAGCGAGACGATCAGCATCGCGTTGCCCGCCGGATGGGTGCTTCGGCCCTACCTCGCGTGGCTGACGTCCAGCCGACTGGAATCTCTGGCGTTGCTCATCCCCGCGCTTGGGCTTGGTGCAAGCTTGGTTTGGGCGCGACGACAATTGGCGAACCATTACTCGCCATTCGCCTGGGCGCTCTGGCACGTCTTCCAGATGCCGCCTGAGGAGTGGAAGGCAAGATTCGATGAATTCCTGGCCGCGCAGCCCGCGCCACCGGGGCGAACCGAGATCCTGGACTCTGTCGAGAAACGGGAATTTCTCCAACCGAGTTTCAAGGCAGACGCCGGAGGTTGGATCGAGCGACGGGTGCTCGCGTGCCTCACTCCGCGCGAGTGGACTGTCATTGAGCTTGCTTTCTTTGCCATCCCCCGCTGGACGCGCCTGGCGCTGATCGGTTCGGGACTCCTTGCCGTTTCGATCCTCTCGGCCGCCATCGCGAAACGCACGACGGACCCTTCCATCCAGGCCATTGGCACCTGGACTTCGATTGTGTGCGGAGCCGTCGGTGGACTCGTGCTCTTGCCGCTGAATACCGGTTTCAAGAGAATGGCCCAGCCCATCAACGCCGGCGGCATCCTAATACCCTTCGGCGCGCTATTTCCTGTCACGATGAAGGAACTCATGAGGGTGGCGGCCAAGGCGAGCCTCGTTCGTGGGGCATTCGCCCTGCCGGTGATGGTTGTGGGCGGAAGTCTCTTGGGCCTTGCCCTCAACACCTCGCCAGGGTGGGCGGCGTTCGCTGCGGCTAAGATCACGCTGCTGGCCGTTGCGTCCACACCCATGATTCTTGCGCTCAACCAGTCCTCCACTACGAACGACACTTCGATCGTCACGTTCCGAGCCTTGCCTGTCGTCGGAGCCTTCCTGGCGGGATTCATTGGGTTCGTCGGCCTTGGAGTGGGCAGCATTTTCAGTCCGTTGCCATGGTCGATTATTTGGATCATGCTCGCGGCTGGCATCTCGGCTGGGATGGCATCGCTCTACGGCGAACTCCATGCACGCCGGAGCTTCGACTTAATGACACGACCGAAAGAAACGTGAAATCACTTTTGTTGATACGTGCCAAAGCAAGCAGAGACCCTCACCCGGCCCTCGGCCACGCTCCCCGCACCGGGTATGTGTATAGCGTAGCGCAGATTTTCAATCTGCTGTATCGCGGAATTGCATTCCGCATCCGTCGGACAAGCCCCAACGTCCAGGAGCTTGCCAAACCGCCGCCGATTGCAAATCGGCGATACGGCAGAGTGCAACTCTGCGCTACGCCAGAAACGCCGCTAACCAGATACCCCATCGGATGGGGAGAGGGCTGGGGTGAGGGGCATGTTTCGTGTCGGTTTACTTATGGACTCTGCAATCTATGAAAAACACCAATTCCTGCGGCTCGAAAAAGTTGGTGCTGGTTTTTGCGTGCTCGGCCTTGGGCGTTCCTCTGGCTTTTCCTCAACAACGTCCACTGGGCCAATTCGACGATCACGCCGACGTGGGCTCGCCAAAGATCGCCGGTGCGGCCGCCTACAACGCCTTTAGCCAGGAGTATTCGATCGCCGCTGCGGGCGTGAACATGTGGGGCAATCGGGACGAGTTCCATCTCCTTTGGAAACGAATGAAGGACGACTTCATCCTTCAGGCGCGAGTCGAATTCGTCGGCCAAGGCGTGGATCCGCACCGCAAGCTGGGCTGGATCGTGCGATCCAGCCTTGATCCGGATTCTCCGTATGCCGATGCCGCGCTGCACGGCGACGGCCTGACGTCGCTCCAGTTCAGGCGGGCCAAAGGAGCCATCACGGAACAAGTCAGATCTTCCGCTACGGCGCCAGACGTCATTCAATTCGAACGCAAGGGCGACACGTACATCCTCTCGGCGGCTCGTTTCGGCGAATTGTTTGCGGCCTGTCAACTTGCCAACCTCGCCTTGGGCAACGAAGTGATTGTGGGGCTGTTCCTCTGTTCGCACAATCCGGAGGTTGTCGAAAAGGCCGTCTTCCGCAACGTGCGGATCATTCGGCCTGCCAAAGTGGGGTTTGTTCCGTACCGAGACTATATCGGAAGCCATTTGGAAATCTTGGATGTTCAGAGTGGCCATCGCCAGATCGTGCACAGCTCGGCGCAGCCTTTCGAAGCGCCGAATTGGACGCGCGACGGAAGCGCGTTGATTTTCAACTCGAGCGGCCGGTCTGACAGCCGGGGCCGCTTGTACCGCTTCGACCTCGCGACGAGGCAAGCCACTCAGATCAATACGGATTTTGCCAACCGGAACAACAACGATCATGTGCTGTCCTTTGACGGAACGAGGCTCGGCATCAGCCATCACAGCGCCGATCATGGTGGCCGTTCCGTGATTTACACGGTGCCGGTTCAGGGAGGCGTGCCCAAGCTGATCACTCCGCTGGCGCCTTCTTACCTTCACGGTTGGTCTCCGGATGGCAAGTCCCTGGTTTACACCGGCGGGAGAAACAACGAATTCGACATTTACCGCATCCCGGCCGAAGGCGGCGAAGAGGTTCGGCTCACCGACTTCAAAGGCTTGGATGATGGCCCCGAATACACGCCGGACGGAAAATACATTTACTTCAACTCGACTCGCAGCGGGACCATGCAAATCTGGAGAATGAAGCCTGACGGCAAGGATTCGGAGCCGGTGACCAAGGACGAATTGAACAACTGGTTTCCGCATGTCTCCCCCGATGGAAAGTGGATTGCCTTCCTCTCCTTTCCAAAGGAGGTGAAGCCCGAGGACCACCCATACTATCAGCAGGTTTACCTTCGTTTGATGCCAATCGAAGGAGGAGTTCCGAAGGTCATCGCTTATGTTTACGGCGGGCAAGGCACCATCAATGTCCCCTCGTGGTCGCCGGACAGCCGGATGCTCGCGTTTGTGAGCAACTCGGAAATCTTGCCTGGTCCATGAGTTCACGGCCGTAGGAGCCGGGGTCAGGAGGCTCGCTACGGATTTGAGATTTCGGAATTGAGATTTGAGATTCTTGGGTCCGCGCCTCGCGACCTCGGCTGCCATGAGATTGGGCATTTCGTAGAGCAGACATTGCATCGCTCATGTTGACCGCGTGGGACAAATCCGGCGACAGGCAGGTCGTTCTGCCTGACTTCGAGGAACGGGGCGATGACGCCTGGGTGCGCGAGCACACACGGCAAGGCCAAATCGTTTGTCCGACCTGCCAGCAGGCGCTTTGGCTCCACGCCGGCACCCTCCGGACTTGGCACTTCGCGCATCGCAGTTTGAGCGATTGCCCGCACGGGCGCGTCTCGGAGGGAATTCTTTCCGGTCGGCGGCTTCTCTACTTGTTTTTCCAGTCGCGCATCGCCGGCGGCAAGCTGCGCGGCGAGGTGAAACTCGAACCGCCCGTCAAAGGCCTGCCGGACGATCTCCAAGTCGATCTGTTGGTCAAGCGCGAGGGCAAACCGCCGGTCTCCGTCCTCCTGCTCGAATCCAGCCTTAAACCCCACACGCGTTCCTGGCTGCCATTCGAGTTGGAGAAACGCGGTTTCGTGTTCCGGCCTGTCTTTCTGGCGACTCGTCTCAAGAAGCCGGAAGATGTCGAGGATGAATTTCTGCTGGATACCGCCCAGCGGGCATTCCAAATCGCCACCGCATACGATGAGGCGTGGCGCGGCTATGCTTGCGGCCAGGGCACGCTCCATTTCATCGATGGCCAGACGGAGCGCTGGACCACCTTGCGCGGCCTGCAGTTCGTCCACAGCCCGCAGGTCTATCGGGCCGGAAAGGTGCTTTCCTCGGCAATGGCCAGTTTGCTTTGGAGCGAAACCCACACGGACTGGGTCCATGAAGGCGAGGCCGAGAAACTCAAGCAACTGCACGAACAACGCCGCGAGCAACAACGCCGCGAGCAACAACGGCGAGAACAACACCGCCGGGAAGAACAACGGCGTGAGCGGGAACTCGAGAAAGCGCGCCGCCGCCAAGAAACTTTGCCGCCACCGCCGCCGAAAACCACGCCGATCCGCCACCAAGGACTCGGTAGTGCTGACCTGCAGGTCAGCCCTACCAAGCTGGCAGTCCCAATGGATTCCCAATCTGGCGTGGAGGCTTTACCGAAACGAACTCCACCTCCACCTCCGCCTGAGCCGGCGCCGGAGCCTGAAGAACCGTGGCTTCGTGAAGGGCTGCTCTGCATCGGTTGCGGTCAGCGCACGACCAATTGGCAAAATGCCCAACCCGGTGCCGGCAAATGTATCTGCAAAGACTGCTTCGCGATTGGCGTTCGGTTGAAGTGAGTCTTCTTAGCCCGGAAATTTCACAAACTCGTGGCGCAGATTTGTAATCTATCAGCATCGCCCGAAATCGTCGCAAGCCGCGCAGCTTTGTTGGTGGGGCGAGACTCCTGTCGAGTCCTGACTTCATTGCCAGGAAGGATTCCAGGGCTCGACGGAGTCTCGCCCCACCCAGTTCGCGCACCTCGCCAGAAGCAGGGTTTGCCAAGCCGCCCGTGACTGATACCCTTTCGGCATGAACCTTCGACTCTTCAGTGCAGCCTGCGTCACCATCGCGGTTCTGCTTTCGTCGCCCCCTGTGTTTCGCGCCTCGGCTGAGGGCCTGCGTGCCGGCACCGCTAAGATTGACATCACGCCCGACAAACCCGTGACGCTCGCAGGTTACGCGAGCCGCACCAATCTCTCGCGAGGGGTCCACGACCCGCTTTCGGCTCGCGCGACGGCCTTCGAGCAGGACGGCCAACGGATGGTGCTCCTTTCGCTGGACCTGCTCGGCTTTTACAACGGCACCGCCGAGCCGCTGCGTGAAGCCATCTTGAGCGCATGCCGGCTTCAACCGTCCGATTTGTTTCTCTCCGCCATTCACACCCACAGCGCGCCCACACCGAGCTTGGATCTGCAACGAGGCCACTCGAACAACGTCGAATACACGCGGTCGCTTCAGGGTAAATTGGTGGAAGTCACGCGCCAAGCGCTGGAGCGAATGGCGCCGATGCAGGTCGGAGTTGGGAGCGGCTCGTCACCCGTCGGCGCGAACCGGCGGGAAGTGGTCCGCGACAATTCCGGCAACACGAGAATCGTTCTGGGCCGGAATCCGTCTCTGGCGATCGACCGCGAGGTGCAAGTTTTGAAGCTGACGCGTTCCGGCAGCGACGAGTTGGCAGGCGTGCTCTTCGCCTACGCCACCCACAGCACTTCGTTGGGACCGAGGAATTACCTCATCAGCGGCGACGTGCATGGCCTGGCGGCGCAGTTTCTTGAAAAGCATCTCGGCCCCGGCGTGGTGGCTCCGCCCTTTGCCGGCGCCTCCGGCAATATCGATCCCTGGTATCGCGTCTTGCCTGAATTCAACACCACCAACGGCTGGATTCCCGAACCGGTGCTCCTGGGCACACTCCTCGGCGAAGAAGTGGCGCACGTGCTCAAAGGAATGCGCAAACCGGCCACCAGCGGCGCCATCAAGACGGCGATCAAGACTGTTGCCTTGCCGGGCAAGCCTCGGGGCGAGGCGCCGGCCGGAGCGACCGCGCCGGCGACACCCTTGGTGGTCACGGTTGGGTGCGTTGGAGACACGGCCTTCGTGGGCTTGGGCGGCGAAATCTTCACCGAAATCGGACTTGCGATCAAAGCGGCTTCGCCTTTTCCCCACACATTCATCCTGACCCACTGCAACGGCGCGGCCGGTTATTTGCCGATTCGATCTGCCTATCCGGAGGGTGGCTATGAAGTCCAGAGCAGTTCGTTTGCCCCTGGCGCCGACGAACAAGTGATCGAAGAGGTCAAACGGATGCTGGCGGAACTGCGGAAGGCCCACAACTGAGTGGCGGCGTAACGCCGACATTCCTGTCGGCAAGTTGCCAGGCATTCCTGCCTGGCGGACCGCGAGGCACACCGGGTGCGCAATGCCAGAGCATCGGTTACGGAGGAGACTGTGGGATGGACTACACGGAAAAGGTTTGTCGTCCCGCCTTTAGGCGGCCCGGACTAAAGCCGGGACTACGAACGCCGAGCTGTCGTCCATCTCCCGGC
>JACQWK010000673.1 GCA_016209525.1 Verrucomicrobiota bacterium
CCCGTATGTAGTCCCGGCTTTAGCCGGCCAGCGCGAGAAAACCGGCTAAAGCCGGGACTACAAGCGGGTCGCAGGTCGGGCCTGTCGTCAAAATGAGAATTGCTGGGCTGCAAGCCTGCGATACGGCAGATTGAAAATCTGCGCTACGAGTTTGTGAAGTTTCCGGGGTAGAGGCCGGAGCCTCCTCACGTCGGCTGCTACGGTCGATTTGAATCCCAGCTAAGCCAGCCATTCCTTAAGCACCTGCAAATCCTTCTTCAACACCTTGACCAATTCGCGGCCAGTGCCGACCGGATATTCATGATGCTGCGAAATGGGGCCGCTGAAGCTTGATTTGGCGAGCGATTTGAAGAAAGCCGGATTCACCATCCCTTCGCCGAGCGGGCACCAGGACGCGCGCCATCCTTTGGCGCCCTTTTGCCAAAAGAAGTCCTTCACGAAAACCGCGATGTAGTGCCGCTCCATCAAACGAGCTTGAATTGGCCAAGAGTATCCCCCTTCCAAGGTTGCATGGCCAATGTCGAAGCAGACTCCGATGTATTTCGGATCGAAATCCTTGATCAGCTCGTAAACGTCCCAAACCGGAGCGCCCACGTAATCGGCGCCGGAATGATTCTGGAAGCCGGCGCAGAGGCCCAATTCCTTGTTCAACGCGACCAAATCCCGAAGTTCGGACCGGATTCTGTTCAACTGCTCTGGGATTGGCTGGCCGGCGTCGTAGCGCCAAAACGAGAGCCGATAGCGCTTCAGACCCAACTTGGCGGCTGTCCGCAGAACCTTTTCGGTCAACGGCTGGGAGGTGTTGCGAATGTCTGTCGTGACGATTGAAACCTCCAGGTTTCGCTTCTTGAGCGCCTCGACCATCTTCGGCAAGCCTTCTTCGACACGCTCGGGCTCGATCTGGCCTTTGGCGCGGACCGGACATTCAATGCCGTTCCAGCCCACTTCCGCCACGAGATCGGCGGTATCGTCGGGACTCAAGTTTTGGAATGGCTTCGAAAAACCGATGATGTTGAAGCGCCGCTGGGCTTGGCCTTGTGCGACCAAGTGTGTCGAACCGGGCAATGCGAGGGCAGCAGCAGCGACGGCAGCATTCGAAACGAACTCGCGGCGGGAGAGGGATTGGTTTGTTTGCATATGTTGTAAGGTTGAAGTCGGTACACGGATACCAGACCGGAGAGACTGTTCCAAGCAATCCTCATTTGTTTGCGGCTGCGCGTCGAATTGTCCTCTGCCACTTGTGAACAAGATTAGCTGGTCCTCAATTTGCATTCTGGCATCCTGCGCCGCATCCGATGAGCAAGATTTCCAAACAACGCGAGTGCCCGGCCGCCGGCCACCGGATCACCGCGGCAGAATGCGGCGAAAACCGCGGGAGCCGGTATGCCTGCCCGGCGGAGTGTTCGTACTTCCCTTTTGCTCCGGCCAATTACGAGGCGCTCCTGGCGTTAGAGGCGCAGGTCGATCAGAAGGGAGCGCAGTGGATGTTTCAGGAGTCCCGGCAGCGTCATGATCCAGTGACTTTGCAGGAACGGGCGGATCGCATCAAATCCGGCCTCGAGTTGCAGGCGTTCATGGTTTGGAACGTGTTCCTGAGGCCTGACGCGTCGGGACTGAACTGCGTGCAACGGTGGGAGAAATGCGGCTTTTCAGGAGTGAAGAACGATGAACGTGTGATGCTCCGAGCGAAGACCCTGACGCGTGTGGCGATGCTGGAGGTGCATCGGATTCTGGATTCCCAGCGCACCGAGGGAGTGGACTTGCTGGCCCCGACCAGCCCGCCGGTGGTTATCATGGATCGCTCCCTGGCGGCAATTGCTCCGCGATTTGGAATCTTCCTAACTTGGATGTATCCGCTGCCTCACTTCTGGCGGCTCTTTGGCGCAGCCATCCAGTTCCCGGAGTTCGGCCCGTTCGAACCGGAAGAAGTCGCAGTCGAACTGATCCGGCACTTGGGCGGCCCGGTTTCGGAGCCTGAGCGCCGACTCTGGTTGGCAGAACACTTCGTCCGTTTCGAGGAGGGCCTCCACGCCACAGGCCTGGCTCGGCGTGCCGAAATGTTCGCGCGGATGGACGCCCAGTTCGGACGCGCCGTGTATAAGTTGAATGCGCCGTTTCGCGAGTGCCGCCGCGTCCTCGACCAGGAACCTGACGTCGAGCCGGATGAGTTGGCGGATGAAGAAAAGAAGGAAGGGTTCTTCGAGTGCCGCGCCTGGATTGCGGAGAAGTCGTTGACGCGAGCCGAGACGGTAGGTGGCCACGCGATCTTGGGCCGCGCACTGATGGGCCAAACGCACTGGCGCCTCCAGGCGTTTGGCGCCGAGCGGCTGAAGTCTCTTCGGAAACGGTTTGAAGCCAAGTTAGGATCGCGGGTCCAATTCGTCGGCGAGCGTCGCGACGACCTTGCCGCGTCGATGGCACTGAAGGATTCGAAATTCGACCGAGCGTTGGTTCCGCCCCGGCTCTTGGAGAACGTGGAAAAGATTATTCTCGAATCCTCCCGGGTGCCGGTCCCGTCGCGCGGAGAACCGGAGATCGATCCAGTGGCCGAGCTGGCCGCCCGTCAGGACCGCAGCTTCTTGGAAGACGCGATCCCCGCACTCGACGGGAGAACGCCACGCGAAGCAGCCCGTGATCCTGTTTTGCGCCCCAAGCTCTTTCATTTGCTCAAATCGCGCATTCGGGACCTCGACGAGCGTAACCTGAAGAGTGGCCGGAATGAGGATTTGAACTGGATGTTGCGTGAACTGGGAGCGGACGAGTTGATCTTCGATCCACCGCCACCTCGAAAGCCGGTGGATTTGAGGGCCGGCCAGGGGGAGGATGACCTCGGGGATGGCAATCAAAACCGACCGATGCCTCCGCCGCTGCCGTCGGAGCCGCTCGGCTTGCCGGAGGTAAACAGGCGACTGCAGGCCGCGATGGCCCCATTTGAAACCGCCGCGGAAGCCATGAAGGAACTGCTGAGCAGCGGTTCCTTCCTCCTGGAGGATGCTCACGAGCTGGCCAAGGCGCATCTGCATGAGGACGAATTCGCCTTTTTGGTGGTCTTTCTCCTTCAAGCGTGGTTCTCCCTCGTGCCGCGAGGTTCACGCGCACCGGATCTGAATTCGAATGATTTCGCCAAAGCCTTCGATACCGCGATGGAGGCCGTGGTCGATTCAATCAATAAGTCTGAATATGGCTTTTTGAAGCGTCTCCTCGAAGAATGCCGCCAACCAGTGCTGATTCAGATGGTCGCGTTTGAATTGATGGAGGCCGCGAAGAAACTGCCCGAGACGAAGCAGTTCCGCCCGCCCTGTATCCTGGTGATGATCGCGCTCATCCGAGCCACCGTGGACACCGTGGATGAGGCTCTCCGGCCAGGTTGAAAGAGGAAGGAGCGCGGACAGCTTGTCCGCCCGGCGCTTTGTCGAGATTCCTGAGGAACGCGCGGGCAGGCTGCCCGCGCTCCTTTCGTGAGATTCTCGAATCAACCACTTCTACCCAGAGGGTTGGCAGAATGATGGCTGGCAAAATCATGGAAGGACCATCGTTTCGCCATTCGACTCAGAACCGGCAGTTGAGTTCGACCACGGATGACGCGCATGGCGCTCATTCAAGAATCTCCTCGGCTAATCCAAGAATTTCCTTGAATCCTGCCATCGCAACGGAATCAATGGCGCGGTGCCAAATCTACAATCGAAGAAGCTGCGTGACTGCTCCGGCCAACCGCGAACTGACGCCAATCCGCGCGAATGGGGTCAGGCGGAACTTCGCCCCCATCGGCGATGCTTCTACCAATTTGCGTTGATTCGCGTTCATTCGGAGATCACCACTTGAAGAGTTAGGAAGAATCTATGGTCAAAATACCCGTTCTGCGCTGGGGGCAGCCTTACGAAAGCCTGGATGCCGATCCAGTCGTTCATTTCGTCACCGGCGAACCGCTGGCCAAGGTCAGCCAAGCCAACCCGGGCCTCCTGGCCAAAGACATGCGCAAAGCCCAGCGCGCCCGCGATGCGCTGCGGGAGATTCCCTGCCGCGGCCTGGTGCAAATCATGAAGAAGGCCGCCGACCTGTACAAGGACGCCACCGTGCCCTTGGGCGACGGCGAGCAATCCCCGGCTGATTTTGCACGCCAACAATCCGCTTCGACCGGCCTGCCCGAGCACATGTGTAAAGCGAACATGGCCAAAAACCATTTCGTGCTCTCGAACATGGATCGCATCCTCGATTGCCTGACGCGCGGTCTTGATCTGGAGATTCTCACGCGCGGTTATGGCGTCGAATCGCGCGGCGTGACGGTCAGTTATCAGGCGCAAACGCCGGTGCTTGGCATGGTGCTGCCCTCCAACTCACCGGGCGTCCACACCCTGTGGCTGCCGGTCATTCCCATGCAGATCGGTTTGGTGCTCAAACCGGGACCGCAAGAACCGTGGACACCATGCCGCATGGCGGCGGCGTTTTTCGAGGCTGGCGTGCCGCGCGAGGCCATTGGCATTTATCCCGGCCTGGGCGAAATGGGCGCAGAAGTGGTGAATCGCTGCCGGCGGACCATGATTTTCGGCAGTCTGGAGACTGTGAAGCGCTACGAAGGCAATCCGCGTGTCCAGGTGCACGGACCGGGCTTCAGCAAGATTCTGCTCGGCGACGACGAAGTGGACAATTGGGAGAAGCACCTCAATTTGATGGCGGACAGCGTTTATCTGAACAGTGGCCGCGGCTGCATCAATTGCTCCGGCATTTGGGCTTCCCGCCACACCAAAGAAATCGCGCAAGCTTTGGCCGAACGCCTGGGGCCAATCGACGCGAAACCGCCGGAAGATCCGACCGCCGCTCTCGCGGCGTTCACGGTCGCGGGCCAAGCTCAGGCCATTCACGCGTCGATTCAGGACAAACTCAAGGAAGACGGCGTGGCGGACATGATTGCCAAATTCGGCCCGCGTTTGGTCGAAAAAGAGCGTTGCGCTTACCTCCGGCCCTGGGTCGTGCATTGCGATTCACCGGACCGCAAAATCGCCAACACGGAATTCATGTTCCCCTACGTCACGGTCGTACAATGTCCGCAAGATCAGATGATCGAGAAAATTGGCCAGACCTTGGTCGCATCCGCCATCACCGGCAACAAAGCCTGGGAACGAGAACTGATGGACGCCACGAACATCGACCGTTTGAACATCGGCCCGATTCCTACCATCGCGTTGAACTGGCTCCAGCCGCACGAAGGGAACATTGTCGATTTTCTGTTCCGTGCGCGAGCGTTTCAAATGCCTCCCGAACGGCTGGCGGCGGCGCTTTAGGGCCTGGGCAAAAACAGACCAGGTTGGAATAAACCTGCTCGGTCGGGCGTCGCATTCCCCCGCACCCTGACCCTCTCCCGCCGGGAGAGGGTCAGGGTGCGGGAGAACGCAACTTCGGCTTTCCAGCACCTTCCTCAAGCCCGTCGAGCGCGACAGTTCCGGAATTCGCGCCGCAATCTTTCAAACACGCTCCTTATCTTCCAAACCTGCACTCGTCAGCGCAAATGCTCTTCGAACAGCCGGTAGGCGATTTCCCGCATTTCGATCGGAAACTCGTGCCCGCATTTGGGGAACTCCACGCGGAGATTGTTCCGGACTCCAAAGATATCGTAAATCTTCGAGGCCGCCTCCTCGATGCGCAGGACGCTCCGCCACTTGAAATTCGTGTCGTAAAAGGGCGCGCTCACAAAACAAGGCCGCGGCGCCAGGGCGGCGATCAACTCGTGAAAATCGAAAGGAACCTCCGCGAGCGGGTATTTGAGCAGCCTGGGCATGTAGCGATCGCTCGTCCAGCCTTTGATGTTGCCGCCCATGTAATCCTGGAAAGAATCAAAACCGCAGCTCGAAACGATCACTTTGATCCGTTCGTCGAAGACCGCCGTGTAGATCGAATTGTGGCCGCCGAGCGAATGGCCGATGGCGCCAAACTTGCCCGGCCGGACGAAAGGAAGCGCCTCCAACAGATCGAGCCCCCGGATGTTGTCCCAGATCGCTTTCATGGTGCCGCTTTGGTACCCCAGCGCTTTGAGGTCCGGCTGGTAATTGGCCAAGAGCGGATAGGCCGGCGCCAAACAGACAAACCCGCGTTTCACCAAATCAACCGCGTATTCGTCATTGGGGCTGTGGCCCAACCCGACGACGACCTTGTGCCCAAGCGCGTGGGTCTGGTGAAGGCAAAGGGCGGCGGGAAATTTGCGGGAAGAGGTGAGCGCTTCCTTGGGGATAAGCAGGTAGGCCGGCACAATGCCGCTCGGTTCGGGACGATAAGTGATCAGACGGCGCACATAAGTGCCGCAATCCACCTCCTCTTGAGTTTCCATTTGCAGGGCGGAGCGCTTCTCCTTCCCCGGCAGCGGTCCCATGACTTCCTGCATCGCCGCCAGAATCGCGGCGCGCCGGAGCAGCCATTCGTCCACTCTAGTCACAGGGACGACTTCGCCCGCCGCGTTCCTATAAGCGAGAGGGTTTGAATGATCGAAGCGGGCTGCCGTCTTGGATGAGGTCGCCTCGCCAGCCAGATCGATCCGCGGCGCCCATGGTATGAGGAAAGCCAAGCCACCAAGGCCAAGGAGAGCTTTCGTCCTGGTGGAAAACCAACGGTGGGAGACCCGAAAATTTGCTTTCATTGCGCAGTTAAGAAAGTGCTTCAAAACTCTGTTCGCCAACGTAGGGAAGGCTACTTGCGAGTTTCCTTTCCACGATTTCAAGCTGAACTCAGAGGCAGGCAAGATGCCTGCCCTACATTTAAGCCACGCTCTAAGTTGAAATAAAACCGAGGCAACTGGAAGGGGAATCTCCAAGCTGGCAAAGTACCGGCCCAATCGCATCCCATCCCACATCCGCTGGCCTAATCTGATCTGGTCCGTGTGTCTGCTGACGCTTTGCGGTTTGGGGCTCTACCTGGGCGAGGTGCGGAGGTTCCCGTTCCCAAGATCGATGAAGTACCACGGCACATCAGCGTGGGTAATGGCGGGGGGCTACGTCAGCGCAGCGCTGGGTCTGCTCTCTGTTTTTTTCGATCACTATGACAAAAGAGACAACGAGCGGAGCTATCGGCGTTTTCAGGCCTTCGCAATCATCAGCACAGTGGCCCTCAGCCTTCTCGCGATGATGATGGACGCGATGGGAGTCGATTAGGGTTTGGACAGGGAACCACCGTGAGGAAGGACCGCTGTCCATGGGCCTTCGATAGCACGCGCTGGCGACTCACGGTCGTCGGGGAAAGCGATGAGCATCTCTGGCTTTCAATTACCGGGACTGGGGGATGCTGGCCGGCGTGTTGCCACCATGCGATAAAACCTAGTGCTCAGCCCCCTTGAATCGGCGTCCGTGAACCGGACCATGCCTTCACGCCCTATCTGCAATTGTGCCAAAGGCATCCATGTCTCCAAGTCCTCCGAGGCCTCGACGACATAGGCCGATCCCGGATGTCCGGCAAACCGCAGTTCCATCGCGCCATCCGCCGTGTGCCGCATTCGCGTCAGGCCAGGGAGCGCGAATTGCACTGCATCCGCGTCGGCGCTCAGGCCCAGCAGTCCGGCCCCAGCGGAGCCCGATGGCCCGAACGCGCTCTCCAGGCTCAACTCGACGTTCTCGCCCACCACCACGTCGCGCGCCAGAAATGCTCCGGTCGCACTCGTCTTCTGATGGACGAACAAGGTGCCGTTGGGCACGTAGAAGTTTGCCCGCACTACACAATTCTCCCCGATCTTCGCGGCGTCCGGATTGCCGTTCAGCTTGCCCCCCTTGCCATTGATGCCATTGACGTAAAGGACAATGTCCTTCGCCCCGATCCCCGAGCCGGCGTCTGGCCCCAAGATCGATTTCTGGTCGAGGGCGAATCGCTCGGCGATCCGCACGGCGGAGGGTGCTTTGAAGAGAACATCCACGTCCTGGCCAATGTCCAGATTGCGCAGATTGTATTCGCCGCCGGTCAGGATCAGCGCGCTCTTCTGTTTGAGCACGATGTCGCGGTAGCTGCCTGCAGGCAACGTCACGGTCTCGCCTTGTTTGGGCGCGATCTCCTCCGTGCCCGCTGGACCGGTCTGGAACGGCGGCAAGTCGCAGAAAACCGGCAGCGGCAGCGGAGAATGCTGCAAGCCGTTGATCGTGCTCTTCTGGCGGTCTTCCAATTCGTTGAAGAACAGGTCACCGTTGATCACGGACTTCTGCCGGATGCTGATGCGGTTGGCCCTCAGCGCGAAGCCCGCGGGCGTGGTGACGTTTTGCCCGATGGAGAGTTCGACTCCTTCGTTCAGGTAAGGGCCGCCGAGGTTTGCGTTGACGTTCACGTCTCCCGAATGAATCACCGCCTTTTGTTTGATCCAGACGCTGTTGCGCGCCGCGACGATGGCGTTCCCAATCTCCACGTGCTCTTTGACCGTCACTGTGAACGTCTTCGTGGTGCTGTTGCCTGCCGCGTCCGTGGCGGCGCTGGTCACGGTCGTGGCGCCCAGTGGGAATGTGGAGCCGGAAGGCGGGGTGCTGACTACATTGACCTCGGAACAATTGTCACTGGCCGTCGCCGAGAAATTAATCAGAGCGTCACAATGTCCAGCCTCGGTCCTCACCACGATCGGCGCCGGAACGCTCAAGGTCGGCGCTTCGGTGTCGTTGACAGTGACGGTGAACGAGCACGAAGCCGTATTGCCGGCGGCGTCGGTGGCGGTGGCGGCGACAACTGTGGTGCCTTTGGGGAAGGCGCTGCCCGGAGCGTGACTGTAGCTGACCGACACACCCGAGCAGTTGTCCGAGGCCGTGGCAGCAAAGAGCACGTCGGCTTCGCACCGGCCCGGAGCCGTGCCAACGGTCATGTTGGGCGGGCAAACGATGGTTGGTGCTATGACGTCGGTCACGGTCACGAGGGCCGACGCCGTGGAACTGTTACCGTGCACGTCGGTCACGGTCAATGTCACAGGATTAGCTCCGACGTTGGCGCAACCGAATGAAGTCACGTTCAAGCTCAGACTTTGAATCGCGCAGTTATCGCTGCTGCCGTTGTCGATCTGCGCGGCGGTGACGGAGGCTTGGCCAGCGGCATCCAGTTGCACCGTGATGTTCTTGGCCGAAGCCACGGGCGCTGTGTTGTCGATCACGGTCACCGTGGCCGCACAGGTGCTCGATTCACCGTGGTTATCAGTTACCGTCAGGGTTACTTGAGTTGTTCCGACCGGATACGGCCCCGGCGGCGTTTGAGTCACGCTAATCGTGTCTCCGTCGTCCGTATCGTGCGAGCCGTTGTCAATGACCGCAGGTGCCGAGCAATTGTTGTCCGCGCTGACAGTCACGTCCTGGCACTTTGCGATCGGCGCGTGATTCAGACGTGTGAAAACCAAATAGAGATTGTTCGCATCCGACTCGACCGAGAACGTGCCGCCTTCGAGCTGGTTCTGGAATCTCGAAAGGTCCAGTTGGAATTTGTCGGCGCTGAATCCGTTGATGCCGCCCTGGGCCGTGGCGATGACCCAACGATAATTCTGGCGCGGACTGAAGTTGAGAATTTCACCGTAAGGAATGACTTCATCGTCCGCTTCCTCTTGCGGATCGTCGGGCTCTTCCGCTTCATCCTCGACCGGATCGTCGATCGGTTCCTCGGCTTCCAGCAAGTCGGCCTCCAGGTCTTCGGGTTCTTCTTCCAACACCGGATCGACGTCCTCAACGGCGCCCGCCTCGACGAGCAACGAACGGATGTCCAGAGTCACCGGGTCCGATGCGCTGGCGGTGATGTCGAGAGAACCCGAAATGTCGAGCCAATCCCAGCCGCCGCTGAAGGTTCCTTTGGCGCCGGCGGCATTGTTGATCTCCCATTCGTAAATGCTGCCCGGCTGCCATTCGACGCCTTCAGCAATGGACATGCTGCCGGGGCTGTTGCCGGGTGCCAAACGCGCGCGCGCCAGCAGCGTCAGCTTGCTGATCTTGCCGCTGCCGCGCATCTTGGCGTTTCTCTGAACTCTGATTGGGCTTTTGGTAATCTTGGACGGTGAATTGACAAGGAGCGTGCCTTTCTTAACCACAGTCTTCGCCGGATACCTCTGAGTGCCGACCAGGCGCAGCGTGCCTGCGCCCGATTTTCTGAGCGTGCCCGCGCCGCGAATGGACTTGGTAACCGTGGTGATGGTCTTTCCTCCATAGCTGGTCACGCGACCGCCCTGCGCCGAAAGCTGAATTTTGCGATTTAGCTCAATCTTCTGGCGGGTGGGCGCAGGGGGAAGTTTGACTTTGAGTTCGGCTTTGTTGAGTGTGACCGGCTTTGTGTTGGAGCCGAGGTTTGAGTTTTTCGAAATCTCCACCGTGCCTCGGTCCGCCTTGGTTCCGCCTTGATAAGTATTCTCCGCGCTGAGCCGGAGCGTTCCGGGGCCTTGCTTCACCAAGGCACCGGCTCCGGAGACAATGCCGGCCAGAGTCACTGTTTTTCCAGCCGTATCCACTTTGCCTCCCGACGGACCGAGGATTATCGGGCTTGTCGCAGTCGCGCTGGCGGCGGCCTCCAGCGTTCCGCCGTCCAAAATCAATGGGCCCGATCCGCCGGTTTCTCCATCCGTCCCGATGACGATGGGCGGACTCCCGGCCGTCGCCGCGATGATTAGCGTACCGGCGGCCGAACCGGTGTAATTGGGATCATTGACCGTGGCGAGAACGGCGTAAGAACCGGCGGCGGTCGGAGCAGTGGCGGAGCCGTCGTAAGTAATGATAACGGCCAAGTCGGCGGGCGCGGTTGTGGCGGTCGCAGATTTGGGATTCCCGTCGTAGGTCTGCGAGAGATTGCCCAGTGTTACCGTGGCCGTGGTTTTGGCGAGAAGGCGCACTTCATTGTCCGTCAGCGCCCGGCTGAAGATCGCCACTTCGTCGATGACGCCGCCGAATGGGCTGCGGGAGCCGTCTTGACTGATATAGGCGCCGATGCGCACTGGGGTGGTGCTGTCGAATAGGCCGCTGCTGACCGTGGAGTCGGAGGGAGAGACCGCGTCCACACGTTCTCCATTGACGTAGAGTTTGATCCCGTTCGCCGCGTCATTCGGCACAAACGTCGCCGCGACATGAGTGAGAATGCCCACGGGAAGAACGGAACTGATGCTGTCCGCGTATTGATAGGAGGCGCCGTTGGGGCCCGTGAGCGTCAAGCGGAGTTTACTGTCTCCCGGGCTCGTAAACGCCCAACTCACCTGGCTTTGGGAAGAATCATATTTCGATACGATCCCACCCGCCGCGCCCGCGTCCGATTTGATCCACGCCACGACGGTCATCTCGCTGGTGAAGCTGACCGATGGCGAGTCGGGAATCTCGACAAAGTCATCCACGCCATCCAAGAGAAAACCCAAGCCGACCTTGCCCGGCGCAGTGCTGGCGCCATTTTTCAGAGTCCCGTGATTCGGCCCGTAAGAGTCATTCGCCGTGCCGTCATCCGCCGTCCACGAACTGACCAGGCCGTTCGTCACCGGCGGAGTGCCGGCGGCCAAATCAAGGGAACAGAAGAAAACGAAGAGAACGGAGGCGCGAAGACTAGCCAGTGAGATGAGGTTTTTGAGCGGCGGTTTGTATGAGGGCATGTTGTTAAACGGTTGAGGGTGGAACTGGGTGCTTGGCTGTGCGGACTTTGTCGCACCAGCGTCTTGGAGTGCGGCGACGGAGCGAAGCGAAGTCGCCGCTTTGGCCGCGCGATGGGCACCGCATTGTCGAACGATGAAACGCCGCATCCAAAGCGGTGACTGCGCTGCGCTGCGTCACGGCAGTCCAAAACCTGGCGTTTGTAGTCCCGGCTTTAGCCGGCCGGTGTCTGCAAACGGGACCGCCTAAAGGCGGAACTACATACCTCAGGTTCATGGAGAGTTGCATATATGGGTTGGGCGAGCGCATTCGATTCATCCGATGTCTCGAATCACCTGCCGCAACTGGCGCAGGTCTTCCTTGGGAACGCAGGCGGAAGCGCCGGCTTCCGCGGCCATTTCTTGAAACCAAGGAGTGGGATCGAGCGAGAGCACAACGACGCGAGCCGCCGGGAGGATCGATTTGATTCGCCGGACCAAGCCCGCGAAATTATCGCCGGCCAGCGACTCATCGAGGATCACGCAATCCGGGCGGCGGGTGGCGCAATCTTCCAGCAACGCGGAGGCGCTCGCGCATTCGCAAACTTCGTCGCCGAGTTCGCAGCACATCAGTTTAATCAGTTCCCTCATGCGCTTGCTGGGATCCGCGATGAGGAGTTTCATGGCTCGCGGTCTCGAAGCATTTCTAGTCGAGAAGATGGCAAAAAAGGGGAAGGCCGCCTATCGGCGGAGCCGCGTATTTTGGGCTGCGACCAGGAGCGTATTTCTCTACGCGCTATCGCGTAGCCGTAACAAATCGGCTAACCACACGAATCAACACGAATGAAGACCGGGGCAGAACGGTGTCGGCGCAGCATCGCAATCACTGACCCGAGAGAAACGGCAGTTCAGCCCACGAAACACACCAAATACACGAAAGGAGAAGGAGTTGAACCCGGAGACGCATTCACCGGGTGGGTGAGCATCGCTTCCTTGATAGTCCCTTCAGGCTTTGTGGTCTTCATCCTTGTCTTAAGTCGCCGACGGTGTTCAAGCGCCCATCGGGATCGTGAGTTGGATTACCGTCCCCCGGCCTGGTGCCGACTCGATTTTCAACTCGCCGTTCAAGATGAGGGCGCGTTCGGAAAGTCCCCGCAATCCGAGACCCGAGTGAGCCGCATCCGCGCGCGCCGCCACAGTGAACCCCCGCCCATCGTCCTGAATCCGGAGCATGATGGCGTGCGCGTCTCTCCGAATCTCGACCAGAATCCAATCGGCATCGGCGTGCTTGATGGCGTTATTCAGGCCTTCTTGCACGATCCGGTAGAAGGCGATCTCTGCCTCGCCGGGAAGCAGCCCGTCGATGTTATCGAGGTTCGTGTCGATTTTCAGCCCGGAGGCATCGGAGACGCGGCTCGCGACGGCGGAAATAGCCTTGGTCAATCCTATGCGGTCCAGTTCGATGGGCCGCAGCGCGTAAGAGATGTTCCGGACTTCTTGAATCGCTTCCGCCGCGAGCGCAGAGACTTCCTTGATACGCTCGGCGGTCGCCTCCGGATCCGGGTCTGCCTGGGCGAGCAAGGCCACGTTGCGGATGATCAAGAGGTCTTGTCCCAGGCTATCGTGAATTTCGGCGGCGATGCGTTTCCGTTCGTTCTCCTGCGAGGCGATCAGTTGCCGCGAAAACGCCTGCTGCGCGGCCCGCTGGCGTTCGAGTTCGCGAATCCGTTTTCCGGCGTAATGGCGGGCGCCCAACATTCCCGCGAGCAGCAGCAAACCCGAAACCACGCCCACTCCGGGCGTCAGAATCCAAGCGTTCAGAAACCACGGCACCACCACACTGAAGGTCACCCGGACCGGCGGCGAGTAATTCAAATCGCGATCGATGGCTTGCGCCTCGACGGCATACTCGCCGCGTTGCGTCGGGATGAATTCGTACTCGGTCTCTGTGATGGCCGGTCCAAACTCGGACATCCTCTTGGAAGTGCCTTGGGGCTCCAGGAGCCGGAACCGGTATTGCCGCCGCTGTGGGTGGGTCTTCAGATCGATAGCGCTGTACTCGACCGTCACCCGCGTGCCGTGCCGCGCCCGATAGAGGTTGGAACCATGGCCTGGCGGTTCGGCGCCTTTGACCGAAACCACGCGAATCTTCGGCGGTTCTGCCCCTCGTCGGTAACGGGTGATCCCGCTATCCGTCGCGAACAACACTTCCCCGTCCCGGCCCGGCGCGATGGCAACCACACTTCGCCCTCCCAGCACATTGGCGCTGTCCAGAAGCGACCAGGCGGAACCATCGAACAGGCGAACTCCGCTGGGCTGGCCGATCCAAAGGAGGCCGCCAGGATCTTTCCAGAAACTGTAAGCGGGAAGGTCCGGCAGGTCGCTCAAATCGATCCTGCGCACGAGTTTTTCGTCGCGAAGCTGCAGAATCTCGGTCCCGGTCGCAAGCCACATGCCGGACTCAGGGATGTATTGCAGCGCGACGACGCCGTCGGTGGGGGACCCCTCGGGACGCCGAAACGACTCGCCGTCCCACACAAAGACACCGCCCCGCGCCGACGCAAACCAAAGCCCGCCCTTGCCGTCTTGGCACAAATTGAAGATCTTTTCGCCGCCCGGCCTTCCCGCGGTGTACCGCGCAAAGCCCTCGACGGTGGAATGAAAGAGCACTCCTTGATCCGCATAAGTTCGGGTGCCAGCCCACATCACGCCATTCCGGTCCTGGCCCAACGAATAAACCAACTCAACTTCCGGAAGCGAGAACGACTCCCATTGGACGCCATCCCAGCGCGAGATGCCGCCCTTCATCCCAACCCAAATCCGGCGCTCGTGGTCTTCGAAGAACGTTTCCACCACATCATCGAGCAGCCCCTCTTGAGTGGTGAAATTCCGGAAGGAGATCCCGTCGTAGCGAGCCGCTCCTGAACCGGCGGTTCCCACCCAAAGCGCGCCATCCGAAGTGCGTTTGAGGGCGCGAATCCAGTTCCCTCGGAGGCCGTCCCTCGTCGTGAATCTGCGCGCAGCGTCGAAGCGATAGACAAAGACGCCGCCGTTCCGAGTGCCGGCCCAGATCGTTCCGTCCTCTTCGAGAAAAAGAGACAAGACTCGTCCGCCCGCCAGCCCATCCTGCTCGGTGAAATGAACGAACGTCCGCCCGTCGAACCGCGTCACACCCCCGCGCGCGGAATCACCTTCCGCGCGCGCTCCGCCCAACCAGAGCGCTCCGTCCTGCGCCTGCGCCAGCACGCTGACATCCTTGTGCAACAGGCCCTCGGCGAGGGTCCAATTGCGAATTCGTTTGCCGTCAAAGAACGACAAACCCGATTCGGTTCCCACCCAAAGCGCGCCCGCGGGGGTGGCGCACGTCGCGGTCACGCGCTTCCCAACCAAGCCTTCCTTCCGCAAGACGCCCCGAACAACGGTTTGATCAGCGAAGGCCGCGCCTTCAAAAGAGGGCCACACCCCAACGCCGAACGCAATTCCTCGAGGCGCCCTCTGAAACGACAGCGCTCCCACGGGCGTCCATCCCTGGAAGTCCGGCCCCGCGAACTGATTTTCCAGGGGCACTGGATGAAATGCCCCGTCGCGGAATCGCGCTAAACCCGAGCGGGTTCCTACGAGCAGATTGCCGGACCCGTCGTAGCCAATGGCGGTGACTGCTTTGCCGGCGAGCCCATCGGATTCCGTGTATGTGACAAACGAAGAGCCGTCGAGACGCGCCACGCCGGCGGGCGTGCCAAACCAAAGGTTTCCCCCGGTGTCCTCCCCAATGGCCGTCACTTCGTTCGCCGGCAGACCTTGTTTGGTCGAATAGGTCGTCGCCAGATTACCGTCGAAACTGACCGCGCCGGCATCCGTTCCGAACCACATCATTCCGGTTCGATCCTTCCAAATGGCCCGCACGCGGTTGCTCGGCAGCGTGCTGAGCCGGCTCAACGCTTGCCATCGGCCCTTCGCGAACGAGGCAAGCTGGAAGTCCGCACGCAGGACGGCGGCGCCATTTTTGATTTCGATGAATTTGAATTGATTCGCGCGAGGGAATTCCAGCCTGCCCCCGGAATTGGCCTCCGTGATATCCACTTCCGACGGCTGGTCTTCTCTCCAATGAATATAGCCGCCCCAAACTTGGCAGCGCAGCAAGTAGGTTCCAGGGCGGCGGACGGGAATTTCGAAGGCGCCGTTTTCATCCGTTAACGCGCTCCCGGCCATGATCCAGCGCGCTTGGGATTCCTGTCGCCTCAGCGCCTCAACCGGAATCGCCGCTTGCGGGGAACCGTCGTAGGTCGAAACGCGCCCGCCCAGAATGGCCGGTTCCTGCAAGCCGGCTTCTCCGGAAGATGGCTGGGGTGGACCGGAAGCAGCGGTCGCGGCAGGCGACGCGCTTTCCGGCAAACACCGGGCGTCGCCGATCAGTTGGCCGTGATGGCTGCCGGGCCCGGAATCCCGCGCATCGCCTGAATCGAAATTCCAAAGCGCCGCCAAGCCAGGTTCGACTCCGGTCAGCCGTCGGTTCGAATCCGCTCGGATTTCTTCCTGCGTTCGAGCCTGCCGCCAGACGCGGACTTCATCCAGTTGCCCCGAGAAGTCCGGGTTCTGAAACCAGGAAGCGCGGCCCAACGCGTTCTGACGGGTGGGAGCGACCGCCGCGAAACTCCCGGTGAACGAATCTTCCCCGGCCAACTCCCCATCAAGGTAAAGCTTCATTCCCCGCGGCCCGCTCACGGCGGCGATGTGATACCAGCGGTTCGATTCGAGGCGTTGCGAAGTCTGAATGACGTGAGCGGTTCTCTCCGGAGCATAGATGAAGAATTGCAGCAGGGGCTGCTCGAACCCGACATTGATTCCCAGCGTGCGCCAAGCGGCCCCGAAGGAGACCGGCTGGCTGAATTCGCTGAGGCGCGCCCACTTCACCCGGCACTCGATGGTGGCCTCCTCGAAATCCTCGAACAAGCCGTCCGGCAGCCGCACGTAATCCCCGTAGCCGTCCAGATCGAGCACGTAATTCGCCGCCATCGCCGAACCTGGCACGCTGCACAAAAGAAGTAGAAGCCAACCGCGTAGCATTCGCATTGGGCGCGGGCCATGTATCGCAAAAACCGGCAACAAACTCAAGCATCCAGACCCAGTTGTCTCGTGCGCCTATTGAACTGACTCGGGGCCAGGAGAAGAATTCAGCCGTCCCCGCGGAACTGATGCGGCGGTCAACTCGAACCCGGCAGTGAACTGCCGTACCCGTTTAGCGGCGCGCGGCCATCCTGGCCGCAGCGGTTTCGACTTTCGAGGGGTCGTCGGGTTGTCCGGAACGCTGGGCAGGCCGTTAGTGCTGCGGCCAGGATGGCCGCGCGCCAGCGCTTGGAGTGCGTGCAATTCAGGGCGCGGGGGGCATGCTCCTTTTCATGCAACGTTAAGGTTCATCTCAAGCCGAATGAATGACTGGCCTCAACTGACGCAGGTCTTCTTTGGGAACACAGGCGGAAGCGCCCGCGACCGCGGCTGTTTCCTGAAACCAGGGGTTTGGATCTAGCGATAGGACCACGACGCGGAGTCTGCGGGAGAATCGATTTGACGTGCCGGACCAATTCCAGGTGGATCGTTGCATAAGTTCTTTCACAGATTTGAGCACTGCCCCTCACCCTTGATCCCTCTCCCCGCGCTGTTCACCTGCTTCGCTTTCACCGGCGCGGGGAGAGGGTAGGGAGAGGGGTGCATGAACTTTTGCAAAGATTGATAACCGCAAAGATCCCAAGGAGCGCAATAGAAGGAACCTATCCTGGCTTAGAAAAAATAGAGAAACTCGAGGGCACGTTTGAGCCGCGTGGAAAGCTTGTCCAGCGTGTGCCAGACGTGCAGGGGCAAATCTTCCAGGCGAAATTCCCGGACGATGGACGCTTCCTTCAACCGAAGGAGCACGGATTCGAGGACTTGAGCGTGGCGTTCGCGGTCAGATTCGAGCTGGCCGTCTGCACGAATTCCTCGAAGGTTCCTCCTGTAGGGGCAGGTTCGATGAAGTCGCGGTCCACCATGGCGGCGACCCTTCCGATTAACAAGGGCGCAGGTTTTTTGACCAGCGCTCCCGAAATTCCGGTCGGCGAGTCGCCGGCCGGGACGGGCGAGTCGCCCGTGCCACCCATTTTTCAGACGCGCTCTTAGGTTTCGCCGGTACCACTGCCGCTGGATGGCATCCGACGAGTTTCCCGCAATTGGGGGCGAGCGGCAGTATCAGCGGCTCTCGAAGTAATCCGGCCGCACGATGCTGTAGCGTTCGTTGCGAAGATGGCGCGGTTCGGCTTGGAGTGTCTCGGCACGCAGATGCCCATCCACGAAGAGAAGATTCGCCTGGTATTGGGCCGGATGGTGCATTTGCACGTAGGCGTAATGCTTGATTCGGCCGCCCGTAAAATATTCCGCGTAGGAAACCGTGAAGTCGCCGGCCATCACCAGCGACGACGGTTCGCGGATGTTTTCCGTGCGCTGGTTCCAGAGGATTTCGGTGGCTTTGTACTCGAAGGCGGTGCTTTTGCCCTGGTTATCGAGAATCGCCACCTGGTAGGCGTAGCTGCTGCCATAAACTTCGTAGAACTTTTTTCGGTCGAAAACTTTTGGGTCCAACCCCGATCCCGGACGGTAGCCTTTGTCGAGCGGGCACTCGGCAATAAACTCGCCCATGTACGGCGTGAGCAACCGTTCCTTGAAAGACTGGCCCGTGAGATCACGGTATGTCCGGGTCCCGCCCCACAAATAATAGCGACAGTTCTGGAAGAGCGAATCGCCGGTGGGCTTGTTGTTCGCGTTGTATTGCGGAAGGCGGCCGTCGTGGTCCGGCGCGTAGAGCAAAACGCCGAGACCGATCTGCCGGAGGTTCGAAGTGCACTTGGCGCGGTTGGCCATGACTTTGGCTTTGCTCAGCGCCGGCAACAGCATAGCGGCGAGAATCGCTATAATGGTGATGACCACGAGCAATTCGATCAGAGTGAAAGCCGAACCAGTGGCCGGGGCCTTCGGATTTTCCGGGTTCACTCTGGATTGGACAGGCAGATTCACGAGTTCCTGATGGTGATCGGTCTGGGTGCGGACGTCGAGAGGAACCTGGTTACAACAGCACAGCCCAGTGCATCCACAAGTTGTCGGTGGGTTTCGGCGCGCGGCCTTCCAGGCCGCAGCACCCGCGACCTTCCGGTTTGCTGCGAAATCCTCGTCAGGCTCGCAAGACAGGCGAAGCTGCTGCGG
>JACQWK010000674.1 GCA_016209525.1 Verrucomicrobiota bacterium
CCCTCTCCCGAGGGGAGAGGAAGGACCGTTCGCAGCGCCTGGTAAGGGTGATAGCTCCCGATAGTCCAGACGCGCGGCGGCTCTTTCCTGCTTTTTCGAATTTGCTGATGACACAGACCATGACTTGACTCCAATCAAGTTGCCGGCGCCTTGGCTCAACTACTTTTTGCTTTATCTCACTCGTTATGAATCGAAGAACGTTTTTGAAATCAACAAGCGGGACAGCGGTGATGCTGGCGGCGAACTCGACGTGGGGAGCCGACTCGAAAGAATTGGCGCCCAGCGACAGCGAACTCTTGGCGCAAGCCCGCGAGCGGATCGAGAAACATCGCAAGGGCGACGGCGTTGTCGCCGTACGGGGCGCCGACGGGAAGTCGATCTCGAACGCAGTCGTGAAAATCGAACAGCTCCGCCATGATTTCCGATTCGGCTGCAATTTCTTCATGTTCGGCCGAGTGAAGGATCCGCAACGCGAGGAATTGTACCGCCGCCGCTTCGCGGCCTTGCTCAATTACGCAACCCTTGGATTTTACTGGGCCTCCTACGAACGCGAACGCGGCCAACCGATTTATGACTACACGGACCAAGTTGCGGAGTGGTGCCGCGAGCATGCGATCACCTGCAAGGGACACCCCTTGGTTTGGGACTACGCCGATCCAAGGTGGCTGCCGCAGGACTTCGCCGACATCCGCGCGCTCTCCAACGCGCGCGTGCGGGAAATCGTGGCGCGCTTCAAAGGCCGCATCGACTTGTGGGACGTCATTAACGAGCCGACCCATCTCGGAAGGTTCAAAACGCGGACCGGAGAATGGGCGATGTCGATGGGGGCCGTGCCTTACACGGCGGAGCATTTGAAAATCGCTCGCTTGGCCAATCCTCAAGCCACGCTGCTGGTCAATGATTACCGCACCGATCCACCATACTACAAGATCCTCGACGCGCTGCGGGAGGACGGCAAGCTCCTGTTCGACGCGATCGGCGTTCAAAGCCACATGCATGGCGGCGGCTGGCCGCTGCGTCGTGTCTGGGACGTTTGCGACACTTATGCGAAGCTTGGCGTGCCGATTCATTTCACAGAGACCACGATCGTGAGCGGACCGCGCAAGGGTCCGGGCGAGAACTGGGCGGAGACGACTCCCGAAGGTGAGGCGAAGCAGGCTGAGTACGTGCCGAAGTTCTACACGATGCTCTTCGGCCATCCGTCAGTGGAAGCGGCGACGTGGTGGGATTTCTCGGACGAGGGCGCGTGGCAACGGGCGGCGGCGGGATGGGTGCGCAAGGACATGTCTCCCAAACCGGTTTACGACCGTCTCATGGAGTTGGTCAAAGGGCAATGGTGGACGAAGGCAGAAGGGCGGACGAACATGCAGGGTGAACTGCCCGCGAGAGCGTTCTTCGGCGTGCAGCGCTTGCGCGCGGAAACTCCCGATGGCCGCAGCGCCGGGAAGGAAGTCCATTGGCGTCGAGGCGGGGCGAATCGTCATGAACTCATCGTCGGCTAGCGAGGCAGTCACTGGGGCGGGTGAGCTAATACTGATGTGCCTTTAAGATGGAACAAGTCGATCACTTCACTTTGTGATTTTGAAACCCCTCTCCCGTCCTACGGACACCCTCTCCCCATCGGATGGGGAGAGGGATGGGGTGAGGGGCATTGTTCCATCTTGACCGCAATTTCGTATAAGAGTGTGTTTGGACAGGCTTCTTTCGGTAGCACAGGCTACCAGTCTGTGCCGTCCGGCAAATTGCCGGACGGAACGGGTGCGGCGTTGATGGACAGTCCAGACGCTTGTTTCATCGTGGCGCTCGCGGTCATTCCGGTCGGCACGTTGCCGACCGGGGCGGGCAGGCTGCCCGCGCCACCCATTTTCAAAAAACGCTCATACAGAGGAGACTGTGGGATGGACTACACGCGGAAGGTTTGTAGTCCCGCCTTTAGGCGGCCCGAACCGGCAAAAGCCGGGACTACAAACGCCGACTTGTCGTTCATCCAACGGTCTCGTCAATAAGGTTTATGAGACGATGCTTACTATCATCCTTGCTCTCCGTGCTCGTGGTCAGCGGGCTTTCCGCCAAAGCTGCACCTTACCCGGACCGCTTTGTTTGGGTTTTCGGCTGGGGACTACGGAGGGACGCCGACGTTGCCGAGATCACGAAAGTCTTGGAGAGCGCCGCCAAGAGCGGCTTGAACGGCGCGGTCCTTTCCGCGAGCCTCGATTCGCTCTGCAAACAACCGCCGGAATACTTTCGTCGGCTTCGCGAGGTGCAACGGGTTTGCGACAGCCTTGGCCTCGAGCTCATCCCCAGCCTCTTTTCCGTCGGATACGGCGGCGGTACTCTCGGACACAACCGCCACTTGGCGGAAGGGTTGCCCGTGGAAGACGCGCCATTCGCCGCCGGCAAGGATACGGCCCGATTCCTCGCCGACGCCTCCGTGCGGTTGAGCAATGGCGGCTTTGAAGAATTCGCGAATCACCGGTTCAAAGGCTTTAACTTTCACGACGAACCGGGCGTAATCAGTTTCGCGGACACCGAAATTTTTCACTCCGGCAAAGCCTCGGCTCGTTTGGAAAATTTCACGGCGCATCCGAACGGCAATGGGCGAATCAACCAGGAGGTACGGCTGCGTCCGCACCGTTGTTACCGCGTGAGTGTCTGGGTGAAGACTGAAGGACTCAGGCCGGCCAGCGGCTTCCGGTTAACCGTGCTCGCCCAAAACCGCGATCTGGCGCCGCGGACTTTCAATCTGCCCTCCACGACCGACTGGAGAAAACTCACGACGGTGTTCAACAGTCTGGACTTCGATTCCGTGCGTCTCTACGCAGGCGTTTGGGAAGGAAAGGACGGAAAAGTCTGGCTGGACGATTGGACGTTGGAAGAGATCGGGCCGGTCAACGTGCTTCGCCGGCCCGGAACGCCCGTCACGGTCCGCAACGAGGATGGAACGGCGACGTTCGAGGAGGACAAAGACTACGAGGCTTTGCAGGATCCGGACTTTAGTTTGTGGAATGTGGATCGACCTGCGCCTTCGTTGCGTTTGGCAGCCGGCGGCCGGATTCGCGATGGAGAACGACTCCGGGTGAGTTGGTTTCATCCGATGGTGATCCACGAATCCCAAGTGACGGTGTGCATGGCGGAGCCGGAAGTCTATCAAATCTGGGAACACGAGGCCAAACTGCTCGCGGAACATCTGCGGCCGCGCCGCGTGCAGTTGAACATGGACGAAGTCCGGATGGGCGGCACCTGCTTGGCCTGCCGCGGCAAAGACATGGCGGCGTTGCTCGGCGAGTGCGTCACCCGTCAGGCGCAAATCCTTCGTCGATCTCTCCCGGACGCGCGGATCTATGTCTGGTCCGATATGTTCGATCCGAACCACAACGCGCGAACAAATTACTACCTCGTCAAAGGCGACTATGCGGGCTCCTGGAGACACATTCCGAAGGATTTGGTGATCTCGGTGTGGGGCGGGGCGCCTCGGCCGAAAAGCCTTCGGTTCTTCGCCGACCTGGGATTCGAGACCCTCGTCGCATGCTACTACGATGCCAACGACCTAAACGACGTAAAGGGGTGGCTCCGCCTCGCGGGCGAAACGCCCAAAGTGCGCGGCTTCATGTACACGCCGTGGCAACGCAAATACGGGCTCTTGCCGGCGTTTGGCGACATGTTGAGGGAGGCCCAATGACACGACGGAACCGCATCATCCTCTCCCCGCAAAAGCCGTCACCATACTCATGCGCTTGGGACGTGGGTTTTGGGCCTAGAACCCCCAGCGCGAGCTTGGGTATGGCACACGTCTTTCGGGCCACTGAAGTTCGGAGGCATTTGGGCGCAGACTTGAAGTCTATCAGTATCTGTCGAAACGTCGCAAGCCGCGACGATTTTTCCGGCGCGCGGCCTTCCAGGCCGCAGCGGCCGCACGCGGAAGGCGAGGCTCGGAGATTTTCAGGCGCCCGCGTCTTTTGGAGCCGCTGCGGCCTGGAAGGCCGCGCGCCGTTTTGGTTGCGGCTCTGCCGCGCTACGCTGTATCGCCGACTTGCAGTCGGCAGGATGTCGGACGAATCGAGCGGCTCGGAGTTTTCGAACGGCCGCAGGCTGCAAGTTCTGCGATAAGGCAGACTGAAAATCTGCGCTACGAGTTTATGAAATATCCAGGCGAAGGGCGCAGAGGTGACGTCCATGGCTGGTTGGCTTCTCCCTCACCCCGGCGCTCTCCCCAAGGGAGAGGGAGAACCGTCTGCAGCTCGCGAAGAACAGCGGTTGCTGTAAGTCGGCCCGGCGCCGCAGCGGCGATTCCCTGCCCTTGGGGAGAGCATTCGCCGAAAAATTCCCGCCTTGAGCCCATGAACCGTAGCAGCCGACGTGAGTCGGCTCTGATTATTTTCTTCCGCGCTGGATTGAGCGGACTCATGTCCGCTGCTACGAGGTTCATCCTGTTCGCTGCTTTGCTCATCAATCCCGCAGCCTCCATCGCGAAAGAGGCATCCCTATCTGCGCATATTCCCACCGCAGGCCGAGCTACACTCACGGCCGGAGACCTTCGTCTCACATTTCAGCAAGCCTCGAACAGCGTGCGTGTGGCAAGTCTGTTTGATTTGCGGCAACATCAGGAGTTGCTGGCCACGAACGCGCCCCCGCTCTTTAGCCTGACGCTTCGGGAAGTCTCCACCAAGCAGGAAGTCCGGCTCACCGCGGAAAGCGGCTGGCGCACCGCGACACTTCGGAAGAAGCGCTCCGACCTTTCGCTGCGGTGGGAAAACCCGGAAGATGAGCGCCTGCAAGGAATCCTGGTGAATCTCTCTACGGTGCCCGACCGGCATAACAGCGCCCTCCATTGGAAGATGGCCGTGCAGAACGAATCTTCCAGGTGGAGCATTTGGCGAGTTCAATTTCCGCAACTCGCGCTGGCCGATCTTGGAGAAAGCGCGGCAGTTCTTTTCCCTCGGGGACCCGGCGAAGAGCAAAAACGCGTTTGGGAGCGTTCCTTCCGCTATCGTGGCAGCTATCCGGGAGGCTGGTGCAGCATGCAATTTATGGCCGCCTATCGCGCGGGGCCGACACCCACTGGCCTTTACTTCGGCTTGCACGATCCAATGGGCAGCACGAAGGACATCGAACTGCTCGGCAATCCGACGAATCGGAGCGTGCGAATGGTCTTCGATGTGCCGGCCCCGGACATGGGAAAGGCTGGGAACAATTTCACGTTGCCCGGCGAAGCAGTGTGGCAGCTTTTGCGCGGCGATTGGTTCGATGCCGCGATGATTTACAAGGCGTGGGTGAAGAACAATGCCCGATGGTGGCCGCGCCTCGGAAAATCAGGCCGGGAAGATTCTCCGCTCTGGACCCGCGAACTCAGCGCTTGGGCGCTCGGCGGCGGCGCGCCTGGCGATTGCGTGCCTAAAGTAAAAAGTTTCCAACAATTCCTGGGAGTCCCGGCGGGCTTCCATTGGTACAACTGGCACCAAATCCCCTTCGACAACGATTATCCGCATTACTTTCCGACCAAGACCAACGTGGCCCAAGGCGTCTCCGAACTGCGGCAGGCCAACGTTTTCGTCATGCCTTACATCAACGGAAGGCTTTGGGACACCTTGGACCGAGGTTCCGAAGATTTTGAGTTCACCAAGGCCGCCTTGCCTGCGGCTTCGAAGCGCGACGACGGGACGCCGTACACGGAAAGCTACGGCAGCAAGGAAACGAATGGCCAGCCTGTGCGTCTGGCGCCGATGTGCCCAACGACTTCGTTCTGGCAGCAGACGGTCAGCAACCTCGTGCTGAGGCTGATGAACGAGGTCGACACCAGCGCCGTGTATATCGACCAAGTGGCAGCCGCGCCTCCCACGCTTTGCATGGACGCCGCGCACGGTCATCCGCTCGGCGGCGGGCACTGGTGGAATGAAGGTTACTGGAAGATGCTTGAAGCCATCCGACGCGCCATGCCGAGGGATCGGATGCTGACCACGGAATGCAATGGCGAGCCGTTTGTCCGCTGGTTTGACGGCTACTTGACGTGGCATTGGCAGCATGACGGGCAGGTGCCGGCTTTTCCGGCCGTCTATGGCGGCGCGTTGCAGATGTTCGGCCGCGCCTATCGCGGCGGCGCGACCAAGGATTTGGCGTTGCGGATGAAGGCGGGGCAGCAACTGGTCTTTGGGGAGCAGCTCGGCTGGATCGATCCGGGCGTCGTGAAAGAGGCAACCAACGCCGAATTCTTCAGACGCGCTGTCCAAATGCGCGACCAGCACCGCCGATATTTCTACGCCGGAGAAATGGCTCGGCCGCCCAAGCTCCTTGGCGATATCCCGAAGGTCAAAGCCGATTGGCAATGGTCTGGCGAATGGTGGGTAACCACCGATGCCGTGGTCACGGGCGCCTGGCGTCTGCCCAAAGACAAACGGCTCGTGTTGCTTTTCGCGAACGTGAGCGATCAGTTTGTGACGACGACGCTGCGCTTCGACGCCAAGGCTTACGGCATCCGCGCGAAAAGGATTCGTTGTGCGATGGGCGGTGACGGCGCTGCGAAGCTTGATTCACAGCGGCGGCCACCTCGGTTTGAGGAGCGGCTGGAGTTTGCCCCTCGTTCGCTGCAATCGCTGGAGTTAACTTGGTAGGCGGTTAGCATTCGAAATGAACGAAAAACCGCGCCGGATCGGAGACCGGCGCTCCGGAGTTCTTGCCATAGGATCGGGAGCTCTGGGCCTAGGTGGTGGTTCGGCTCTGTCTGAGGCGATCGAGCCCGACGGCCAGGATGATCACGATGCCGATGATGATTTCCTGCATGAACGTCGGCCAGCCCATCTGGTTCGAGCCATTCCGAAGGACGGCCATGATGAGCGCGCCGATCATCGAACCAAGGATGCTGCCCGCGCCGCCGTTGAGACTGGCGCCTCCGATCACCACCGCGGCAATGATGTCCAACTCCAGCCCGATCGCCACCGTGGGATCGCCTTGCGTCAGGCGCGAGAGCTGCATCAAACCCGCCAGGCCAAAGAACAGGCCCGCGAAAGCATAAATCACCACCTTGTAAAGCCGCACGCGAATGCCGCACAACCGCGCCGTGCTTTCGTTGGAACCGATCGCAAACACGTACCGCCCGAAGACGGTCTGGCGCATCACCACCCCCATGAACGCCGCCAAGGCCACGGCGATCCACACCCCCGAGGGCAACGGAAACAGCTCTAGCGGTTCCACCAGGGCCATGATGTTGTTCACGGGTGATTCGGGCGCGTTCACGGTTTGATTTCCGGCCAGCCACTTCGATGTCCCGCGCGCGATGCCCATCATGCCGAGCGTCACGATGAAGGGCATCATCCGCAGCCCGGCGATGGCCAGTCCGTTCAACATGCCGATGCCGCAGCCCACCAGCACCGTCAGTGCCAGCACCCTCATCAATGAAAAGCGATTCTTGGCTAGCTCCATCGGGTAGGCGTCTTCCAGGAGCAGTCGGTTCAAGCGCATCAGCCCGGCTTCCTGTGGATTGAGCTCGGCGAGCTTGCGGGTTTCCTTGGACAACGCCACGCCGCCGAACCGTTGCGTTTCATACAGGGACGGCCCCCGAACCAGCCGGTTAAGCGCTTCGATCAACGCCGACGTCTTCTGCGCGGGCGTGGAGCCGGCATCGGCCAGCAACTGCTTCCGCTCGGCTGGAAGCTGATCCCAAAGAAATCGCGATACGGGATTCGTCCCGGTCCGGAGGTTTGAAACCAGCCTCGGAATGTCGCGGATGTCATCCGGCGAAAATACGGAGGAATCCCGGTAGCCTTTCACCAGGAGCGTGGCACCCACCACGCTGGCCAAGGCGACCACGGACCCGACGCTGAGGTCAATGCCTCCACTCACAATGATCATGGTCATGCCCAGCGCTCCGATGGCGACAATGACGGTCTGGGTCAGAATGATTTTGAAATTCGCGCCCGTCAGGAAGTAGGGCCGCACTTCCGAGCTGAGGCAGAACAGGCCGATGACGAAGAGAAGTCCGAAGAAGGGACCCAATAGGTTCAGCAGTTTCTTGATCTTGATCGTCGATCCGGGCGAGCCCATTTGCCAAGCGCAGTGTAAACGCTCTCCTTCAAAGCAAAAGGCAAAAGTCGGTTGGTTCCGTGGGTGGCTTCCAGCCCGCTTCAATTGGGCGATTTCCAAGCGAACACCACGGCAGGCAAGATGCCTGCCCCACTGTTAACACACTCGTTATCCCACAGTCCTTGTATCACCTTCGTTTTGGCCCATGGCTGTGCTGATGATGCTGTGCTCTGACCAATCCGAAACGGGGCGAGCATCGGAAAGAACGCCCCGGCACATCACAGCGACGGTGTCGCAAACCCCCAGCAATTCCGGCAAGTAGGAGCTCACAAAGACAATGGCCTTGCCCTGGGCCGCGAGTTGTCCCATGAGCCGATAAATCTCGCTTTTGCTGCCTACGTCAATGCCGCGAGTCGGTTCATCGAGCAGCAAAATCTTTGCGTCGTGATGCAGCAAGCGCCCCAGAGCCACTTTTTGTTGGTTGCCGCCGGAGAGTTCGCCCACGGTCTGGTCGGTGCCCGCGGCCCGAATGCCGAGGCGTTGCATCCATCCCTGAGCCGCGTGCCGTTGTGACCGGGCGTTGATCAAGCCGAGCTTGGCCATGGGGCCGTAACGGGTGATCGTGAGATTATCCGCCAGAGTCCGTCCGAGCATTAGTCCCTCTTCCTTTCGGTTTTCGCTGAGCAAACCGATCCCCTCGGACAAGCTCCGATGGGGATTGCGGCGGCCCTGCTCTGCGGAATAAACAAACACTTTGCCGCTCTCACAACGATCCAGGCCAAAGCAAACTCGGAGGGTTTCGGTGCGCCCGGCGCCAATGAGGCCTGCCAGACCGAGGATTTCGCCGGCCCGCAACGTCAAATTGACGGATCGAGGTTTGGTCCGTCCAGCCAACGTTTTCAATTCGAGCAAGGGATCGCCGAATGGCCGAGGGGTGCGCGGATAAATCTCCTTGATTTCACGGCCCACCATCAAGCGGATGATCTCCTCCAACGAAGCCGACGCCATATCCCCGCACCCAACGCTCTCCCCGTCGCGCAAGACCGTGTAACGATCGCAGACCTGTTTGCACTCCTCGAGGAAGTGGCTGATGTAAACGATGCTGACGCCGCGCTGCCGCAGACGGGCGATGACGGCAAACAAATTCCGTGTATCCACGTCCGTCAGGCTGCTCGTCGGTTCGTCCATGATTAACACCTTCGGATCGGTCAGCAGGGCGCGCGCAATCTCGACGATCTGTTGTTCGGCGATAGAGAGGCTGCTGACCGGCGCATCTAAAGGAATTTTCTCATGGCGAAGTTCGGCGAGGGCAGCGCGCGCTAATTCACGGTGCCGCGCGCGCTGGATCCACCCGAATCGAGATGGCTCTTCGCCGAGTAGAATATTTTCTTCCACGCTCAGGTGGAGCGCCAAGTTGAGCTCCTGGTAGATCATGGCGATGGCGCTGCGCCGGGCGTGCGAAGGGTTCTCAGGAATGAAAGGCTGGCCATTGAGTTCGATCTGGCCGGAATCCGGACGGACAGCGCCGCTGAGAATCTTCATCAGTGTGCTTTTGCCGGCGCCATTCTCACCGATGAGGGCATGGACTTCTCCGGGCAATACCTCGAGATCGACCTTCTTCAGCGCTCGAGTGGCGCCGAAACTCTTCTGCAAGCCACGCATCCGAAGGCGAGAGGTCATTTCAAATGGCAAATGTTCAACTGAGAAACCGCTAATGAACGCGAATCAACTCGAATTGAAAACAGAATCTCGGCTTCCTCGCGCTTCCTTCGATTCCATTGGCGTCCATTCGCGGCTGAGCTCAACAGTTACTTCAAGTACTTCTCCAGAGGCGGATAAAGAAGCTCTTTGATCTCCGGTTGCTCCATATTCTCCTGAGTCACCAGATAGACGCCGGTGTCAATTCGCTTTTCGACCTTTTTGCCCTGAAGATGCTCCATCAGCGTCATCACACCCAGATAACCCATCCAAACGGGGTTCTGGACGATCAGTCCTTGGACGTCGCCGTTTTTGAGATCTTGCACCGATTGCGAGCCGGCGTCGAAGCCGACCATCTTCACCTTTCCCCCCGCTTTTCCAATGTCCCGGAGAGCTTTCGCCATGGCGATGGTCGGAGGTTCGCACGGACAGAAGATGCCGTCCACTTCCCGGCCGTAACGATTGAGCAGGTTTTGCGAAGCTTGGTACCCGGTTTCGCGAGTTGGCCCGGCGTACTGATCGGAGGAGATGATCTTTATCTCCGGATACTTTCTCTTGAGCGCCTCCAAGAATCCTGCCTCCCGTTCCTCGGTGCTGGCTGAGCCCACTGCGTATCGCAGGAGGATGATATTGCCTTTCCCACCGAGTAATTTCCCCAAGTGCTCGCCGGCCATCTGTCCGCCTTTGTAATTGTCGGTCGCGACAAAGCTCACGTAACGCTCGGATTTCAAGCCGGAATCGATGATCACGACCGGGATTCTGGCCTGGACGGCGCTGGCCACCGGTTTGACCAAGGCCTGTGAATCCAAGGGTGCGAGGACCATTCCGCTCACGCGCCGGGACATGAAATTCTCGACGACCTGAATCTGCTGATCGCGGTCGTCTTCTTTCAAGGGGCCCTTCCAGATCACCTCCACCTTAAGGCCCTTTTCATTCAATTCCTGCCGAGCTTTGAACGCGCCGGCGTTGATCGATTTCCAGAACTCGTGGGTTGTCCCTTTTGGAATCACCGCAATCGTGTAGTTCTTCTCCGCCGCGTACGCGGAAGTCGCAAGCGAGGCCAGAAGCGCGAGGGGTAGCAGGGATTGGAGCGGTGGTTTCATAAGAGCCAAGCTATTGAACTCGACTCGCGTTTTCAACCCTTTTGAGGGAAGGGTGGCGCGGCGGTGGGCGTCTCGTCTGCCGTAGAGCCGCGGCGTCTCGCCCGGCGGTCTGGGTCTGGAATAGGAATCATCTTCGAAGTTTGCGCCTCACACCGGGCGGCGAGACGCGCGCCCCCTCCG
>JACQWK010000675.1 GCA_016209525.1 Verrucomicrobiota bacterium
CTAAAGCCGGGACTACAAACCCACGGCTGTCGTCCATCCCACGCACTCCTCGGTAAGTCGAACCACGGGCTCAAATTTGGCTGGGGCGGACTGATCTTCGCGTTGATCATTCTGATCCTTGCGGTTTTCCGCCAAGGTGCCACAGGGGTCGGAGAGTTTTTCGGCGCCGGCGCGATGCTCCTGATCTCCGGCCTGGGATTCGCCGCGGCGCTGTTGGCCGCCCTAACCCTATCGGAGGCGGCCGCGCGGCCAAACCTGACCGGAATGGGTGTGCGTAATGCCACGCGCCGACGCAAGCGGAGTTTGGCGACGATCGGTCTGTTGGCGAGCGGGAGCTTCATGATCGTCGCCGTCGGAGTCTTCCGGCTCGACTCGGAGGGCGAGGCGCAAAAGCGTTCCTCGGGCACGGGCGGCTTCGCGTTGATCGGCGAATCGACGTTGCCCATCGTGCACGATCTGAATGCCGAAGACGGGCGCCAATTCTTTGGCCTGTCCAGCAACGAACTCGCCGGGGTCGAGTTTGTTGCGCTCAGGGTCCGTGACGGCGAAGAGGCGAGCTGCCTGAATTTGAACCGCGCCCAGAAACCTCGGCTGTTGGGAGTTCAGCCGGAGTTGCTGAACCAGCGGAATGCATTTGCCTTTGCAGCCATCGCAAAGGGCCTCCCGAAAGAGCATCCTTGGCTGTTGCTCAAGAGTCAGGATGGCGACACTGTCCCGGCCATTGGGGATCAAGCTTCCATTCAGTGGGCCTTGGGGAAAAAGGTGGGCGACACCCTCGAGTACACGGATGATCGCGGGCAATCTATCAAGCTCCGGCTGGTGGCGTCGGTGGCGAATTCGATTCTCCAGGGGAACCTTTTGATTGCCGAGGAAGAATTCCTCGCGCGGTTCGAGCGGGAGAGCGGATATCGAATGTTTCTTGTGGATGCCCCGTCGAACACTTTGGAAAAAGTCTCGGCGAGTTTGGGGCGCGCGTTGCGCGATGTGGGATTGGAATTGACCCCGGCGGCAAGGCGGTTGGCGGCCTTCAACGCGGTGCAGAACACTTATCTCAGCACGTTTCAAGTGCTCGGCGGTTTGGGATTGTTATTGGGAAGCGTTGGCCTGGGCGTGGTGGTTCTGCGGAATGTGATGGAACGGCGAGGTGAATTGGCTTTGCTCTTGGCCGTCGGCTTTCGTCCGCGAGTTCTAAGATGGGTCGTGATGAGCGAGCATGGGGCGTTGTTGTTGTCGGGCTTGGGCATTGGCCTCGCAGCGGCGTTGGTCGCCGTTTTGCCCACAGTGCTTTTGGCGGGGAGCGGCGTGCCGTTCGCGTCGCTCGCGCTCATGCTCGCGGCAGTGCTGGCCAGCGGTATCTTTTGGACTTGGCTGGCGACGTTCTTGGCCTTGCGCGGAAGATTGTTGGATGCATTGAGGGCGGAGTGAACGATTGCTTCTTGAAACATGATGATGAAAACGGAATTGGCCGCGCGGATAATCTCGATCCTAACGGCGCTGGCGGCTCTCCAGCCCACTGTTGCCGGCGACGCTTTGAAAACCAAAATCCTTTACCAAAACAATTTCGAAAAGAGCGCCGTCGGCGCAGTGCCGGAAGATTTTCTCGTGCTCGACGGCGCGTTCAAAGTGCAGCAAGAAGTTTTCGACAAGAACAACAAGTTCCTGGAATTGCCCGGCGCTCCTCTCGACACCTACGGCGTCCTTTTTGGGCCGACCGAGAAAGAGGGGATCGCCGTGTCAGCACGAATTTTCGGCACGAGCAAAGGGAGGCGCTTCCCAACCTTCGCGGTGGGCTTGAACGGGGTGGGAGGTTACAGGCTGCAAGTCAGCCCGGGCAAAAAATTGATCGAACTCTTCAAAGGCGACAACTTGATGACCTCGATCCCCTACGAATGGCCGTCCGGCACGTGGACTCACTTGCGCTTGGAAATCAAGAAGGCGGACAATGAGGGATGGAACGTGCTGGGCAAAGTTTGGATCGCTGGCGAAGCCGAACCAGCCAAGCCGATCCTCTCGGCGAAAGAGAAGGAAGAACCGGTCGCAGGCCGGAGTTCAATCTGGGGAAGTCCTTTCGCGGGGACTCCGATTCGGTATGACGACTTAACAGTCACTCACATTTCGGGAAAGCCTTGAGCTTACAGGTCAATCGGCCCCGCCATCTTCTCGCCGTCCATCGCGTAGATGCCGACGAGATATCCGTTTTCGCGCATCTCACCGACGCGGAGCTTGCCAAAGATTGTCACGGGCTGGTCCATGATGGCTTTGACGCCTTTGTTCGACATCTTGACGCTCACCCACTCGGTGATTTTCGGGACCGTACCGTAACAGCACATGGATTGGTCGCGCATGATGAGCAGTTCCGTGACCAAGCCGCTTTCCACGCGAAGCGGGAGCATGAAGCCTTTCAGCGCGACTTTTCTTTGATCGAGCGCCTTGATCGGGGGTGGAATCTGTTCCTCAGACTTCGACGGTTGAACGACGGCATTCGTCATGGGCTGCTCGTCTGGGATTTCAAAGGTGAACGAAGCCAGCTTGTCGAACGTGACTTGGAGGAACTCTTCATTCTGTTGGGTAGAAGTCTCGGTTTGCCCCGGCGCCGGAGTCGGGCCGGTTTGGGCAATCGAGCTGTCGGCGGCAGCATTCGGCTTCTCGAGCGGCCTGGGCTGGACCGGTGTCTGTTCCGCAGACGGCTGCGTCGTGTTCCCGGCTAGCTCGGAACGTGCCTCCGGTTTCGGCGTATTGATGGGCTCGCCGCGAATATCCGCCGGCGCGGTGTCTTCGTCCGTGCGGCTCGAAGAAGAACAGCCGGCGAACATCACCGCCGCAAGGATAGAGCAGCCGAGTTGCAGGAGAATCTTGCTTCCACTTCGGCAAGGCAGCTTCACAAGTTGTGGCATGGGCTGCTTTTTACACGGAACCTCCGCCCGTTTCAACACGTCATCGCAGTCATGCAGCAATTCTCATTATGACCCGTACGTAGTCCCGGCTTTAGCCGGCCAGCACGAGAAAACCGGCTAAAGCCGGGACTACAAGCGAGTCGCAGGTCGCGCCTGTCGTCAAAATGAGAATTGCTGGCAGTCATGCGCAGTACAAAAAGGTTGTGTTCTGCGCGGCAGTTCGTAGGTTTTTTGCGGAAGTGACGCTCGATGAAGACATTCGCTGACCTGAATTTTCCCGGACGCATGATCGCGGTGGAAGGGCTCGACGGTTCGGGAAAGTCCACGCAGATTTATCTGCTCAAACGCTGGCTGGAATTGCAGGGCGTGAAGGTCTTCTTCAGCGAATGGAATTCATCCACGCTGGTCAAGAATGCCACGAGCAAAGGAAAAAAGCGCGAACTGCTCACCCCCATGACGTTCAGCCTGATTCACGCGACGGATTTCGCCGACCGTTACGAGCGGCAGTTGGTTCCGCTGTTGCGCGCCGGGTATGTCGTCCTGTGCGACCGTTATATCTTCACCGCTTTTGCTCGCGACACGGTGCGCGGGTGCCTGCCGGAATGGGTCCGCGGGATTTACAGCTACGCGGCGCTGCCCGACTTGGTTTTCTTCTTCAACGCCAAACTGGAGGTATCGCTCCAGCGAATTCTCGAAGGCCGTCCGGAATTGAAATACTTCGAGGCGGGCATGGACCTGAAGCTGTCGCGGGATCCGTACGAGAGTTTTCGCATCTTCCAGGGACGGCTGCTCGAGCAGTACCTGGCCATGAGCACGGAGTTTAACTTCTTGGTCATCGACGCCAATCAAGCGGTCGAAGCCCAACAAAGCGTCGTCCGCCAACTCGTCGCGAACAAACTGGATTTGACGAAGTACATCGTTGTGAAGCCGTGAACAAGCGCATGCCCGCTCTCACCACCCGTGCCCCGAGGAAACAGCCGCCCGCCCGGCCGGTCCAGGCGAAGGTTGTCGTGCCGCATCGGTCTCCCAAGCGCTACTACGGCCATGGCGTTCCAGGCGTGGATCCCGCCAGCTTGTCCGGGAAGCTGATTGTGGTCGAAGGCGCGGATGGATCGGGACGCTCCACTCAAATCGCCCGGCTCGTCCAATGGCTGGAAGCCGGCGGGCACGCGACCGTGCAAGTTGGCCTGAAACGATCCATGCTGGTCGCCGAGGAACTCGAGCAAGCGCAGCAAGGCAACATTCTCAGCCGGATCACGCTGAGTTTGTTTTACGCCACGGATTTTGCAGACCAATTGGAAAACGTCATTTTGCCGGCGCTCAAAGCCGGTTTCATGGTGCTGGCCGACCGCTACATTTACACGCTGATGGTCCGGGACATGGTGCGCGGCATGGATGAAGAATGGCTGCAAAATCTGTATGGCCTCGCGCTCGTGCCCGACGCGGTGTTCTACCTCAACGTGGCGCCCGAGCAATTGATCCAGCGGAACTTTGCCAAGAATCTCGCGTTGGACTATTGGGAAAGCGGCATGGACCTCGGCCTTTCGCGGGACATGTTCGACAGCTTCCTCAAGTACCAATCGCTGGTCGAACAACAATTCAAGCGCATCCAATCCACCTACGGATTCACGATTGTGGATGGCCACCGCTCGGTCGAGGAAATCAGCGCAGAACTCCAGAAGCAGATCGCGTCGGTGCTGGAGAAGTGACGTGAACCGACTTCTGAGGTGAAGGACTTCAGAGGCCGGCCGCTAGACTTGAGTGGACCTCACTAGGCTGTAAGTACGCAGTGCGGATTGGGGAGCACACGCGCCATCGCGTGTTCCGACCGGCGCCCCGCCGGTCGGAAGGGGTGCGTGATTGGGTCACTCAAGGGTGACTTGTTCCAGCACCCGAGGGTGGTCGGCGAGGGTGCCGACCGCGGCGCGCAGGGCGCGTGCGCTCCCCAGTTCAACTAATTGATATGACCAAGAGGCTAAGGGACCGAGTCCAAATGGGGAAAGTCGGCTCCTCGCTTTGCCCTCTCCGTTTGCTCCGTTGCCTCATGTTCAAGAAAGGAATGCCCTGCGTCACGGCAACCCAGGCAAGCCGACATCGTTGTCGATGATCGTCACCGCCGCGCTGCCCACGCCGCCGATCACGTAGGCTGCGTTGGCCTGCAGCGTCAGAACAACGGTTTCCGGCGGTTCGACAGCCGCGTCGTCGATCGGTGTCACTCGGATGCGAACCGAACTTGCGCCCGCCGGTATCGCGGCCGAACCGGGCAATGCCTGATAGTCCGATCCACTCGCAGCCGTGCCGCTCATGGTGTAGCGGACGGTCAGTGACGCGGTCGTGCTCCCCTCGCGGCTGATCGTGAATTCGCCTGGCTCAGCGCCGGCCTCGGCCGCGGTGGCGTCGGACGCTCTCACCGTCACCGTCGGAAGTGGCGCCGCGTCATTGTCCGCGATGGTGACGGTAGCCGAGTTGGGCGAACCGACGGTGTAAGCCGGATTGGCGCTGAGGGTGAGGATCACCGTTTCGTTGCCTTCGATAGCGGTGTCGTCAATCGGCCTAACGGTGATCCTGGCTGAAGAGGCTCCGGCTGGAATGGTCACCGAGGTTCCCAATTGTTGGTAATCGGTTCCATTGCTGGCTGTGCCACTGAGTGAGTAGTTCGCGGTAAGTGACGCAGTGGTGCTGCCAGTCCGGCTGACGGTGAATTCACCGGGTTCGGCGCCGGCTTCGGCCGCGTTGGCGTCCGTTGCTGACACCGTGACAGTGGGCGGCGGTGGTGGCGGCGGGGCGGTGTCATTGTCCGCGATCGTTACCGTGGCACTGTTGGGCGAGCCGACGGTGTAAGCCGCATCGGCGCTCAACGTGAGAATGACCGTTTCGCTCTCTTCGACGGCGGTGTCGTCTATCGGTGTGACTCGAATCGTCGCGGAGGCCGCACCGGCTGGGATCGTAACGGACGTTCCCAACTGTTGGTAATCGGTTCCGTTGGACGCGGTGCCGCTGAGCGCGTAATTGACCGTCAGCGCGGCCGCCGTGTCCCCGGTCCGAGTGACCGCGAATTCACCGGGTTCGGTGCCGGCTTCGGCCGCGTTGGCATCTGTCGCCGTCACCGTGACAGTGGGCGGCGGTGGTGGCGGTGGGGCGGTGTCATTGTCCGCGATGGTGACGGTAGCGGAGTTGGGCGAACCGACGGTGTAAGCCGGATTGGCGCTGAGGGTGAGGATCACCGTTTCGTTGCCTTCGACAGC
>JACQWK010000676.1 GCA_016209525.1 Verrucomicrobiota bacterium
GGGATGGACTGCACGCGGAAGGTTTGTAGTCCCGCCTTTAGGCGGCCCGAACCGGCTAAAACCGGGACTCCAAACGCCGACCTGTCGTTCATCCAACGGTCTCGTCAATAACAGAACCCCTCGTGGAACAGTTTTGAGCTTTGAAAGTTTTCAGGCTGCTTCTCTCGATCACGACGCTCTTGGGTGGGAGCCGGTCAGTAAATGCTGGGTTCGTCAGCCCAGAGCCCGTGCCGATCGACCGCTACGGTCTCTCAAGCTTCGGGCGAAGGTCCTTCCCGGAGATTTCGGCCAGCATCGCCTCCCAAACTCGCAAAGGCCTGGCCCCGATGAACCGGCGGCACACGCGCCCTTCGGCATCGATCAGCACGTTGGTCGGCAGTTCGCCGCCGTTGAAACGGCCACCGACTTGGTTCTTAGGATCTAATAGGACGCGATAATTGATGCCCTTAGCTTTCGCCAGCCGTTCGACTTTGGCGCGAATCTTCTTCAGAGCTGGACTTTGAGCTTCGTCGTGCTTGTGTTCATGTGCATTGGAATCGTGATCATCCTTGGTGGCTTCGCCCTCACGGTGGCCTTCGGCGTGGCCGTGACTGTCGGGCACACCATCCAGGGACACCCCGAGGATCACCAGGCGATCGGCGTATCTTTTCTGCAACTCAATCAAATCCGGAATCTCCGTCAGGCATGAGGCGCACCACGTCGTCCAGAAATTGAGCAGGACGATCTTGCCGCGAAGTTCACTCAACCGAACTGCCTTGCCGCTTAGGTCGGGCAATGCGAAATCAGAAGCCGCGAGACGGGGAGTCGAGGAACTGCTCGGTCCGGCTGATTCAACGTCCGCATTCGAGTACTCAGATTGGTGCTGTTCCCACCAGGCTTTGCGCTTTCGCACGCCCTCCTTGATGATTTCGACTTTGGTGGGGTCCAGCGGTTGGCGTTGCCCGTTGGTCGTTTGCGGAATGGCATAATGAATTCGGACCCCGAAGTCTTCGCCGGTCCACTTTTTCAGCGTTGCCTCAGCGGTGGTCACGACTCGCAGCTCCGGATCATCGAGCAAACGCATGACGGTCGGCAAGGCTCGTCGCGGTTCGGCTCGACTCAAATAGTGCAGTCCATTCAAGCGAATCTCCGGGTCGGGATCACGAAACTGGAGCTGCGCCAGGGAAAGGAGTTTGGGGTGCTTGAGCATCGCGAGCGCGCCGAGGGCCAGTTCTCGAACGTACGCATCCGGATCCTGTGCCCCCGCGATCAGCAAGGCCTCGATCCTTGCGTTCTGGGAAGAGCCGGGCTGGGCCTGCCTCTTGAGATAATCCGCGACGAATTGGCGATGCACGATCTTCTCCGTCGCCCACATGCGTTGCACGAATGGAATGGGATCGTGCGCAGTTTGGATCAACTCCTCGAAAGCGGCCTGCGACGGAATCTCCGCCGACAATACGAGCCGACTCATCATCTCCCGGCGTACTTGCGGCCAAAATACCAAACCGAAAACGGCCACCAGCGCGAGCAAGCCCAGCAGCCACTTTAACAAACGCGGCTTAGACGGGAGAGGATGGGAATGAACAGTCATCTGACATTAGAACGAAAACTGGCTCGGAATATTCCCATGAATGCGGGGTCAAACAAGGTGAATATAGAAAATATAGAATTGCTCATCCTTTCTGACCATTCAAGACACCTAGACATACCATCGCTGTTCTGCAAAGCGTCCACCGCATGCCTTGGCGTCGAAGCGTTGTTCCGCCGCCTTATCCCGGGCGCCGGAACAGGAACTCGGTCTGAACCCCGACCGGCTTCCCGTCCACTTCCATCACGGGATAAGCCAGGAAATTGATCGCGCCGGAACGTGGCGCGGGTTCGACGACCAGGTCGCGGCCTTTGCTCAGCTCGAACCGATTCGCCGGGTGATGGCCGAAGTAATAATCCGCCAGCCTCGAATTCTTGTCCGCTTCGCTGATATCGACCGGCACCCATTTGCCGTCCGCGAAGAACTCCGCCCAGCAGTGGGAGCCGTCAATGCCGCCTTCATTTCGTTCCGAGGGAATGGCTGCGCCGATGGCGAAGCGGGCGGGTATGCCGAGAGCCCGCACCAGTGCGATGAAGTAAGCGTGGAAATCCGAGCAATTGCCCGTGCGGGCATCGCAGGCATAGACGGCGTCGCCACGCCCCCAACCCGGACCGTATCTCGCGTAGCGCAATTTCTCGATGACGTGGTCGTAGAGCGCGCGAGCGCGGGCCAGATCGGTCGATTTGCCGCGGGTGACCTGGAGCGCAATGGCGCGGAAGGTTTCGTTCGTCGGCACCAAACTTTCCGGGTTCAGATACTTGTGCGGCATGGGCTCGCGCACCGCATACTCCGATTTCTCGAAGCGTTTCACGCGGTAGCGGATTTCAATCGTCTGGCCGCTGACTTCCGGGCCAGCGTCCAGGAAAAGCATCCTGTTTCCCTGCTCGCGTTCACGCAGTTCGCGCCATGGTCCGGGCGCGGTGATGCTCTCGACCTCCACGCGCTGGAACTCGTCGGACGCGGCCAGCGGCAGCCAGAGCCGGGCTTCGCCAGTGATCTGAGGCAGCCTGGTCCGATAGATGAATTCAAACTCATCGCTGCCGTTGATGACGCCGAGCAACCGTCGGGATGCGCTCCAGACGGGAACTTTACGCCAAGTGCCGTTCCGCTTCTGCTGCCACGCGTAGAGCGGTTGCCCGTTGATCTTATGGACGCTCGTCGCTGTAACCGTCATGTTGCCGGGCGGACCTTTCATAAAAAAATCCACGTCGTAAACTGGGCCGTCGGTCCCGACGAGGTCCACGCAAGCGAAACGGACGCCGCCGCCGAGGTCGGACAAATACTCCAGGTGGACCCGGACGAGTTCGAGGCTCAGTTCCTTCTTTTTGAACTGAATTTTGAAGTGGCCTCCGCTGGCTTTGGAGTGCTCGGCGATGTGTTTCTCGATCTCGGCTGCGATCTCGTCAATCGTGACCGGCGGAGGAGTTGGCGTGTCCGCAGGCAGCCGAAGGCAAAAGGTAAGCCAGAAAGCGAAGGTGAGCAGCCAAGCTGAAACAGAAACGTATCGCGCACTCATGCTTAGGTTCGTCGATTATTGATCGCACCACGGACGAAGAGTTCGCCGGTGTTCCACTCGCTGAGCACAAGCTCGCCCTGCCGCACGTGTCATGGGAAGGCTCCTCGGATGGTCGGAATCCGGGAGAGTTCAGGGACGCGGCGCAAACTCTCCTTACCCTACGAAACAGCTTATGGCTTCGCGGGCGGCGGGGTTTTCGAAGGATGTTCCTTTTTGGGGTGCTCCTTGCTCGGATGTTCACGCGTGCTATGGCAGGCCGAGAGGGCCATGGCGAAAACAAAACTTATCGCCAGTAACCATGACCACTTTTTGACTCTTGTTTGATTTTTCATTTATTCCGAGTTTTCAGGCGGCACTTTAGCCAGTCAACCACCAATGAGAACGACTTGAACGCTCTTTATTCCCGGTTCTCGGTGTTTTTCTCATCCGCCACACGCTGGCCAGGAACGTCCAC
>JACQWK010000677.1 GCA_016209525.1 Verrucomicrobiota bacterium
CCACCAGAGCGTACGTCGGTTTGGGCAGGGGTGCATCAGGCTCCTTATTTTCTCCCTCTCTTCCATCGGATGAAGGAGAGGGCTGGGGCCCCTCTCCTCGGTCCTCTCCCCGCTCGTTCCTCGCGGGGAGAGGATGAAGAGCTTGATGCAGCCCTGCACTCACCCGCCCGAGGCTAAAAAGAGGGCTTGCCAAGTGATTTGGTCAGGACTAGGCTCCCCACTCTTTTGGGAACAGGTCGCGGACCGCCGGCTACAGCACGGCCGCATGTGGTACCGCAGCTTTCAGCATGAATTGATTATGTCAGTCAAGATACGTTTGAAACGCATCGGAACGAAGAACACTCCGGCTTATCGGATTGTCGTCGCGGATAGTCGCAGTCCTCGCGACGGAAAGTTCATCGAAGAGATAGGCAGCTACCAACCGTTGAGAAAAAGCGACAACTTTGTAATCAAGGTTGATCGCGCGGAGTATTGGGTCAGCAAAGGCGCCCAGCCGAGTCAGACCGTGGCCAGCTTCCTGAAGAAAGCCAAGAAAGCTGCGCCAGCCATCTGATCGTTAGTGCCGCCCCCCATGCAAGCCTTTCTTGAATACGTGGTAAAAGGGTTGGTGGATCGTCCGGACGCTGTGACGATCACACCGGTGGACCGCAACGGATTGACCACTTATGAATTGCGCCTGCACCCCACCGACGTGGGCAAGATCATTGGCCGACAGGGCGGCACGATCCACGCGATCCGGTCGCTCGCACAAGTCGGCGGCTCCAGAAAGGGCCTTCGTTGCACGGTCGAGATTGTCGAAGAACGGCCGGAGGATTGAGTCTAGACCGAACTGAGGATCGGACCTGACTAAAGATTGGGCTGCGTCGCTAAACAGATTTCATGTTCATCCGCCTGGACCCTCATGAAGATCGATGTGTTGACATTGTTTCCGAGCATGTTTGCGGGACCGCTCGATCAGAGCATTGTCAAACGCGCGCGCGAGAACGGCTTGCTCGAGTTGACGATCCACAACCTGCGGGATTTCACGCATGACCGTCACAAGACCGTGGATGACAAACCCTTTGGGGGTGGTCCGGGCATGCTGCTCAAACCGGCGCCAATCTTCGAAGCGGTTGAGAGTCTTGTGGACGATTCAACCCGGATCGTTCTGCTCGCTCCAACCGGACGAACGCTGACCCAAGCCGTCGTTCGTGAGTTGGCCCGATACCCCCATCTGCTCTTAGTCTGCGGAAGTTACGAAGGAGTTGATGAGCGGGTCCGAGCAGGCCTGGCAGACGACGAACTATCGATCGGCGATTATGTCCTGACGAATGGCGCTTTGCCGGCAATGGTCGTCATCGACGCAGTTACACGGCTGCTCCCAGGAGCACTTGGGGATGCTGAGAGTCCTGACGAGGAGTCCTTCAGTCAGGATCTCCTGGAATATCCGCAATACACCCGCCCGGCAGACTTCCGGGGTATGAAAGTTCCGGAGGTATTGCTCTCTGGGAACCACGCGGAAATCGCGAAGTGGCGATCAGAACAATCCCGCTTGCGCACCCTGCAGCGGCGCCCCGAGTTGATGAACAAGAACAGCGGAACGAACAGCGTGCCGCAAACGAATGAGAGTGATTTATGAGCCAAGCCTTGTTTGACAAAATTGAGTCGGAACAATTCCGCAAGGAACCGGCTGTTTTCGGCGTCGGAGATTCGGTCCGCGTCCACACGAAAGTGATCGAAGGCGATAAAGAGCGCATTCAAGTGTTCTCGGGTGTCGTGATTGGACGCCGTGGACGCGGATTGAACTCCACTTTTACCGTGCGACGCATTAGTTATGGCGAAGGAGTTGAAAGAGTCTTCCCGGTCCACTCGCCGCGAGTGGAGAAGATCGAGGTGGAAAAAAGGGGCTCAGTCCGGCGCGCCAAACTCACCTACTTGCGAAAACGTGTCGGCAAAGTCGCGGTCGCCGTGAAGGAAAAAGAAGCCCACGCCTAGGTCTCGCCTGACGCGACCGGATCGTCGTTTGACAGCACCCCGCCTTGCGGAGAGTGCGATGCCGTCGCCAAGTGATTCATGAACTGCGTAGTCACGGCGGGACCAACGTATGAGCCTCTGGACGCGGTGCGGAGGTTGACCAATTTTTCCACGGGAAAACTGGGCTCGCAACTGGCGGATTACTTGGTTGACCGCGGCCATCAAGTCGTTCTTTTGCGGGGCCGCTCCTCGGTTTATCAACGCCCTGCCAAGACCGACGACGTGGCTGAATTCGGCACGACTGACGAGCTGGCAAGCCGTCTGCAGTCGTTGAACGAGCGGAGCATAGATGCCGTTTTCCATGCCGCCGCCGTGAGCGACTTTCGATTCGGCAAAATCTGGACACGGTCGCCGGAGGGCAGTTTGGAGGAAGTCAAGAATCGTAAGATTTCCTCCGAGCCATCAGGCTTGCTGGCCGAGCTTGTTCCCACAACGAAATTGATCGGGCAATTGCGAACCTGGTTCCCTACAGCCTGGCTTGTGGGCTGGAAATATGAAGTGGATGGCGACCGGTCGGATGCGCTCATCCGAGCCAACGCGCAAGTCCTCGACCGCCAGACTGACGCGTGCGTGGTGAATGGACCCGCCTACGGCGAAGGTTTCGGCTTGGTGACTCGCGAGGGAAAGGAATTCCACCTCGCGGATTCATTGGCGCTTTTCCGACTGCTGGAGCAACAGATGCGCTCTATTCCTAGAAGGTCGGAGGCGTAAATCTCCGTTCGCGCGGTTCAGAAGACGAGCCGGCTGGCCGAAATCGATAACGCGAGGGGCACATTTGGATCCGGCGCGCTGCATGCTTTTGTTCATCAGGGCCAGCTTCTGGCGAGGCTGTCGAATGCGAAGCGTATGCGCGTTCTGCGATTTGAACTTCTCTGCGAAGCCGCTTGAAGGTATGAATAGAATCATGTGTAGTGCCAGTTTTCGTTCGGTTTGGGTTGCCTTATTTCTCAGTGCGTACTGTCCCCACGCCTCAAAAGCCCAAACAGCAGCCAGACTCGCCTTGACGATTGAAAAAAGGGACGGGGCAGCCGCGAAGGTAGTTTTCCCCAGCGTCGCGGGTCAACGCTACCAAACCTACGTCAGCCACGATTTGCGGGTGTGGGATTTCGTTGGCAACCTTATCGAAGGCACAGGTCGGCCCATCACTGTGGAATACAACCCGGCTGCAAATGATGCGGCATTTTTCAGAGTTGAATCGAGACCAACTGCGGGTGCTGTCCGATCACGCATCGAACGTGGAACAAGAGGTGACATCGAACTCAGTTTCCCCACTGTGATCGGCCGAAAGTATCAGTTGTACTCCTCCACGGACCTCGAAAAGTGGAGAATCTTCAGTAACCTGTTCGCCGGGACCGGTGCTCTGGGATTTGCTGACCTGGATCCTTCTCAGACAGGAGCGAGGTTCTTCAAGGTTGAATCAGTTGAGGTGTTCCCCTCGCCAAACATGGTCTGGGTCGCTCCGGGTTCGTTTGTCATGGGCAGCCCTCCCGAGGAGGCGGATCATGACTGGAACGAAGAACCTTTGACGCGGGTTGAACTCAAATTCGGCTTTTGGATGGGAAAATTCGAGGTGACGCAGCGGGAGTATGAAAGGGTCATGGGAAGCAACCCGAGTTGGCACAAAGGGGATGACAAGCGGCCCGTGGAACAGGTGAGCTGGGCCGACGCGGTGGCCTATTGCGCTCGATTGACGCAAACAGAAGCGGCCGCCGGGCGGTTGCCGCACGGCTACGCCTACCGCTTGCCCACGGAAGCGGAGTTCGAATACGCATGCCGCGCCGGGACGACAACACGGTTCAGCTATGGGGACGATCCTGGTTATAGCCTGTTGGGCGATTTTGCCTGGTATTCCGCGAACAGTGGGAACGCCCCGCATCCGGTAGGACAGAAGAAGCCCAATCCTCTGGGCCTCCATGACATCTACGGGAACGTTTGGGAGTGGTGTCTGGACTGGTATCGAGACGCATATCCCGGCGGAACTGTGGTCAATCCTTCGGGCCCGGTTGCCGGCATAGCCCGTGTCTTTCGTGGCGGTGGTTGGGATTACAAGGCTGCTTCTTGCCGCTCGGCGTATCGAAATTATGTGCTTCCTTCGCGGCGTACGAACTACATAGGCTTTCGTGTTGTGTTGGGGCCAACCGTGCCGTAGGCCGCGGTTCTCGAAGCAGCACGGACCGAGAAACACCTTGTCACATGTGCTCGATCGTCTCGATCCCGAGCAAATCCAACCCCTGCTTCAAGACCCGGCTCGTCAGATCGCAGATGGCCAGCCGCGTCTGGCGCTGGGGCTCATCCGCTTTCAGCACGGGGCACTTTTCGTAGAACCGAGTGAAGTGACCCGCAAGGTCGTACAGGAAGTTGCACAGGTAATTCGGGCGATATTCCTCGATCACTGACTCAAGCACTAATCCAAAGTTCAGCAGATGCTTGACCAGCGCGATTTCTTCCTCAGTCGAGAGGGTGTATCCAGATGGGGGCGGAGCCAACGATCGTTCATCAGGATCTGCCGATTCTGAACGCTTGCGGAAGATACTGCGAATTCGGGCGTAGGCATAAAGAAGATAAGGCGCAGTGTTCCCGTTCAACGCCAGCATCTTCTCCCAACTGAAGACGTAGTCACTCTGCCGATTCGGTAGGAGGTCCGCATACTTGATCGCGCCGATGCCTACGATTCGGGCGATCTCACGCCGTTGATTTTCGTCCAAACCGGGATTCTTTTCCGTAACGACCCGAAAGGCCCGCTCTTCGGCTTCGTCAAGCAAATCCGCGAGTTTGATCGTCCCGCCCTCGCGCGTCTTAAATGGTTTGCCGTCTTCTCCCAGAATTGATCCAAACCAGACGTGCGTCAACCGCAGTGGAGTTTCGGGATGCCACTTGCGAAATATCGCGAACAATTGCTTGAAGTGCAGTTGCTGCCGGCCGTCCGTCACGTAGATAATCTCGGACGGATTCCATGTCTGAATCCTGTATTGCAGCGTGGCTAGATCCGTTGTCGTGTAGTTCGCCGCGCCATCGCTTTTCTGGATCAGCGCCGGATGAGCCTTGAGTTCAGGGATGTCCTCGAAAAATACTGCGATCGCTCCCTCGCTCTCTCGGGCAAGTCCGGAACTGCAAAGTTCCTGGACGACGGATTTGAGCCGGGGATTGTAGAAACTCTCGCCTAATGCGAAATCAAAAACCACTCCGAGTCGGCGGTAAATCGCGTCGAACTGACTTTGGGACAACGCGAGCATCTCCCGCCAAATGGCCAAGTTCTCCGGACCTCCTGCCTGAAGCTCGACCAGTTCTTGCCGCGCGCGATTGAGCACGGTCGAATCAGCGTCGCATGCGGCATTCACCTTCCTGTAAATTCTCTCCATTTCAGCGATCGGGTCTTTTCGCAAGGCCAGCCGATCGAGTTCTTCTTTCCAACCCAGCAACAGCTTGCCGAACTGAGTGCCCCAGTCACCGATGTGGTTATCCGTAATGACCCGATGCCCCAGGAGTCGAGCGGTCCTGGCCAATGAATCGCCAAGAATCGTTGAGCGAATGTGGCCGACGTGCATCGGCTTGGCCACGTTTGGGGAACTAAAGTCAATGACCACCGTTCGGGGTTCGCGCGCCGGCTCGAAGAAGAGGTGTTCACCGCGAACCGCGGCGGCCAGGGTGTCCTCGAGAACCGACTTGCTCAGGCGAAAATTCAAAAAGCCTGGGCCGGCAACTTCCAGTTTGTCCACCCAGCCAGGAAGATTCAAGCTGCCCGCAATCTTGGCCGCGAACTCACGCGGATTCAAACGACGCTCCTTGGCCAGAGAAATCAATCCTGCGGTTTGGTAATCACCAAATCTCAAATCCGCGCAGGGTCTGACGAGAACTCCGGAAGTCTCAGCATCTGGCAAGCATGCGCTGACCGCTTGTTGCAGCAGCGGCTCAATGGCGCGATAGGGAAGCACAAGTTGGATGCTCTTGGTGAAGCGTGAGCTAAAATCCGAAACAGCCGCGTTGGTGCGCTATTTCGCGGTCGAAGTTTCTTTGATAACTCGGTACATTCCTTCGGCGTCTTGGGCTTCCTCGAGCGCCTGGCGGAATTCCTTTTTGTGGAGCAATTTGGCAATACTCGCCAACGTGTGAAGATGCTTTTGGAATTGCCCCTGAGGAACGAGAAACAACATCACCAAGCCGACCGGCTGGTTGTCCAGCGCATCAAAATTCACCCCTTTTTTCGAACGTCCCAAAGCGCCCACCACTTCATAGATCATGTCCGTAGAAGCGTGAGGGATGCCGATGCCAAATCCAATTCCTGTGCTCATCGAACTTTCGCGCTTCTTGACGACGGCCGCAATTGGCTGGCGATGTTCTGGTTTGATTTTGCCGGTCGCGACCAAATTATCGATAAGCTCGTCAATCGCCTCCCAGCGGTTAGAGGCCCGCAGGTCCGTGATGATCTGCTCTCTCTGAAGAATATCGCCGAGATTCATAAACTCGAACGGAGTGCGGATATTTCGCCTTAACTGGTGCGGCATTTCAAGAGCGAATTGCTGCTCAGCAAGTATCTGTTTAGCGGCGTTTCTGGCGTAGCGCAGAGTTGCACTCTGCCGTATC
>JACQWK010000069.1 GCA_016209525.1 Verrucomicrobiota bacterium
CAGGCTCAGAAGTCCTGATTCGGAGGAATTCTATCGAGCCCGACAGGCCGACCGACGTACATGAAATTTGTTCCGTACGGAACAAATTTCATGTACGTCATTCGCGTTTGGGATCAATCCATTTCCATGACAGCTAGCAGGCCAAGGCAAGGGATCAGGATCTCTGAGGCTGGTAGCCCGTTCCACCCGCTTTCAAAACACGCTCTAAAGCCGCCGGATATGCACGTTGCCGCCGGACGTATGGAGAACGAGCGCCGGTCCGCCGCCATTGAGCTTCGATTTTAGAGCGTTCTTTCGCAGTTCGCCTTGGACGGTGACCGGAAAATCGGTGATGACTCTGCCACCGCTGGTCGAAGCGTCCAAATTCACGGCGATCCTTTCCGGCAACTGGACCTCGATGCTTCCGCCGGAAGTTTTCAGCGTACAGTCGCCCTCCGGCTGGCTCGAGAGCCGAGCGTTCACGGATCCGCCGGAGGTCGAGGCATCAATCTTGCCGAGCACCTCGTTCACTCGGATGCTGCCACCCGACGTCCGGGCCATGACATTTCCGGTAACTCGGCTGATTTCAATGGAACCTCCGGAAGTTCTCCCGACCACAGAACCTTCCACTTCGCCGATCTTCAAGCCGCCCCCCGACGATTCGACATCGACGGAGTGCTTGCAGGCCTGAACCGTGATGCTCCCACCGGAGGTTCTTCCCCAGATTGGGCCCAGCATTCTTCCGAACTTCAAGCTGCCGCCGGACGTCCTGGCCTTAACCTGGCCATCCAGGTCGCTGGTTGAGATGCTGCCGCCGGCAGTTGCCAGGTCTGCGTTGTATTGCCTGGGAGTGGAAATAGCGTAGCGCACGCTGAGACCGGCGCGCCGCCAACCCCAAATGCTCCAGGAACGTCCGATCCTGTATCGTGAATAGATACGCACATTGTTGCCTTCCTGTTTCAGCTCCACTTTGTGCTCCTTCAAAATGCTCTCGGCTCGGGCGCGGCTGAGGGAGTTTGCCTTGCGGATGACTTCGACCCTCAGCTCGTTGCCCGATCCCGTCGTGATGTCGATCGAGCCGCGGTCAACATCCACAATGAGCGTCCCGCCTGCGCCAACACTGAATGATTTCTTGAGAGTGTCTTGGACTTCCGCCGTCGTGGGGAGGCAGAGAATCCCCAGAATCACTGTGACGAAGGACCAGAATGGGATGGAGGGTTTAGAGGCTGTTTTCATAGGCAGTCGTCACGCGGAGTCAATTTCGTTTCGGTCTCGACGCGGAACTATTCGATCAGAAGTCCCAGCTTCTTATTTACTCCCATTAACCTTCCGGGGTTACAGTATTTTCCGGAATCTCCCGTAATTCTCTCCCCAGGGGAGAGGGAGAAATGTTCACCAGGCGCGGAAAGGTTCAGCCATCCCGGATTAGCCCAAAGCGGTGGCAGTGATTCCCTCTCCCTGGGGAGAGGGCCAGGGTGAGGGGAACGGAGGCCAGTCGGATTCCATGGGCCACGAAATCTTGCCGGTGGGATCAGGAGCCGTGAGGCTGCTTTGCACCTCGTATCGCCGGATCAAGGCTGACACACGGCTAATTCCGACCGCGTTGGCCGGCAGTTCGATTGGGCGGACAAATACCGGTCGATTCCTTCGGCCGCGCGACGCCCGTCCACGACCGCGTGCACGACTAAACTTGGCCCTCGAACCAGATCACCCCCCGCAAACACGCCGGGCAAATTTGTCATTTGATTCTGATCGACGACCACACCTCCCCAATCGTTGGCCGCAATCGCCACCAAATCGTCCAAAGATGGAAGCGGCACCGGATCAAATCCAAAAGCAACCAAGACCGCCTCGGCTGGGACCACGAAATCTGAGCCGGGAACCGGTTTGGGTCTCCGGCGTCCGCTCGCATCAGGCTGGCCAAGTTCCATTTGGACGCACCGCACTTGGGTGACGTGGCCGGATGCGTCACCCTCGACAGCGACCGGATTGGTGAGAAAGAGAAAGCGTGCTCCCTCTTCCAAGGCGTTCTGGTATTCTTTCCGGCTGCCGGGCATGTTGGCCAGGTCACGCCGGTACACGCACACGGCTTCGCGCGCCCCGCATCGGACGGCGGTGCGCAGGCAGTCCATCGCCGTGTCGCCGCCGCCGACCACCGCCACCCGCTTCCCTTCGACATCGATCGGAGCGGAGCCGCCAAGTCCTCCGACGTTTTTCTGAATCAGAAACGGAAGCGCATCGAAGACTCCGGCCAATTCGGCGCCGGGCACACCCAGCGGCTTCGGATACTGGGCGCCAAAAGCCAGAAATACGGCATCGAAATCACTTCTCAAAGCGCCGAGAGAAACATCCCTGCCGACGGTCACCCCCAAGCGGAAGTCCACACCGCTCTCCCGAAGGAGTTTGATCCGGCGCTCCACCACGGCTTTCTCCAATTTGAAGGCCGGGATGCCGTTCACGAGCAGGCCTCCAGGAATGGCGAGCGACTCGAAGACAACCACCGCGTAGCCGCGTTTCACCAGTTCGTCGGCACAGGCCATACCTCCGGGTCCAGAGCCCACGACCGCCACTCGGCGCCCGTTGGCAGCACCGCGCAAGATTTCGATCATTCCTCGGGCCAAAGCGTATTCGTTGATGAACTTTTCCACCGCGCCAATCGCGACCGGCGCCGAACGCGCGTTCAGAATGCACGCGCCTTCGCACAGGCGTTCCTGCGGGCAAACCCGGGAACAGATCTCCGGCATGTTGCTGGTCAGATTGGACACGGCGGCCGCTTCCAGGAACCTCCCCTCTGCCGCGAGGGCGATCCACTCCGGAATCCGGTTTTTCAACGGGCACCCCGTCCGGCAGAGCGGCTCGGGGCATTGCAGGCAACGGCTGGCCTGCTCCCGGATCGACCCTTCGTCGAACAATAAATCGATCTCTCGAAAGTCTCCGACCCGTTCTGCGGCCGGCCTTTTCGGAGGTGACAGGCGAGGAATCCTCTGCCAAGCATGCTTGGGTTTGAACGGCACGCCCGTTGGAGTGGTGGGAGTCATTTCACTGAGATAGGGATGCACTCCCGACGGCGTGTCGAGCGAGCGACACTTTCCAAGTTCAACCCGGGACTGTCGATTTGTTTCAGGCGCCAATAGCCGCGAAGCGTTTGGAGTGCGGCCGATTTATCGCCGCTTTGGTTGAGGAACGACCACTCGAGTCCGGAGTCCAGTTGGGCCTCCGTTGACCGTGAGAAAGCGGCGATCAATCGCACGCACTCCAAACGCTGGCGCGCCAAGCCCCGCGCCTCGGGCAGGCCGACAGTCACAGAATCAAGTGCACTTGGTGTGCAAACCGCACTCCGGGTGCTGAGGTCAATGTCCGCCATGCTCCGCTTATGTTCCTGCTGGGCCGAGGTGTGAACTGGGCAAGTTATGACTTCGTGGCTGGCGCTTCTCGAATCCGCACCGTGTATTCGGCATCCTCCGGCCACTGACCGTCCACCACGAACTTATAGTGATGGACCCCCGGTCCCAAGGGCACCGCCGTGCGCCAAATGCCATCGGAACCTTTTTGCAGGCTGATGGGGTCGTTCTGCCAGTGAGTGAAGTCGCCGACCAGGAGAACGCTCAAAGCGTCTGGCGCAAGAAAAGAGAACTCCTGGACCGCTCCGGATGCTTCTGTCGTTTTCATAGACAACTATGCTGGCGTTCCGTCTGCATCGTGACACTTCGTGTGGTTCCACAATAATGCACGCCTGATGTTTCTTTAGGGCGAATGTCGGTTTGGCCGGGGAAGTTGACCACACTCAGTTTGGCAAAGACTTTGCATTTATTGGCTGGTGGGAGAGGCTTCCACAGTTTGTCCACCGGCCAATTCCCGGCCCGCCTTCAGTCAGTTCCGCACAACAATAAATGATGCGAGATGAACAAACGCCGTGTAGTCGTTCCGACGGCTCACGGCCAAGGTTAAGTTCGTTCATGAAGAATCCAGATTTTCTGAATGCCGCCGGTCGGAAGGACTTGAATCCCCAACGGTGTTCAATCTGTCCGCTCAACCGGGTCCAGGCCGGCGCCACCGTCCGCATCCGGGAAATCACGGCGCCGGCTGAAACGTGCCGGCGGTTGCGGGAGATTGGTTTTTGCGAGGAGCAAGTGATTCATCTCGTGGCCCATCACGGCAACATTATTTGCCAAGTCCAAAACTGCCGGATGGGGATTGGAGCCAGACTCGCAGAGTCGATCCTCGTGGAGCAGCTTGCCGCTGAGGCCTAACCATTGGACAACAAGCTCCCCGGAATTGGACCTTTGGGGTTTGCGCAAAAGCCAAATCCGACTTTCTGGCCCAATTCTAGGGCTTGGGGTAGCCGAAGGTGAGGAAGTCCGCTTCGAACAAGCGGTAGATCTTCCCTCGCACTTCCTCGTTCAGGCAGCGCAAATAGTCGCCCCGATTGTGGCTTTCGTTGGTGCGCGGAAGCTTCGCGTGCCAATCCGGATGTCCGACCTGCCGCAGGAGTTTGCCAAAGTCCTCGGCGAGATTCTCGAACCTTCCGAGAAAGTCCACCTGAAGCCTCCCGCTCTCATCGTATAAGAAATCTCGCTGGCAGAGCTTGTGATCGCTATCCCTCGCCGAATAATAACTGTCCAGCCAGGAGGAGAATTCATCCAAGACAAGGTCTGTTCTCGAGCCTCCGGCGGAACCAAAATATTCCGAAAGCACCCTCGAAGTGGGATCTCTCACGAAGGAAAACTTGAACAGGCGGGAGTAACTCTCCCCCAACCGCTCTCGCAAAATGTTGGCCGTGAAATGTTGGGGAGCAAAGTGCACTCCCCCCTCCACAAAAATCGCTCCTCCGCCGAACCACAGCGCCCGCGGTTGCATCATCCCAAAGAATTGTTCAATGCTCGTTCCGCCCGTCTTCGGAATATGGATGAACAGCAAATTATATTCGAGATTCACCGGCATGAGACGGGACTATTGATCGGAATCTGTCCTCTTGCCACGGAGCAGAAACGTATCGCCGGGTCTCTTCGCGGACAAGCCGAAGTTCGTGCGCGGTGGCCTTGAACCGGAGCGCCGGTCTCCGGCCCGGCGCGAACCAGATTGACCGAAAAATCGCGCCGGATCGGAGGCCGGCGCTCCGAAGCCCATGAGCAGCCTCCACGTCCGAAGTGAACGCATTGTGACCTTGAACCGGTTCGCTGCTGGGGCGAGACGCCTGTCGAGCCCTGGAATCCTTGCCGGCAGGAGAGTCTGGGCTCGACGGGAGTCTCGCCCCACCGGGAGGTTTATGGAAAGCCCCCACGCCCAAAGGGCGCGCATTGGGACCATGAACCGTAGCCGCCGACGTGAGGAGGCGGATATTGGTTTCAACCACGTTTTCCGCCTCGTTACCTCGGCGGCTACGAACCGTCGGTTCGTGGAGAGAATTCCACAAACGCATGCGCTCAGGCGCGCGGTGTTCCAGCCGCGTCAGCTCGAGAACACCGGGACGGGCTTAGGGCTTCCTATGAATTGCTGGACCATATTTTCCAGCGCGCCGATCCAAAGCGGTTGGTCGTTCAAACAAGGAATCAGCGTGAAGTCCCGGCCGCCCGCCTCCAGAAAAATCTCTCGTCCCCGCAGACCGATCTCCTCGAGCGTCTCCAGACAATCGGAGACAAAAGCCGGACAGATCACGAGCAAATTCTTGATGCCTGTCCGGGCCAGCCGCGCGATTTCCCGGTCCGTGTACGGGGTCATCCACGGCTCCTTGCCGAGTCTCGACTGGAAGGCCACGGAATAGTTCGTCACGCCTGTTTTTTCAAGGAAGGCCCGGACCGTCTGCAAACACTGAGCGCGGTAGCAGGTGGCGTGGGCCGCGCTCGGCACCGAACAACAATCTTTGACTTTCAAACAATGGCAGGCGGTCGGGTCCGACTTGCGCAAGTGCCGCTCCGGCAAGCCGTGAAAGCTAAATAGAAGATGGTCGTAACCGCGGCGCATATAATCCTCGGCGCTGGCCGCCAAGGCTCGAATGTAGTCGGGCGCATCGCAATAAGGAGGCGTCACCCGCACCTCCATTTGCGGTGCGAGATTTCCCACAACTTCCTTGACCCGTTCCACCGCCGTTTCGAAGCTGGACATCGCGTAGTGCGGGAACAGCGGAACAAGCAGCAACTCCTCAATGTCGAGGCTGTGTAAATGCCGGACGGCATTCTCGATAGACGGATTCTGGTAGCGCATCGCCAGTTCCACCGGGACCGAGACGCGCTGCTGCAATTGGCGTTGCACTCTCCGGCTGATTGCGACCAGCGGCGATCCCTCCGGCCCCCAAATCTTTCGATACGCCTCGGCGGATTGCTCCGATCGCTTTGGCAAAATAGAGAAGTTTACCACGCAGTAGCGGATCGGGTACGGCGCATCCAGAACCCGTCCGTCCATCAGGAACTCGCGGAGATACTTCCGGACATCTCGGACGTCCGGCGAATCCGGCGAGCCGAGATTGACGAGGAGCACGGCTTGGTTCTTTGGCTGAGTCACGGTGTTATTCGTATGGGCTGATTCCCCTTATCACCCCGGACGATCGTCGTCCACGATACGGACGGTGGTCTATAGCGCTGTTGCTGGTCGCGGCAAGTCCTGGCACTCTCCCTCACCCCGACCCTCTCCCGCTGGGAGAGGGAGTCTTGCGCTCGGAGCTGCGACTGTGCTTGGCGCGTCGGTGGGGCCTCGGTCACGGTCGCGGTCCCCCTCTCCCAGCGGGAGAAGGCGGGGTGAGGAAGAGGCATTGGTCACGCCGTCAAAGCACATGAGACATCGCACGGCGACATCGTCCCGTCCTTGATCGCTCTTCTTAAGTAATCGGACACTTTGTCGGCCACTTGATGGCCCGACACTATCGAGTCTCCCAAAGAAATGCCAAACCGATAATTGCCGGCCAGAAAGAATCCGGGAACTTTTTCTTCGATGTCATTCATCAGGTTCTTGAACCGCCCATAACCAACTTCATATTGCGGGATCGCTTTGGGAAACAGCGTCGTGTATGTGAAGAGCGGTTCGCCGGAAACTCCCAGAATCACTTTGAGATCTTCCAGCGTGAGCCGGACGAGTTCTTCGGGACTTTGCAGCGCCAAATCCGGATGCCGTGTCCCGCCAATGTAGCTCGTCAAGGTCACATGGCCTTCCGGCGCGCGGTTCGGAAAGAGCGAAGATGAGAACAACGTTCCCAGGATGTTGAATCGCTCCACTTCGGGGATCAACATGCCGAAGCCGTCCAACGGATGCGCCACGACTTCGCGGCGAAAGCCAAGCACGACACTGGCCACGGGTGGGTAATGGATTTGCGATAAGGGCGACCAATTGAGATACCGGTTCGCGCTCAGCTCGATTTCCGGCAACCGATGCGCGGGGCCGGCGTAAACGACGGCCACGTGATCGTGGATTTCCTCCGAACCCCCCGGGCGCAGAACCACCTTCCAGCCGTCCGGCGCCTGTTGGAACCGGCCAACCGGCGTGTTCAGCCGCAGCGCATCGGAGAGCCGCTCACCCAACGTGTCCGTGAGCACTTGCAGTCCATCGTCGAACGAGAGTTTCTTGGCCCGGTCCTTGGAGACTTCGGCGCGGCGGCGGCGCTCGCGGGCGCCCAACACTTGGCCCAAGATTAGAGAGCCGTATTTTTGTTCGAGAGCGTAGAGCTTCGGAAACGCATGCTTGACCGAGAGCCGATGCGGATCCCCGGCGTAAACGCCGGCGACGAACGGGTTGATCGCGTAATCGAGGAATTCCGTGCCGATGCGGCGCGTGACAAAATCCGCCAAGCTTTCCTCCCGCGCTTCGGCCGAGCGATGAATAAAGGGCTCGGCCAGAAGCCGCAGTTTGGCGGCCGGCGAAAACAACGGTGTCAACAGAAAAGCGAACGGCGACCCCGGCAGGAGGACGGGCTTGCCGCCGCGCACGATGTAACGGTTTTCCGCGCGCGGATCCGAGTACCACCGGCGATGTTCCAGCCCGACGTCCCGAATCAAAGCGCCGATCAATGGCGACGTTTCCAGGATCGAGTTCGGGCCGAATTCCGCCAAGTAACCGCCTTGGCGGAGGGTTTGGATGACGCCGCCCACGCGCGGGCTGGCTTCGTACACCGTGACCGGAATATTCTTTTGGCGGAGGCGGAAGGCCGCCGTCAGTCCGGTGATCCCACCGCCGATGATGGCTACTGAGTTCATATCGTTTTCGAAAAGCGCCGTTCCTGGAGCTTCGGCAGATAGGCGTCGAAGCGCATGGCGATGTTGCGTATCAGGAGCCGGCCGACGTCTGTAACAATCAGTTCATCGGGGGTGAGGATCACCAAACCATCCGCCTCGAGGTCCGCCAGCGACGCGAGCTCCCGCTCGAAGTAGCGCTGGAAATCCAGTCCGAGACTCTCGGACATCGCCGCGAATTCCAGACCCAGATCGCACATGAGCCGCATGATCGTCTGCCGCCGGATTTTGTCGTCCGCGGTGAGAATGCAGCCTTTGGCGATCGGGTATTCGCCTCGATCCAAGGCGGCGTAATAGGCCGGCAGCTCTTTGTGGTTCTGCCAATAAATTCCGTCGGCCTGCGAAATGGAAGACATTCCGAATGCATAGACATCCGCCCCCGCGCGCGTGCTGTAGCCTTGGAAATTTCGCTGCAACCGCTTCCGGCGTTGGGCGACGGCCAGCTCGTCATTCTCACGAGCGAAGTGATCCATGCCGATGTACGTGTAGCCCGCCGCTGTCAGCTTCTCGACCGTCATCTTGAGCAAGTCCAGCTTGACCTCGGCCGAGGGCAGTTGTTCGTCCTTGAACACCCGTTGCGTCGGCTTGATCCATGGCACGTGCGCGTAACTGAAAACGGCCAAGCGATCCGGGGAGAGACCAATAATCTCATCCAAAGTCTTCTCGAAGGAGGACACGGTCTGCAGGGGCAAGCCGTAAATCAAGTCGATGTTCAGCGACTGGAAACCGTTCTCGCGAATGAGATCGATGACCCGGCGGGTTTGTTCCGGAGGCTGAATCCGGTGCACGGCTTTTTGCACCTCGGGATTGTTGTCCTGCACGCCGATCGAAGCGCGATTGAAACCCGCTTCCTTGAGCGCCCGCACATGATCGGAACTCACCGAGCGCGGATCGATCTCCACGCCGGCTTCCACCGTCGGCGCCACGTTGAAGTGCGACCGCACCAGACTACCGAGTGCGCGGATTTCCTGGGGCAACAAAAAGGTCGGCGTGCCGCCTCCCAGATGAAGTTGAACCACCTCGCGCTCGGGGCGCATCGCCTGCGTCACCAAGGCGATCTCCTTTTTCAAATAATCGAGGTAGGCCGCGCTCTTGCTCTGCTGAGTCGTGATCACGGTGGTGCAACCGCAGAACCAGCAGAGCGAACGGCAGAAGGGTAAGTGAAAGTAGAGCGACAAGTCGCGCGCGTTGGTTTGCTGCAGCCGAATCTTCTCCAGCAGCAGCTCCTTCGGCACCTGGTCCGTGAACTGGGTCGCGGGGGGATACGAGGTGTAGCGCGGCCCCGGCACCGAGTATTTCCGAACCAAATCGAGATTTACATTCATCGGAAGCTGTGAACGGCAGTAACCAAGCTCTCCAAGTTCTCAAGTTTGGCGTTGGGCGGCGTTCCGTGACCCAGATTGAAGATGAATCCGTCATGCCCTCGCATTTCCAGCAAGATGCGGCGTGCTTCGGCGGCCACGATCTCCGGCGTCGTGTTGAGGACGAAAGGATCCAGGTTTCCCTGCAAACCGATCGGCGGCGGCACCCAGCCGCGCACGTCCGAAAGGTGCACCGTCCAATCGACACTCAGGACGTTCGCTCCGGTTTTTGAGAGCACGTCAAAGCTGCCGTTGGCGCCTTTTGCAAAGACAATGACCGGAGCGCGTTGCTCCAGGGCGGCGATGATCTTAGTGATCCACCGTCCGGAGGCTGGAGCATACGTGCCCGCCGGCAACACACCCGCGAGGCTGTCGAAAATCTGAATGGCATCGACGCCGGCTTCGATCTGCAACTGGAGGAACTGTGTGACGGCCAAGGTGAGCTTCTCCAGCAACCGCGAAAACAAGACCGGATCGGAATAGAAGAGCGCCTTGGCTTTGCTGAACTCCTTGGCGCTGCCTCCCTCGAGCATGAAATTCGCCAACGTCCACGGCGAGCCGGCAAAGCCAAGCAACGCGGTCCGGTTTCCCAGCTCCGCCTTGATCAATGGTATGGCCTCCGCCACATATTGCAGCCGCTCGACCACGGCGCTGGGCTCGAGTTGATCGATGTCATCGGCCGACCGAATGGAAAACGCCATCTCGATGCCGCCTTGGTCGCGGAAATTGTAGGCTTGGCCCATGGCCTCGGCCACGACCAGGATATCGCTGAATAAAATTGCGGCATCGAAACCGAAACGGCGGATCGGCTGCAGGGTCACCTCGGCCGCGAGACCGGGCGTCTGGACGAGCTCCAGGAAGGTAAATTTTTCCTTGAGAGAGCGGTATTCGGGCAAGACTCGGCCCGCTTGCCGCATCAGCCAGATCGGCGGGTGATCGACCGGCTGGCCCAGGCAGGCGCGGAGGAATCGCTGCCGGCCCGTCAGGTGGGCCGAGGCCAGACAGTTCTTCCAAAGGGCGACACAGTCGTCCGTCTTGGCGACAACTTGCAAACCAGCTTCGATGGCGCTGCGGTTCATCGCCATCCACCTTGGCTTCTCCGTCCCAAGCTGACTCCACGTTTATTGCCATTTGCTGTTCATCTTTTGGCTGGCGGAAGTTCTCGGAGGGATTTTCCCAGCGATGGCGTATTAAGCATTGTAACGAGAGGCGGCTCAAAGCCGCCGACAAACAGGAAAGGATCACGATGAAAACTGCACTGTCGCTCATAACCGCCGCCGCCGGTCTCAGCCTCGTCGGCGGAATACAGGCCGGAGAGCCGATTCTCTCACCAAAGGCGGCTCAGTTGAGCCACCAACTCCGGACTGTCACCGGCACAACGCCCGATTTGCTCGAACGCAACGTGAAGGCCGGCTCTCCCAAAGCGGTCGCTCTGGCGCACGACTTCCGAAAAGCTCCGGGCAAGACTCCGGACATGCTGGTGCGGAAGCTTCCGACTGCTTCGCCGGGAATTCTCAGAAACGAGCCCTGGCGTCTCCAACCAATCCAAGTGGCGCCGCTAAAATAGGCGTGCTCCTCGGCAGACTCAGGAATAACCTGAACGGCCATCGTCTTAAACGCACTTCGCTTGATGGCAACGTATGAAGACCGATAGCTCTGGAACCAGAGATGAATCGCTGAGGGCTTTGTTGAATGAGTGGAGCGTGGCGAGCCCGCTGCCGGCAAACTTTGCCGGACAAGTGTGGCGGCGAATCGATCGAGCGGATCGAGGGCCAACCTTTTTCGCGGCCGCGCTCTTCCATTGGATCGCCACCGCGCTGCCTCGCCCAGCGCTGGCCGGCGCTTACTTTGCCGTCCTGCTCGCAATCGGCGCGTCCGTCGGCTGGGCCCAAAGCCATCAAAAGACCGCCCGCGTCAGCGAGGAATTGAGCTTGCGCTATGTGCGGTCGATTGATCCTTACCAAAGCCCTCGTTGAACGGATGCGCCGTGGAATTCTAATCTTGTTATTGGGCGTGACGGGAGCAGTCGCAGCTTATTGCGGCTTCTATAGGATGGGCACCGCTTCGTCACGCGAGTGGATGCGCAGTGCCCAACCGGAGCTGGCCTGGCTCAAACAAGAATTCAACCTGAGCGAGACCGAATTCCGCCGCATCTCCGGCCTTCATGCGGCTTATCTCCCCCAATGCCGTGAAATGTGCAGCCGCATCGAGCAACAAAATGGCAAGCTGCGAAAGCTCCTGCAAGTCGAGGAAGGCATGACGCCCGAGATTGAAGCCGCCGTGGGAGAGGCGGCGCGGCTGCGCGGCGAATGCCAGCGAAACATGCTCCGGCACTTCTTTGCCGTCAGCCAGACCATGCCACCTGAACAAGGTCGCCGGTATCTGTTTTGGGTGAGAGAAAAGACATTTCTCCCGGACCACGGCATGGGCGCAGCGCCGCATGATCCCCATCCATGACTTCGCTCCTCCCGGATGAGCAGGATGCGCTGGACATGGCGCGGCTCGCGGATGGCTGCGACGCGGCGCTGAACCATCTAATGGAGCGTCACTCGGAGCGGCTCTTCCACTATCTCGTGCGGTCGCTCCAGGATGAAGCCGACGCCGCAGACCTGGCGCAAGAAACCTTCGTCAAGGTCTATCAACACCGCGCAACGTTCGATCGCCGCCAGAAGTTTTTGACGTGGCTGTATGCTATCGCCAGCAACCTGGTGAGGGACCGCTTTCGCTGGCGCGCGCGCCATCCGCAGGTTTCGCTCAATGCCGAGAGCAGTCCCGGAAGGAACGATCTCCACGAGACCTGGCCTGATGGTCGGCCAACTCCCAGCGAATTGCTCGAAGCGGACGAACGCGCCGCAACCGTGCGGCGCGCCATTGCGGCGCTTCCGGAGGAGCTGCGGCTTCCGCTGATCCTGGCGGAATACGAGGAGCGCTCCCAGGCGGAGATCAGCCAAATCCTTGACTGCTCCGTGAAGGCGGTCGAGATGCGGCTCTACCGCGCCAGGCAGCAACTCCGCTTCACTTTGGGCAAATTATTGGAACCGGTTTGAGACACATCCTGACTGATTCGACATGATCCACCCCTCTCCGTGCCCCACAGCGGTTGAATTAAGGACAACCGGCCAGCAATTCTCATTTTGGCAACGGGCGCGGTTCGTGACCGTAAGGCGGACACTCCTGTCCGCACATTTTCGGA
>JACQWK010000665.1 GCA_016209525.1 Verrucomicrobiota bacterium
AACAGCCGGTTCGACAGCGGCTATCATACGGTGGGTGTGCTCGCCTCGTTGAGTTTCTGATTCACCGAATTGACACCAATCACGGCGCGGGCCGATTCAAATTCTGAATTGGCTATCATTCGCGTGCCTTCGCGTCCATTCGCGGTTGACCTGAACCGTCACTTCGCCTTTTTCGCCTCGACCACCACTTCCTCGTAAAGCTCGATCAGACTTTCCCGCACCAATTCGAGCACCTTCCGTCCTGCGGGAGTCAATTGATAGTCCTTGCGCGCGCGCAGGCCTCCTTGCGGGTCGGTTGTGCTCTTGAGCCAGCCCCGCCGTTCCATGCGTTCCAGTAGCGGATAAAGGGTCCCGGGGCTGATGTCATAACCGTGGCGGCGCAACTCGTTGAGAACCCATTGGCCGTGGATCGGCTCCTCGCCGGCATGGTGCAGAATGTGCACCTTCCAAAAGCTCAACAGGATTTCTCGTTCCGCTTCTTTCATGCGCGGAAACCAATAGCACAACCGGCTCTGATTTCCCGCTCAATTTTCTGGGGGGGAACGCGACGTGCAATCTCCAGCCGGCGTAGTCTATCCCAGCGCCTTCCCTTCAGCCGCTCATGGACGCCAATCGACGCGAATCGGAATTGCGAGGAGAATTGAAGGCGAAGATTGCGGAGCTTCGCGGCGAGACTATTGCTGCAACCTGAAGAATTTGGCCGGGCCGTCCAATTCGATTTCGACGACGTGCTGATCTTCCTCGCGCAAAGGCGGTCTGGCCACCGGCCACCATTCCGTGGACCCGAGCTTGGATGTGGCCTGAAGCACATATCCCGTCGCCGCCGCAGGCCACGAAACGTGGAGCTTCTCCTTCAGGCGCGAGATCTTGAGAGACGGCACTGAGGACATTGGCGCGGCCAATTCGTACGCGGAAATCCCGCCGAGGTAACCAGGCGTGCCGAGTTCGAGGGCCAAATAAATGCGCTGGCCAGCCACACGCAGGTAATTGTCCGGTTTCGCACCGACCGTGGCGTCGAACTCGGCCAGCGACTCAAAGCTCATCCCGCCGCGCAACACGCCCAAAACTCCGAGGCCACCAGCGCCACCTTTCTCGGTCGCGACATAGAAATCATTGCCGGCACGGACAAGGCCCTTGGGTTTGAATCCGGTCGCGTTGCTGAACACGTGAAGCCGGGTCAGGGTTCGCGTCGCCAGATCGAAGTTCGCGATGGCGCCGCCGCCTTTGCCATTCTCAAGACTCAAATCGCCCCCTTCCTCCAACACGAACCAGAGCTTGCCGGCGTGGAAGGTCAAACTGCGAATCTTCGCCCCGTGGTTCTGAAAGTCCAAATCCACGAGCTTGCTTACCGTGCCGCCGCCCATGTCAATGCGTCCAATGGCGCCGGCGCCTTTGCCGGTGAGTTGCGTGATGTCCCCGCCCTCGCGCGCTCCATAATAAACCAAGCCGGTGTCCGGGTCAGCCGCCCAGGACTCGATTTTGATTCCGTCGGCCAGCGTCAGGCTCGAAAGCGTGGCCACACCGGCACCGGGAGTCAGTTTCTCGATGGCACCCCAATTGGCGTAGCCGCCTTTCTCCGTTGCGTAATAGAACGCGCCGCCGGCGTAAATAAGGCCGGACTTGGGTTTCGCGTCGGCGGTGTAGGCAAATTCCTCGGTGACCGATCCGGTTGCGAGGTTGAATCGTCCGATCCAGCCCCATGTCGTCGTCGCCGCGCCTTTTTCGCATTGAAAGAAAAGATCGTTACCCACGCGCACGAGGCCGCCTTTGGGTTTGGCGTCGGTCACGAAAGAATACTGAGGAACGAGGTTGCCGTCGGCCGGATTGAAGCGTCCGATGTAACCGAAATTCTTGGCCCCGCCTTTCTCACAGGTGAAGTAAAGCTGGCCGCCGACTTCGAGGAACCCGCCTTTGATTTTGGTTTCCTCGGTGAAACTGAACAGATTTTTCAGGCTGGCGGCGTTGACCGCGCTGACTGCAGTGAGTGACAGGACAAGGAGAGTGTGAGTGCGTTTCATAGTGGTGCGGTGAAGATTTCGGGCATGCTTACGCCTCGATCAGCTCGCGGGCAGGCGGGCGAGGAGAGGCTGGAATTGGCCGAGGTGCCGCCGATGCCGCGGCGGCGGTTCTCGATCTTGCGTTCTGGCGCCGGATGAAGAGTGGCTTTGCCCAGAGGTAGATCCCCGAGGCGACCAGAAAGAGCAGCACGAGCGCGACCGTGGACACAATGGCTTTGCCCACTTCGCCGCCGATCTTGCCAGTGTGCAGATCGAGGAGAAACTTGCCCCAGTCAAATCGCGGGGCAATAGTCCCGCCCACACTGCCCCGAGCCGGCCTTCCGGGTTGCTCTTTGACGAAGTGCGCGCCGGTGACGGCGTTGACCCACAACTCAGCGCCGGCGCGGCGTTTGACTTTGTAGATCAATTCGCCGCGCTCGTCTTTCAGTTCGATGCGTTCCAACGCTGCGTCGCCCCATTCTTGCCGAGCCAGCTCCAGCACGTGATCCACGCTGATCGAGGCCGCCGCCAAACCGGTGGTGGTTGTAAATACTGCATCGGAGGACTTGGACTTTTTCCTGTTCTCCGGGCTGGTCTGGCGCGGCCCCGTTTCCAGCCCCAACGCCTCGAACACCGGGATCTTGTAATTCAGCACAATGCCGGAGGTTCCCATGAGGAGCAGGAACAGACCTGCGGTCAGACCGCCCCAGGCGTGCCATTGGCGGGACTTCGCCAGGAGCCAGTGCTTCGATCTGGCCGGCTTTTGGGCGGGCGCTTGATTCTCGATTGTCATATAAGTTCAGTCATCCGATCCCTCGCCTTTGGACTGTTTGTCTTCCGCTTTGCTGCGCACGGCCACGAGATGGCCGTCGCCCATGAGCTTGTGGTAAAACTTCGCGTGCCACTTCACCGGACCGAGTTCACCCTTGGCGACTTTTTCCATCACCTTGAGCGGTTCATCGGTGTCCCACGGCTTGAACAGATCGCGTGCAATGTCGCGTGTTGCCGCCAACGAGAATCGGTTTTTCTCCTCGTCCCCATCCTTCCGATTCGACTCGTAGCCTTCCGCTTCGTAGCTGACTCCCTTCCGCTCGACTACTGGCACTTTGCTGACGAAATCTCCGGCGTCGGAGGGACAGCGGAAGACGCGCGACGCGCGGATAGAGCCGGATGGATCAAAGTGGCTTGAGAGCGAGTTCCCCAAATAGGGCGCCAGCACGGTCTGCAAGCCATTCGTGAGAGATTGCAGTTGTTTCCCTTTGAGCACGTCCTCGGGTTTGAGCACGCTTTTCTTGATCTCGAACTTGGGCGGTAGTGCGTCGCCGTGATCATCCGCATACATGGCGAAGGCGAGATAGACTTGGCGCAGATTCGAGCCGCAGGCGATCCGCTGTGCTTTCTGTTTCGCGGACGCAAGCACGGGCAACAGCATGCTGCTCAGGATCGCAATGATGCCGATCACGACGAGCAACTCAATCAAGGTGAAGCCCACCAGCGGGTCAGCCGACCATCGATTTCGGAATCGCAGTTTCATTTGCATGCCCATCCAAGTAGCACGACTGGATCGCCGCGCGCTAACGGTGGCTTGCTTTTCTTTGTCGGTGGTTTGCGAAAACTGCGAACTAGGCCTAAAACAAGCGCATTACGGTTCGTCGAAGTGGCCTCTAACATATTTTTGAAAATTTCATCCCGAAATCTCGTGATCCGATCTGCAACATGGGCCGAATCGCCGTTAAATCGC
>JACQWK010000014.1 GCA_016209525.1 Verrucomicrobiota bacterium
TAGCAGGTGTCCAGCGGTGAACGTCGCGGCGGTATTAGGCCGCGAGAGCTAATTCTTGGTTAGCTTTTAATGTTCGGTTCGATGATTAACGAGGCCAACGAACCATCCTCGGCATGCCGCCTCTGGCTTGTTACCCAAGTCGAAGCCAGTACGCCCCCAAACGAACTCTCCAATTATCGTGCCTGAGCCAGTCAGGGTCAAGGCGCCTCTCAATTTGGGAATTAGGCTGCGCGGAACGCGCTTCGTGGCACGGAATTCGATCTCTTTGCAGGAAGGAGATTCACAATTGTTCACAATTGCTCCACTGCATGGAACCGAAAAACTGGCTGGCGCACGCCCGGGACCGACCCCGGCAAAGCGAACGAGGCTGGCTTGCGCCAACCTCGTTCTTCTCCTTCTGGGATCCTCGGAAGCCCGAATGATTTAGTAATCCATACCACCCATGCCCCCGTGACCGCCGCCGGGAGGCGCGGGCTTTTCTTTTTCAGGGATTTCGGTGATGAGGCATTCGGTCGTCAGAAGAAGCCCCGCTATCGAGGCCGCGTTCTGTAAAGCGGTTCGTGTGACCTTTTTCGGATCAACAACCCCCGCTTTCACCAAGTCTTCATATTCGCTTGTTGCGACGTTGTATCCCTCGTTGCCCTTCCGTTTCTTGACCTCCTCGACGACCACGGACCCTTCCACGCCTGCGTTGTCCGCCAATGCTCGTGTCGGGAATTCAACGGCCCGCTTTACGATGTCCACTCCAATACTCTCGTCTTCGTCCTTCAAGTTCAGTGAGTCAATCGCAGGCAAACATCGCAGCAACGCCACGCCACCGCCCGGCACGATGCCTTCCTCGACCGCGGCTCGCGTCGCATGCAGAGCGTCCTCCACACGCGCCTTCTTCTCTTTCATTTCAGTTTCCGTCGCAGCTCCGACATTGATCACCGCGACACCTCCTGCCAGCTTGGCCAACCGTTCTTGAAGCTTTTCCCGGTCGTAATCGCTGGTCGTTTCCTCAATCTGCCGACGAATCTGATTCACACGGCCTTGAATCTCCGAGGACTTTCCGTAACCCTCCACGATCGTGGTGTTTTCCTTGTCCACCACTACGCTCTTGGCTCGACCCAGATCTTCAATCTGCAAATTCTCCAGCTTGATACCGAGGTCTTCGGTGATGCATTTGCCGCCGGTCAAAATCGCGATGTCTTCGAGCATGGCCTTGCGCCGATCACCGAACCCGGGAGCCTTCACCGCGCAAACGTTCAGTGTGCCTCGAAGTTTGTTCACCACCAGCGTGGCGAGCGCTTCGCCCTCGACCTCCTCCGCAATGATCAAGAGCGGCTTACCGACTTTGGCGATCTTCTCCAAGATGGGCAACAAGTCCTTCAAACTGGTGATTTTCTTCTCGTAAATCAGAACGTAGGCTTCCTCCAGTTTGCATTCCATGGTCTCGGCGTTGGTGACGAAATACGGCGACAGATACCCCTTGTCGAACTGCATGCCTTCAACCACCTCCAGGGTCGTCTCGATCGATTTGGCTTCTTCGACCGTGATCGTCCCGTCCTTGCCGACTTTATCCATGGCATCGGCGATGATCTCGCCAATGGTTGTGTCCCAGTTGGCCGACACGGTGGCCACCTGTTTGATTTCTTCCTTGTCTTTGACTTTCTTGGCGATCTTGGCCAATTGATCCACGGCGGCGCCGACGGCTTTCATGATCCCGCGTTGGATACCAATCGGGTTCGCCCCGGAGGTGACGTACTTGAGCCCCTCACGGAAGATGGACTCGGCGAGCACGGTTGCGGTCGTGGTGCCGTCACCGGCCGCGTCGCTGGTCTTGCTGGCGACCTCGCGCACCATCTGGGCTCCCATATTCTCGTACGGGTCTTCCAATTCGATTTCCTTCGCGACCGTGACGCCGTCTTTGGTCACGGTGGGGGAGCCGAATTTTTTGTCGAGAACGACGTTGCGACCCTTCGGTCCCAACGTTGCTGTCACCGCTTTCGAGAGTTTCGAGACGCCCTTGAGGATCGCCTGACGGGCTGCCTCGTCAAAAAGTAATTGCTTTGCTGCCATAGGTTAGTTCCTTCGCTTACGAGTTCTTATGGTTATGGAGTTATTCGATGATACCCAAGATATCGTCGGAGTTGAGAATCTTGTACTCCTTGCCGTCCAGTTTGATTTCGGTGCCGCCATATTTGCTGACCAGCACGCGGTCTTTCACTTTGACTTCAAAGGGAATCTTCTTCCCGTTGTCATCGGTCTTGCCCGTGCCGAGAGCGACCACAATGCCTTCCATCGGCTTCTCCTTGGCCGAATCTGGAATGATGATACCTCCCTTTTTTACTTCCTTCTCTTCCACCGGCTCGACCAGAACGCGGTCGCCGAGTGGTTTTACGTTAATCGCCATACGCTTTGTTGGTTTCGTTTTTTTTGGTGTTTTGATTGAGTTCGAATCAAATCCCGCGGCACTCGTCGCGGGAAAAATGTTTGGCTTCACTTCGCGCCAGCACGCCTGGCGTCTCTGAAAGCGTGAGACCCGAGATCTCTTAACCGATACTTCTTACTTCTTCTCGTCCACAACTTCGGCATCGATAATGGGCCCTTCGTCCTTGTTGCCCTCCCCTTTCCCACCGCCCCGGTTTTCAGATTCGGGACCCCCTTGCTTTCTCCCGGTTTTGGCCTTTTCCGCCGCTGCCTTGTAAAGTTCTGCGGAGACCGCCTGCCACGCTTCGGTTAAACGTTCGCTCGCTCCCTTGATCGTCCGGCTGTCGCTCCCTTTCAATGCCTCTTTGACTTCGGCGACCGCTTTCTCAATCTTCGCCTTGTCGGTGCTGGAAATCTTGTCGGCATTGTCCCGAAGCATCTTCTCGCTGCGGTACACCGCATTGTCGGCCTCATTCCGAGTTTCAATTTCTTCCCTCTGCTTCCGATCCTCCTCGGCATGCGCCTCCGCGTCTTTGCGCATTCGCTCCACTTCGTCCTTGTTCAAACCGCTCGAGGCGGTGATGGTGATCTTCTGTTCCTTCCCTGTGCCCAGGTCTTTGGCGCTGACGTGCAAGATGCCGTTCGCGTCGATGTCGAAAGTCACTTCAATCTGCGGCACTCCCCGCGGGGCGGGCGGGATATCTGTCAGGTGAAATTTGCCAATCGTCTTGTTGTCTCTTGCGAGAGGCCGCTCTCCCTGCAGGACATGAATCTCCACTCCCGGCTGGCTATCAGAGGCGGTCGAGAAGATCTCAGACTTTCTCGTTGGGATCGTCGTGTTGCGCTCGATAAGCTTGGTGAAAACACCGCCAAGGGTCTCGATCCCCAATGATAGCGGAGTTACGTCCAGCAACAGGACGTCTTTGACTTCCCCTTTGAGTACGCCGCCCTGGATGGCGGCTCCCACCGCTACGACTTCATCCGGGTTGACTCCCTGATGCGGCGGCTTGTTCACAAGGCCGTGGGCGGTCTCGACGACTCGAGGCATCCGCGTCATTCCTCCCACCAGTACCAGCTCATTGATTTGGTCGGCGGTGATTCCGGCGTCCTTGAGACAATTCCTGACCGGCACGACCGTGCGCTCGAAAAGATCATCGCATAACTGCTCCATCTTTGCCCTCGTCACCTTCAAACTGATGTGCTTTGGGCCGCTGGCGTCGGCAGTGATAAATGGCAAATTGATCTCATACTGCTGCGCACTGCTCAGCGCGATCTTCGCTTTCTCCGCCTCTTCCTTGATTCGTTGCAGGGCATCGGGCTGCTTGCGCAAATCCATCCCTTGTTCCCTTTTGAATTCGTCCAGGATCCAATCCATGATCCGCGCATCCCAATCGTCCCCCCCCAAATGAGTGTCCCCATTGGTGGCTTTGACCTCGAATACTCCATCGCCGATCTCCAGCACTGAAATATCAAACGTGCCACCGCCCAGATCATAAACGGCAATCTTCTCGTCCGTCTTCTTGTCCAAGCCGTAGGCCAAAGACGCTGCTGTCGGCTCGTTGATTATCCTCAAGACCTCGAGTCCGGCGATCCGTCCGGAATCCTTGGTTGCTTGCCGTTGTGAATCGTTGAAATACGCAGGAACCGTAATGACGGCTTGGGTGATCTTTTCGCCTAATCGCATCTCCGCGTCGGCCTTGAGCTTGGCTAAGATCATCGCCGAGATTTCCGGTGGGCTAAAAATCTTGGATTTTGCTTCCGCCTCCACCTCCACCGCTGCATCCCCATTCGCGGCTCGGACGACTTTGTACGGAACGCGCTTGATCTCCTCGTTCACCTCTTCGTATTTGCGCCCCATGAACCGCTTGATGGAGTAGATTGTGTTTCGAGGATTCGTGACGGCCTGACGTTTGGCGGCATCTCCAACCAGACGTTCACCGCTTTTGGTGAAAGCCACTACTGAGGGAGTGGTCCGTTTGCCCTCGCTGTTCTCCAACACGACCGGCTCACCGCCCTCCATCACCGCCATGCATGAGTTCGTCGTTCCAAGATCAATGCCAAGTACTTTTGCCATACGGTTCAGTGTTCGATTCAGGAATCCGCGTTAAGCACCACCAATGCCAGAGGGTCTAACAAGATCACAAGTGGCTTCCCTTGAACAGTTTGAGATCACAAATGGTCCAGATCCAAACCCTAGGTTACTGGGACAATCGCGCCAGTCTGACGCAATAATTCAGACGTTGTCTCTCTGGGTTGGCACACCATTTGGTCATCGTGCGCAACCTTGGCGACTGGCTGGGGGGAACTGAAAGAGTTCCGGCTGGAGACCTATCGCAAGGTTGGGTCTCTCTCGGCATCCCCTCGGCGATAGAGAGCCGTTGGGATCAATAGCTGGGGTGGCACTGATTCGCCCGCAAAATGGCGCACGATCGCCCGAACTGTCTCCGCGCCGATTCTATCTGGGAACTGAATCGGATCAGCGTGAATCTTCCCATCTTTGATGGCTTGCTTGCCTTCGGGTTGCCCGTCAAAGCCGACAATCTTGACCTGATTTGCCTTCCCCGTCTTCTCCAGAGCGGCGCGAGCTCCGAGAGCGGACGGATCGTTAATGGCAAAAATGCCGGCGAGATCTGGATGGGCCTGAAGGAGATCCTCGGTGACTCTGAAGGCTTGGTCTTTCACGCCGCCTCCAGGGAGTTCTGTGACGATTTGAATCCTTCCCGCAGCACGATTCCGATTATGGCTTTCAATGGCTTCTTTGAATCCTTGAACCCGCAGAATACAGGACTCGACGACTTTATGGTCCAGAATTGCGATTTTGCCGCCCGACTCTCCCAACGCCTCAATCATAGCAATGCCTGCTTCTTTCCCGCCGCTGTAATTGTCCGTCGCGATGTGCGAAACAACCTTAGCCCCTGGTGCAAGGCAAGCGATGTCGGCAGTGAAAACGGGGATGCCCGATTGGTTGGCTTCCTGGATCGCAGCGCCAATCGCCTTGGAATCACAAGGGGTCAAAGCGATCGCCACGACTTTCTTCACGATAAAGTCCTTCACTTGGTTGTGCTGTTTGGCGACGTCGAATTCACCACTCACGACCAGAACGCCATAGCCGTGTTTGCGCGCCTCCTCGGACATCTTCTCTGCAATCTCCTTGAAGAACGGATTCGTCAGCGTCAACACCGAGAGGCCAATGGTTCCTTTTGTGGATCGGGGCGATTTGGCGGTGTCGTGGGGGCCAGCCTCACTTCCCGAATGACCGACAGAGCTGCCTCCGTTTTGTCCGCAACCTGACAGGGTCACAGCGCCGGCCAAAAGGCTTCGTAAGAATGTTCGCCTAACTGCATCGAGATCGAGGTGCATATCGCTCAATGGGGATGTTCAAGGATGACCTAGGCACCGTCAAGCATCGGCGACCAGGGACTATGGTTTCTTCCGCTTCAGCAAATCAAGAACGCCCTTGGTCGCCTTGCCCGCATTTTCCAGCGTGGTTTTGGCTGCATCTTTGGCTGTCTCGCTGAGCCCTTTGGTAATGTCGCCGAGTGCTCCACCGACCGTGCTCACAGTCTTCTGGAGCATCGTTTTGAGAAAATGCTTCAGAAGCTCCCGAGCCGTGATGCCGTCCGGGCCTTTGCCCAAGCCAGTCAAGTGGATATCCGGCAAGGGCACGGGAGCGGATTTCCCTTGGAGAGCGGTCATGCTCAAGTTGATTCTGCCGCCTGTGATGACAAGTTCATCAACCTGGATTTTTCTTCCAGCCTTTTCATCCGTTCCCTCCGTTCGAACCTCTTGGCCGTTGGTCGCAGCTTCAATGTTATCGAGGACCTTGCTGAGATTGCTCCCGCGGAGACCGCCTTCGAAGGTCACTTCCGGGGCGTGGACATGAATTGATCGAATGATGATTTTCTCTGAGAGCAGGGATGACGGCTTCAGAGCCAGACTGACACTTCCGAGGTTAATCGCCGACCTGGTCTTAAAGCCCTCCGGATTGCCGACGACAAGACCTCGCAGCTCTCCTTTGCCCGACCAAACAGACAAATTCACTTCCTTGAGGCGAAAGTCCACTTTAGCCACTTCCGGCCCCACTACTTCCAAGGTCTTTTTAACTGCCCGGCCCGGGAAAAACGAGACAACTACGGCGGCGAGTACAACCGCAACCAAAAAGATAATGGCACCGCTCAGAATGATCTTTTTCATAGGCTCCGGCAGCTCTCGAAGAGAACATGTACCACAGGATCATGCTTGGCGCCAGGCGGAGAATTAGGGCGATTTCTAGCCAAGGCCGCCGAGACCAGAGCAAAATTCGACTAGCAACCGCCAATTTCCGCGAAGCCCCGCTTGGAAGGGTAGGTTAGCCTCGCTGACAACAGCGTTGACGAAGACGATTCAGACGAGGTGTTCCTGAGGATTCTTTGTCCAACGAGCGAGCGGCGGTGTCCGGGTAATCGGAATCAGTCAAATCGGCAGGAGAACACAATGAGCAAGAAATCGAGCCCCCAACATCGACAAGAAACCGACTTCCGCGTCAGCATGACGGCCGACAGCCTACGGCAGGACTTCGAACAGCATCTTCGCTACTCGCTCGCAAAGGACCGTTACACGGCCACGGATCGGGATCGCTATTACGCCCTGGCTCGGGCGGTGCGAGATCGGTTGACGGAAAGATGGATGGCCACTCAACAGACGCATCACAAGCAGAACGTGAAACGGGTTTACTACCTCTCTTTGGAGTTCCTCATCGGGCGGCTGCTTGGCAACAATGTGATCAACCTGAAAATGGAGGACCTCTGTCGCGACTCCCTTTCCCAACTCGGGCTCGATTGGAATGATCTCCGGGACTATGAGGCGGACGCGGGCCTCGGCAATGGCGGCCTCGGCAGGTTGGCGGCCTGTTTTATGGATTCATTGTCCACCATGAATCTTCCTGCCATCGGCTATGGCCTCCGTTACGATTTCGGGATTTTCAACCAGAAGGTCGTGAACGGCTACCAAGTGGAGCAACCGGACGACTGGCTGAAGCTCGGCTACCCCTGGGAAATCGCGCATCCTGAATTCTCCTTCGAAGTGCAGTTCGAAGGTCACGTCGAGCCGCGACCCGGCCCGCAGGGAACAGCATGGCACTGGGCGGACACCAAGACGGTAATTGGCATGCCCTACGATCTGCCCGTCGTCGGTTATGGAGGAGGCACAGTCAATACCTTGAGGCTCTGGTCCGCCAAAGCGGCCGAGGAATTCAACCTGGACGATTTCAACAGGGGTTCGTATGTCGATGCCGTCGAGAACAAGGTCTTCTCCGAAAACCTGACCAAGGTCCTCTACCCGAATGACAACGTCTTTGAAGGCAAAGAACTGCGTCTCAAACAGGAGTACTTCTTTGTATCCTGCTCCTTGCAGGACATTTTGAGAAGGTTCAAGTCCGACGGCAATCCTTGGGAAGCGTTCCCGGAGAAAGTCTTCATGCAGCTCAACGACACGCATCCTTCCCTGGTGATTCCCGAACTCATGCGGTTGCTGGTGGATCGAGAGCGGCTCGGTTGGGATGAAGCCTGGCGGATCACGACCGCATCGACCGGTTACACCAACCACACCATCCTCCCTGAAGCACTCGAACGGTGGCCGGTGGATATGTTCGGGCGGTTGTTGCCACGTCACCTCCAGATCATCTATGAGATCAACGCCCGTTTCATGCGAGAGGTCGCGACCCGATATCCGTTGGACTCCGATCGCTTGCGCCGCATGAGCCTCGTTGAAGAAGGCGCCCACAAGAATATTCGCATGGCCCACTTGGCCATCGTCGGGTCCTCCTCCGTGAACGGTGTCGCCGCTTTGCACACCCAACTGCTGAAAGAGAGAGTGCTTCACGACTTCGCCGAATTTTGGCCGGCCAAATTCAACAACAAGACCAACGGCATCACCCCGCGCCGATGGCTGCTGAAAGCCAATCCGCCGCTGGCCCGATTGATCACGGAATCCATCGGAGACGGCTGGATCACGGACTTGGAACAGCTCCGCAAACTCGAACCGCTGGCCGATGACGCCGCCTTTCGCGAGAAATTCCGGTCGGCCAAACAGCAAAACAAAGCGGCCTTAGCGGAGCACATCGAACGCGAGTTGAAGATTGTCGTCTCGCCGGAGTCGCTCTTCGACGTCCAAGTGAAAAGGCTCCACGAGTACAAGCGGCAACTCCTGCTGGTGCTTTATACGATCATCCTTTACAACCGGCTCAAACAGAATCCGGCTCTCGACATGGTCCCGCGCACGTTCCTCTTTGCTGCGAAAGCGGCGCCTGGTTATGCCATGGCGAAACTCATCATCAAGTTGATTCACCAGGTGGGCGAGGTCATCAACCGCGACCTCCAAGTCAACGGCAAAATCAAGGTCGTGTTCCTGCCGAACTACCGGGTTTCACTGGCCGAAAAAATCATCCCGGCCGCCGATGTGAGCGAACAAATCTCACTCGCTGGAACCGAAGCCTCCGGCACGGGCAACATGAAGCTGCAGCTTAACGGGGCGGTTACCGTCGGGACGCTGGACGGAGCGAACGTGGAAATCCTCGAGGAAGTTGGGCAGGAGAACATCTTCATCTTCGGTCTGACGGCGGAGGAGGTCGAAAAGGGCCGCGCGGCTTACAATCCTTGGGACATTTACCACCACGATGAGGAAGTTCGACACGCGCTGGACTTGATCGAGCGGGATTTCTTCAGCATGCTCGAGCCCGGAGTTTTCAAACCGGTGGTCCAGTCGCTTCTGGATTGGGGCGACCATTATATGCTCCTGGCCGACCTGCGGAGTTATGTCGAGACCCAGGAACGGGTGGACGCGGCGTACAAAGACCGCAGCGGATGGGATCGAAAGGCTATTCTCAATGTGGCGCGGGCGGGCAAGTTCTCTTCGGACCGGACGATTCGTGAGTACGCCTCCGACATTTGGCATGTCCAGCCGTGCAAAGTCGGCGCCGTGGCCGAAGCGCCGCCACCGGCGAAATGAGGCCTTAACATCAAAACGCTTGGAGAGTTTATGACAGACAAAGCAAAACTATCGAAAGGCGCCCAGAGCGCCGTGACCGGGCCGCTATCGCCCGACGAACTTCGCAAGATGAACGCATACTGGCGGGCGGCCAACTACCTATCCGTCGGCCAGATTTACTTGCTCGACAACGCGCTGTTAAAAGAACCCATCCGGATCGAGCATGTGAAACCGCGGCTGCTCGGGCATTGGGGCACGACGCCGGGCTTGAATTTTCTCTACCTCCACCTCAATCGGGTCATCAAAAAGCAGGACCTGAACATGATCTACATCATTGGCCCCGGTCATGGAGGGCCGGGTATCGTGGCCAACTGCTACCTCGAAGGAACCTACAGCGAAGTCTATCCGGACATCTCTCAGGACGCCGAGGGCATAAAGAAGCTCTTCAGACAATTCTCCTTTCCCGGCGGAATTCCCAGCCACGTCGCGCCGGAAACACCCGGTTCAATCCACGAAGGAGGAGAACTCGGCTACGCCGTCTCTCACGCCTATGGTGCGGCCTTTGACAATCCGGATTTAATCGTCGCTTGCGTGGTGGGCGACGGCGAGGCGGAGACCGGTCCGCTGGCCGCCTCCTGGCATTCCAACAAGTTCCTCAATCCGGTGCATGACGGCGCGGTCCTGCCGATCCTGCACCTGAACGGGTACAAGATCGCCAATCCGACGCTGCTCGCGCGGATCAGCCACGAGGAACTGAACAATCTGTTCCTGGGTTACGGTTACAAACCGTATTTTGTCGAAGGTTCGGAACCTGAAGCCATGCACCAATTGATGGCGCAAACGCTCGACCAGGTGATGGCGGATATCCAGGCCATTCAACACGAGGCCCGGACCAAAGGACTTTCCAAGCGGCCGGTCTGGCCCATGATCATCTTGCGAACTCCCAAAGGCTGGACCGGCCCCAAGGAAGTGGACGGCAAGAAGACCGAAGATTACTGGCGTTCGCACCAAGTTCCTTTCTCCGAAATGGCCACCGTTCCGGGTCACGTGAAATTGCTGGAAGAGTGGATGAAGAGCTACAAACCGGATGACCTGTTCGACAAGAACGGCACCTTCCGGCCAGAGTTGGCCGAACTGGCGCCGCGCGGCGCCCGGCGCATGGGCGCCAACCCTCACGCCAATGGCGGAATCCTTTTGCGGGATCTCAAGATGCCGGACTTCAAAGATTACGCCATCGATGTCGCGAAGCCCGGGCAGACCACCGCCGAATCGATCCGCATTATGGGCGGCTTCATGCGCGATATCATGAAGCGAAACTCGAAGGAGCGGAACTTCCGGATCGTTGGCCCGGACGAAACCGCTTCGAATCGGCTCGGCGCCGTGTTCGAAGTGACCAATCGCACTTGGGTGGCGAAAACGCTCCCGGAGGACGACCATTTGGCCAATGACGGCCGGGTTCTGGAAATTCTGAGCGAACACACGTGCCAAGGCTGGCTCGAAGGTTATCTGCTCACCGGGCGGCATGGCTTTTTTTCCTGCTACGAAGCCTTCATCCATCTGATCGATTCCATGTTCAATCAGCACGCCAAGTGGCTGAAAGTGACGCGAAGGGAAATCCCTTGGCGGCGCCCGATCGCGTCGTTGAACTATTTGTTGACCTCCCATGTCTGGCGCCAGGACCATAACGGCTTCAGCCACCAAGATCCCGGCTTCATCGATCATGTGGTCAATAAGAAGGCCGACATCATCCGCGTGTACTTCCCGCCGGACGCGAACACACTGCTTTCAGTCACCGACCACTGCCTGCGAAGCCGCAACTACATCAACGTCATCGTCGCCGGCAAACAGCCGCAATTGCAGTGGTTGACCATGGACGCGGCCATCAAACACTGCACGGCCGGGATCGGCATTTGGGAATGGGCGAGCAACGACAAAGGCAGCGAACCGGATGTCGTGATGGCTTGCGCCGGGGACGTGCCGACGCTGGAGACCTTGGCCGCGGTCGATATCCTCCGGCAGAATGTGCCCGAACTGAAAATTCGAGTGATCAACGTCGTTGATCTCATGACCTTGCAACCTAAAGAGGAGCATCCTCACGGGCTTTCCGACAAGGAGTTCAACACTTTGTTCACCCCCGATAAGCCGATCATTTTTGCCTATCACGGCTATCCGTGGTTGATCCACCGGCTGACCTACCGCAGAACCAACCACAAAAACCTCCACGTCCGCGGCTACAAGGAAGAAGGCACCACGACCACGCCTTTCGATATGGTCGTCCGAAACGAGCTGGACCGCTTCAGTCTCGTCTCCGATGTGATCGATCGCGTTCCGAAACTCGGCGCCAACGCGGCCTATCTGAAGCAGCAAGTTCGCGACAGACTGATCGAGCACAGGCATTACATCATGAAATGGGGCGACGACATGCCCGAGATTCGCGACTGGAAATGGCCGGGCTGAAAAGACGGCTTGGAGCGCGGGTTTCCAGCGTAGGACAGGCTTCCAGCTTGCCACCCATTCGGCAATTTCCAGCGCGATTCTCGCATGGCAAATGCCGCCCTGTTCCCGATGGGATAGAGAGCGCCCCGGCGCCGGCCAAGCGGGCAACGTCCTCCCGTCATTCGAGTTGATCTTCCCGAAGCTTCGGTCGATTTGTCTGGAGGCGGCCTCGACAGCCGGGTGGATATGCCCGGCAATCGCTTGAACGACTCTCCATGAACCGAGGGTTCGTAGCCGCCGAGGTGACGAGGCGAACCGTGCGGTTGAAACCGAAATCCGCCTCCTCACGTCGGCAGCTACGGTTCATGGTCTCAATGCCTGGTAGATCGCCAGGAACGCTTTTCATGGACCTGCGTATTGGAAGTGCGGGCGGCTTGCCCGCAAGTTTCGCTGGCTTTTCTGAGTGTGCGGGCGAGCCGCCCGCGCTCCGAGCGGTTCGTCGATTCAACTTTCCTGTGCATGTGCCGGACTAGGGGAGGCTATTTATGATTCCAGCGACCACTCCGCACACCATTCTTTGCCTGAACAGCGGTTCTTCATCGCTCAAGTTTGCGCTGTATCGAATCGAACAAGATCAAGAAGCCTTGTTGATGCGTGGTCTCGCCGACCGCATCGGCTTTCCGGGAGGACGCCTCTACGCAAGAGACGGGGATAACCGGGTCACCGCAAATGACGAGGTCAAATTTGCCAACCATGCGGCGGCATGTCAGGCGATCATGGATGTCTTAAGCCGCGAGGATACGCCGCAGCCGCAAGCGATCGGGCACCGCGTCGTTCACGGAGGCCCGAACTATGCCGCGCCTCAGCGCGTCGATGCCGCATTGCTGAGTGCGTTGCGCGACCTGATCCGTTTTGCTCCGCTGCACCTCCCGAGCGCGCTGACGATCATGGAAGCCTTAGGCGCACGCCATTCCGAGGTTCCGCAAGTGGCCTGCTTCGACACTGCTTTTCACCGGCGCATGCCCGAAGTCGCGCAGCGTTTGCCCCTTCCTTCCTACCTCTGGGACCAAGGCGTCCGGCGGTATGGCTTCCACGGGCTTTCCTATGAGTTCATTCTTGAGTCGCTCGGAACCGGGCACCGCGGACGCACCGTCATCGCCCATTTGGGGAACGGGGCGAGCATGGCCGCCGTGATGGATGGCCGGCCTGTGGACACCACCATGAGTTTCACTCCCACCTCCGGTCTCGTCATGGGCACACGCTGCGGTGATTTGGATCCCGGCGCGGTTATTTATCTGATGCGCGAACGGGGCTACGGTCCGGATGAGCTGAACGATTTGCTGAACTTCCGATCCGGACTGGTGGGCGTCTCCGGCTTCAGCTCGGATATGAAGACGCTCCTGGAACATCGGGAGAACGCTCCGTCGGCGGCGATGGCCGTTTCGCTTTTCTGTTACCAAGCTCGGAAGTTCATCGGGGCGTTGGCCGCCGCCATGGGCGGGCTGGATCTCCTCGTGTTTACAGGCGGGATCGGCGAACGGGCGGCGCCCGTGCGCTTCGAGATTTGCCAGGCGCTCGAGTTTCTCGGCGTGCAGGTGGATGAACGGAGAAACGCCGCCGGCGCGGACGTCATCAGTGCCACGACAAGCCGATGCGCCGTGCGTGTGATTCCCACCAACGAAGAGTTGATGATTGCCCGCCACACGACGCGCCTGTTGCATTCCGATGGCGTGGCGAAGCCGTAGGAGGAAGGCGATCTTTTCCGCGAGAGCGGGCGCAACTTGACACTCCCACCGAATCTCCAACGGCGTAACTCCCTCTCCTCCATGAAGGGGAGGAGAGGGCCGGGGAGAGGAGGAGCGTTCCATCCAACCACGTCTGGCCACGGTCACCACAGGAGGTTGCCCTCTCCCCGACCCTCTGCCACTCCTGCGTCGTGGGGGGGGGAGAAAACAACGGTGGCAGTGTCAAGTTGCTCCTCGCGAAAGCGATTCTCAGA
>JACQWK010000688.1 GCA_016209525.1 Verrucomicrobiota bacterium
CGCTTTCGCGATGATGGCGTTCATCTCCGGCGCGCTGAAGGCTCGGAGCGTAGTGGTGTGAACGTTGCCCAGCGACCCGAGCGCCAGCATCAGGCTCGTGGCCGTTTCTTCGTCGGGAGAATCGAAGATGATCGCTCCGTCGTACTCGCCCAATGTCCAGTAAACCACGCGGACCTTAGCTCCCACTTTTTCGGCCGCCGCTTCGAATGCAGCAGCGCGGTTGGGTGATTTCTGGAAGTTTTTCGCGCCTTGTTCGGTGAATCGGATCAGTGTGATGTAGGTGGCCATAGTTGATCAATACTTGGCGAACAACCCCCGGATGTAAGCCAGATTCTTCTTCATGTCGTCCCTCACGTTCCCCGAAGGCGCGACCGTCTCCAGATGCGCCCAGCCGCTGAATCCGATCTCGACAATCGCTTGGACAACCTTCGGGAAGTCAATCAATCCTTGGCCCATCAGCCTTGGATTGTCTTTCAGGTGAAATTCGCCGATCCGATCTTTGCCGAGCCAGCGGATTTCTTTGTAGATGTCGAAGCCGTTATTCTGTGAATTCCCAACATCGTAATAGACCAGCACCGCTTTCGACTGTGCTCGATCCAAAATCCGGGCGTTATCCTCGGCGGAGATCGTGTCTTCGAGGCCGAGAATTACGCCGGCCTTCTCCGCCTCGGGACCGACTTCCTTCAGAAAATCTCCGACGGAGTCCATCTCCGCTTTTGTCTCCAATTTGCCCTTGCCGAAAAACGGCAAAAGAATCACGCGCGCCCCGAGTTTGCGGGTGATCGGAATGGATTCCGCCACCCAGCGTTTGGCCAGCGGATCGTTTTTAAGATAGTTCTGGTGCAGAATGTCCAGGCAAGTCGAGGCGATGGGAAAGTGAAGCTTCTTGGCCTGGGCAATGAATTCTTCCTGCAAGGATAAATCACTCAATGGAAGATGGTCGAGCGCGCGGCCCAAACTGATTTCTACGCCGTCGAAGCCGATGCTCTTGGCAAATTCAGCGGACGTCGGCTTGGCGGAGTGCCGGAGGTTCCAATCGGTCACGCCGATTCGGATTTTTGAGTAGTCCGCCCACGCCAGGCCACCCAACGAGCCGAGGGCTAGCGCTGTAGTGCCGGTGTGAATGAATTGGCGACGATTGATGGCAGGCATAGCTTCAAATGAGCCCTCGGCCGAAATCTAGTCAAGCCGCAATTTGTACGCAATGGACGCCGGTGCGCAGGACGGGAATCTTGGTAGCGCAGATTTTCAATCTGCCGTATCGCAGGTTTGCAACCTGGGGAACGCACGAACTGCCGCCGATTTCAAATCGGCGCTACAGCAGATTACAAATCTGCGCTACGAAGCATAGAATTCTGTCATGCGTCCTAGACGCCGCGTGGCTTTTCTGGAAGATTGGGTCTTGCGAATTGTGAACGCCAAATTCCGATCAGTATGGATGAATCATTGAAGCGATTTCCGCCGTTTAGCTTGATGCGGCTGCTGGAGACAGTGTTCGCTCCCAAGGGCGGTGAAAGGCTCGCCATTCTGATCGATCTCGATGATCCGAGCAGCGTTCGCGATTTCGGGTTCTTGCGACGCCCTGATCTGACGGTCCAACGGCTGGCCTACGATGTCTTCTTTCAAGGCCTCAAGAATGGAGGCCTCGCACAACTTGGATTGCAGGGCGGAGATTTGTTTGCTTATCGAGTGACCGGCGGCAGCAACCTTGACCTTCCGTCCACGGCAATTGATATCCAGGGCCGCGAGTTGAGTTTTGAGGAGGATCTTTTTCCGCGGTTCGACATCTTTCTCTGCATCTCGACCTTCTCAGCCACCGCTCCGCTTACGGCGTCCGCCAAGCGGCACGGTTTTCGTGGCGCGACTTTGCACGGGTTGAACGAAATCATACTAAGGACCGGATTGGCTGTGGATTACAACCAAGTGAGCCGGCAAGCGGAGAGGCTGCGGCTTGGTTTGACCCGCGCGGACCGGTTCGAGGTCGATTTCGAGGCTGCGGGCACGCGGCAGAAGCTCGCGGTCGTTTGTGGACGGCAGGAAGCTCAAAAGAGCCATGGCATTTGCCGGGGTGATAAGCCGGACGTCGTGAATCTGCCGGCGGGCGAAGTCTATTTCGTCCCGACAGGCGCGGAGGGACAATTCCCGATGCGATACGAAGAAGGAACAATAGGGATTATGAAAGTCGCGGGCGGGCGAATCCGGAAAGCCACGTTGCTCCGCGGGGAGCAAAGCGTTATCGACGCTCACAACCGCAAACTGGCGGCGGATCCGGTGACGGGCGAATTGGGCGAACTCGGATTTGGAACGCAAGAATTGCCTGTGTCCGGCCGCGATATTCAAGACGAGAAAATCCTCGGGACTTTTCACGTGGCCACCGGACGCAGCGATCATCTGGGTGGTGAGCTGACGCCCGACTGTTTTGCGGAGGCCAAGAATGCCACACACGACGACATTCTGTTTTCCCCGACAAAGACGCCCGAGATCAACGTGCCTGAGGTCAGGATGTATCGGGATGGTGTAATGAGCGTTGTGCTGCGGGATTTTCAGGTGACCGAGTATGTGAGGCGTCTGCTTGAAGGGGATTGATAGGAGTCTGGCTAAAGGATTAACCGTGCTTGTCGGATGCCGCGTTCTCCCTCACCCCAGCCCTCTCCCGCTGGGAGAGGGGAGTCGTCCGCCGCGGTTCGATCAATCGGGCGCGGCAGATTTGTCGATGAACCTGCGCGCTTTCTCCCTCTCCCAGCGGGAGAGGGTCGGAGTGAGGGAGAAAGCACGCCGAACCGATCCGGCTCAACATGCACAAACAAGATCCAAAACAGACCAGACTCGCGCGCAATTTGAGAAAGCGTGAGACATGGGGCGAACGCATCATGTGGAGCTGGCTCCGCGACCGCCGTTTTTCCTCCTACAAGTTTCGGCGGCAATTTCCGTTCGGCCCCCACATCCTGGACTTTTTCTGCAATGAGGCTTCGCTCGACATTGAGTTGGACGGCTTTCAACATGGACATCCAGTGCGGCTTCAAGCAGATGAGGCACGCGATGCTTGGCTAGCGGCGCGTGAAGTCAAGGTGCTGAGGTTTTGGAGCTCGCATTTGCGTCGGGAGAGAGAGGCCATTCGTGACACGATCTGGCGGACTCTCCAAGAACGCGCGCCACATCCGCTTCCTGACTATTGCGGTCCGGAGGAAACTGGGTTTACGGACAAACCACGACCGTGAGCAATGTCATTGCGTTCTCCCTCACCCCTACCCTCTCCCGCTGGGAGAGGGAGTCATTCTGCCGCGCATCGACAAACCAGTTGTGGACGAAATGTCGAACCGCTGTGGACGATTCTCCCTCTCCCAGCGGGAGAGGGCCGGGGTGAGGAAGAACGCTTGCACAACCGAACCGGCAACACATGCGCAAGCAAGCCCAGAGCCCATCGAGGCTAATTCGCCAGTTGAATTGATGAGCAGCGGCTTTTACGAAACAGATCAGGCGGTGTCCGAGTACTTGCTTTTCCACTACGGTTCGCCGGAGGAAATCCTACCCTATCCCTTCGGACCATCGGATGCGCTCGACTTTCCGGTGCGGTGCGTGCGGGATTGTTTGGACTTAAAACGAATTCCTCCGCAAGCGCGCGCGCTGGACTTGGGCTGCGCCGTGGGGCGTGCTTCGTTTGAGTTGGCGCGGTTCTGCACGGAAGTGATTGGAATCGATTGCTCGCATCGGTTCATCGAGGCGGCGAAGGTATTGCAGCGCCATGGCTCGCTTGCCTTTCAGTATGTTGACGAAGGCTCCCTGATGAAGTCGGCTGCGGCGTTGGTTCCGCTGGAAATTGAACGGGATCGCGTATCCTTTGAACAAGGCGATGCTCAAAACCTCCGCCCGGATATTGGGCGGTTCGACGTGTTGCTGGCGGCCAACTTGATCGATCGCCTTGGCGATCCGCGGCAGTGCCTGATCCGATTCAGTGGCTTGGTCCGGGCTGGCGGCCAGCTCATTTTAACCTCCCCCTACACCTGGCTGAAGGAATTCACGCCGGCGGACAACTGGCTGGGCGGCTTTGATCGTGACGGCCAATCCGTTCGAACGTTCGACATGCTGAAACAAAGCTTAGAACCGGCGTTCCAGTTTGTTTCTCGCAACGATTTGCCGTTCTTGATTCGAGAGCACGCTCGGAAGTATCAGTGGGGTGTGGGCGAAGCGAGCGTATGGATTCGAAGCAACGATCTATGAGGAACTCTTCCGGCAGACTTGGGCCCCTAGTGATCGGGCGCAGCGTTCTCCCTCACCCCGGCCCTCTCCCGCTGGGAGAGGGGGAATCGTCCACGCCGGTCCGACGATGCGAGCGCGAGCGGTTTGCCGATGCACGGCCTCCGTTGCACCCTCTCCCAGCGGGAGAGGGCCGGGGTGAGGGAGAGCGGCCCGTCGCGTCCGTCGGGCAATCGACCTTGCCTGGAGTCCGAAGCAACGAAGCTTGTGCGCATTCAGGCAGGTTTCAATGGCTGACTCTTTTTTTCGTGGCCATCCTGGCGAGCTGTTCGCCGAAACCGAGCAACAAGCTGGTGGTCGGCATGGAACTGGCCTATCCACCCTTTGAAATGACCGATGAGCAAGGCCGGCCCGCTGGAATCAGCGTCGATTTAGCGCGGGCGCTCGGCCAGCACCTTGCGAGAGAAGTCGAGATTCAGAACACTCCATTTGACGGCTTGATCCCTGCGCTCAAGACGGCCAAAATCGATCTGATTATTTCCTCGATGACTGCTACGGCGGAGCGCGCGCAGTCGATCGATTTTTCAGAACCGTATTTGAGGACCGGCCTCTGTTTGCTCGTCGGCAGGAACTCGCCGGTCAATTCCGCACAAGATTTGGATCAAGCCGGAAGAACCGTAGCGGTGAAGCTAGGCACGACAGGACACACGTACGCGCTGCGGCAAATCAAGGAAGCCAAAGTGCTCGTCCTGGACAAGGAGGACGCCGGCGTGCTCGAAGTGGTGCAGGGGAAAGCCGACGCGTTCATCTACGATCAGATGTCCACCTTCAAAAACTGGCAGCGGAATCAAGAGACCACTCGACCGCTCTTGAAGCCCTTTCAGGAGGAGTCCTGGGCTATTGGCATTCGCAAAGGCAACTTGGAATTGGCTCGGCAAGTGAACGAGTTCCTCGGGAGATTCAGGGCGGAAGGAGGATTTGAGAAACTAGGGGACTACTATCTGCACGAACAAAAACAGGCTTTCAAGCAAATGGGGTATGCTTTTTACTTCTGAGCCGTAAGTCGGCATTCGGAAGCAGGGGGCACACGCGCCCCTTGGCGTGTTCTGAACGGCACCCGGCCGGTCGGAGCTGGAACGTGACGGGGGTCACTTGTTGGTGATTTGCTTCAACACGACAGTGTGGTCGGCGAGGGCGCCGACCACTGCACGCGAGGGCGCGTGCGCTCCCCACCCCAACTGAACACTAACGGCTTGGTGAATCTGTCCCGTCTATTCCTTGCCCCATCCAGTTCTGCGCAGGCACCGGTCTCCTGGCCAGTGCGTCTGTTGAATTTCTTCATCGCCTTTCTGCTTGTCGGCTTCGTCTTCTACTTCTCATTTCATCAGCTCGACTATCATTGGAACTGGGCGTCGGTTTACAGGTATCGGCAGAAGTTCATTCAGGGATGGCTGATGACCATCTTGATCTGTCTCGCCTCCTTGGGGTTGAGCTCTTTAATCGGGTTATTCTTCGCGCTCACACAACGGAGCCGATGGCTGCCGTTGCGTTATTTCAGCAGAATTTACATCGAAGTGGTGCGGGGAACCCCGCTGCTGGTTCAGATTCTCATTTTCTTCTACGTCGTCGCGGATGCGTTTCATGTCGAGAATCGATATCTGGTCGGGGTCCTGACTTTGGCGTTTTTCAGCGGCGCATACATCTCGGAGATTATCCGCGCCGGAATTGAGAGCGTGGGGAACTCACAGCTCGAATCCGCGAAAGCGATCGGTCTGACACGCGCCCAGACCTATCGTTATATCATTTTTCCGCAGACGTTGCGGCAGATCCTGCCGCCACTCGCCGGACAATTCGTGTCGCTGATCAAGGATTCGTCCTTGCTCTCCATCATTTCGATCAGTGAGTTTACTTTGAACGCCCGCGAAGTGAACTCGAACACGTTCAGCACGCTCGAAAGCTACATTCCGCTGGCGATTGGATACTTGGTTCTCACGCTGCCGATTTCGCTTTGGACGCGGTCTCTGGAGCGGAGGCATAAGTTTGAGACCTGATGAATGAAACTTAAACTGGCCAGAGTCTCGAAATCTTTTGATGGCCACCGGGTGCTGGACGAGGTCTCTTTGTCAATTGAGAAAGCGCATACGCTTGCGCTGATTGGCCCTTCCGGCGGTGGGAAGACGACTTTGCTGCGGATCATCGCCGGGCTGGAATATCCCGACGCGGGCGAGATTGAAATCAACGATCGGCGAATGGTTTTTGAAGAGGAGGACCTGCTTCGCCATCGGCGTTCGGTCGGAACGGTTTTTCAGGCCTTCAATCTCTTTCCTCATCTTTCCGCGCTAGAGAATATCACCCTGCCTCTGGAAAAGGTGCATGACCGGTCCAGCGCCGAAGCCGGAACGATCGCCCGTGAATTGCTGTCCCGCTTTCGGTTGGAGCCCCACGGCGCCAAGCGGCCCGCCGAATTATCCGGAGGCCAGCGCCAGCGCGTCGCCATCGCTCGCGCCATCGCCATCAAACCGAACCTCCTGCTCTTCGATGAACCGACTTCCGCGCTCGACCCCGAAATGACCGCGGAAGTGCTGGACATGATCAAGGAACTCCGCGACGAGGGTCGCGATTTCATCCTGGTGACGCACGAAATGGGTTTCGCCCGCCAAGTCGCGGATCAGGTTGCCCTGATTGCGGACGGACGGATCGCGGAGTCCGGAGCGGCGGAACAAGTCTTCGATCATCCCCAAAACGAGCGAAGCCGTGAGTTTCTAGCAAAGGTCCTGAAGTATTAGCGAATGGGAGGAGTCAGCCTTCAAAAACTGAGAGCGTGTTCTAAGAGTAGGGCAGGCATCTTGCCTGCCTCCCATTTGTTTTTGAAATTGCCCACAGAAAGCAGGCTGGAAGCCTGCCCTACGTTGGGGACAGCGACTTTTAAAACACTCTCCAAGGGCTGACCTCGGCGGTCTGTTTGGGCATGTTGAGCCGGCTAGGTTGTGTGGGCCTTCTCCCTCACCCCGGCCCTCTCCCGCTGGGAGAGGGGGGACACCTCCGCCACGGTTCGACAGCCGGGTGCGGTTGGCTTGCCCATGGGGCGCGTGCTGTTGCTCCCTCTCCTAGCGGGAGAGGGCCGGGGTGAGGGAGGAAAGGCCAGCCAAACCGCATGCACGTCAAAACCTGGCCGATGGGCGCAAGATTCCGGTGGCTCAGACCATTCCAGCGAGTTTGCGTCCGGCCCAATAGACGGCGAGCAGCAGCAGAATCGCGCCCCCCCACCAGGGATCGCACCAGAGGCGGGTTCTCATTTCGATCGGCTTCGCCTCCGGCAACAACGAAATCTTTTGGACGAGTTGGTGCAGAGAATCCGCCGTTCCGCTCGCTCCTTCAGTGATTCCCGTGATCTCCCGCAAAACCTCCAAATTGATGGGTTGCCCAACTTTTTCTCGTTGAGCTTGGGTGACGAGGATTTCAGTTTGGAGATTGCGTCCGTGCTTTTCTGCGGACACCGCGACTTTGTATGGGCCGCCTTCTTGGGGGTTGAAGCTGGATTTGAAAACACCCCAGCCTCCCTCCACCGCCGCGAACTCCAGCCGCTCGGTGCGTCCGGACGGCGTCGTGATCTTGCCCACGACCGGTCCCTGTTCAATCGGAAAACCGCCGGCGTCCAACACGGTGGTTTGCAGGAACACGGTATCGCCCCCTTGCGGTGTCTCGGGACTAAAGCTCAAGCGGATGCCTTCTTTCTCCGACAAGTGCCGCTGGTGCGCCATCCATCGGACGACCTGGCTCCAGAAACGATAGTGAAACTTGTCCTCCACGCCCCGGCGCCAGCGCCAGGCACTGTCTGTGCCCATGAATAACACTTTGCCGCTGCCGGAGGGCCGCGTGACGAGCAAGGGCGTTCGTCCCCAGGAATTGCGCAACGCGGAATGCACGGCAATCACCTCGGAACCCGGCCGGCTCTTCTCCACCGCGGCCGACCAGTAAAACCCGGGCAGATACCTCCAGATTTCTTCGTTCCGCTCTGGGGCCGTGTCAAAACGCGTGAGCAGGTGGCTCTTGCCCACGGTCGAGAGAAGAAGCGCCGATTCATTCTGCAGGCCCGTTCCCTCGGGCTTGCCGGTCTCCAGGACAACCGGCGTCAGATCTTGCAGCGCGCTCTTGAGGAGCGTGAGCTGGCGCCCGCGGCGGCCCGGGAGGAAAACCAGCCCGCTCGATTGCTGTTCGACGAGTCCTTTGATCAACTCCGCGTCCTTCTCGGTCAGCTCGTTCTGGCCAATTCCCACGTCTCCAAGAAAAATCACATCATACCGCGAGAGCGCCTCTTTGGTTCCGGGGAACGAAGCGAGATAATTCCGGCCGCCGCCGGGGCTCATGCCCGGATGGAACAGGATGCAATTCATCTCGACGCCCGGGTCGCGCTCCAGCGCGTTGCGAAGGAAGCGATATTCCCAGCGAGGCAGGGAATCGACGACGAGCACCTTGAGCGTTTCCAAACGGACGGCAATGCGGAAGGCCTTCTCGTTGTTCTCGGGCAATGTCTCGTCCGGCTCCCGGGGCAGGCTCAAGGTCAACGTTCGTTCTCCTACAGATCGAGGCGACCAGACGATCGCATCCTGCAAATCTCCGGAAGCAGGAATGACCACCGGCTTCTTGGCTTCTTCCCGGCCGCCGTCGAGCAGGGAAATCACCGTTTTCACCTCGCGCGGAAGAAAATTTTGGATACGGAACGGAATGGAGATTTGTTCGCCGAAGAGTCCGTAGGCGGGCGGCGAGACGCTGGTCAACGCCATGTCCGGAACCGGCGCTTCGCGTCCGACCGCCACAGCGAAGATGGGAATCCCCTCGTCGCGAAAGCGCGTGGCGGCGCCGATGGGCGATTTGCCGAGGTTCCAATCTCCATCGGTCATCAGTAACGCCGCTTTCAAATTCCTTTGCCGCCGCAAGACCGTTTCGAGAGCCTGATTGAGATCCGTGCCTTCCTCGGTCTTGCCTGCTATGGTGTTGGTCTTCGCCGGGGGCACGGCGAAATCTTCCAGGCTGACCTTGGCCTTGTTTTCCAGGGGTTTCCAGAACTCGCTCTGTCGCGCGCGCTCCAGCCATTCCACTCGGCTGATCACATGGTTGGAAATCACGACATCGCGTGTTTTCATGCTGCCCGAGGCGTCGGTGAGAATGAGCACTTCGGGAGGTTCGGTGCGCTGGACTTGCCGAACGAACTCCGGCCGAAACAAAGTGAAGGCGAGCAACGTGATGAGCACGAACCTCAATCCTTCGAGCCAAGCTGTCGCGCGCCGACGGCCGCCGCGCGACCAATTGGAGTAACAAAGCCATGCCGAGCCGAGCCAGGCCGCCAGCCCAAACAGCAGCACGGGAAAGGAAACGGCGAAGGACCAGCGGCTCATGGTGTGGCTTCGGCCCCTTCGAAGGCGTTGCCCCGGAGGAGCGCCGGCAAATTGCCCAGCTCGGATATTTCCCGCGTTTTTCGAGCCCTTGCGGCACTGAGACTCCGTAGCGCAGACTTGAAATCTATCAGTATCGCCTGAAATCGTCGCAAGCCGCGACGATTTTTCCGGCGCGCGGCCTTCCGGGCCGCATCGGCCGCACACGGAAGGTGAGGCTCGGAGATATTCGGGCGCCTCGGGCTTTCGGAACCGCTGCGGCCTGGAAGGCCCCGCGCCCTTATGGTTGCGGCTCGACCGCGCCGGGCCGAAACGCCGACATTCAGTCGGCAGGGCGA